>NZ_JABXKJ010000046.1 GCF_017115085.1 Nostoc sp. NMS7 | reverse complement strand
CGACTGATGGTTAAGAGACTAGCAGCACCTTCTTAGATGTCAAATGGGTTCTATAAGAGGTAGTAATTTTGGTTTGATGCGATCTAATTTTCGCGCCCGAGCATAAAAGTCACTTTCTGGTACATCTTCTCCGACTTCAAAGGGACTAGATAGCAAAGTCTCGATTTCTACTTGCTTAATGCTCTTGTATTGCTTATCTTGCCCACCCTGCCGGCGCTGGATTTCTACCCATACTGCTTCATCACTAAATCCGAATAAGGCAGCAGCTACTTTTTGCTTCTTGCGTTCGTATTTGATTTGATCGCTACTTTCTGTCTCCTGAAGAAAGTCATCATAGACTAAATTAACCGCCTTTTGCAAAGCATCATCTGAATCTGGTAGAGAAATGACACCCAGAAGCTGGGAAAAGTAAGCATTGCTGGCAGAGCGAACCAAAAGCCGATTATATTCTGATTTTCCCGTGGCCTCAGAAATACAGAGTTCTTGGGCTTTGGGGCCAAGCCAAGGGCGATGCCCTTCACACTTTCCTAAGACCTTGCCATTGGGTACTGTTGCGTCTGATAACTGACGACGAGCAATGCATGCTTCACAGCGCACGAAAATATCAGCAAAGTCATTACCTGAACCGCCCTCATCAAACCATAGCTGACCTCGGCAGCTAGTTTGAGAGTTTTGATGGACAAAACTTGAGCAATGGTATTTGTAGCAATCAATCCAAAACATCCAGATTCTCGCAAAAGGCTAAAAGCTCGTCTAAAGAAATGCGCCACCAAATCAGCATTCCCATGAGATTCGGGATTAACAACTTTCAACCAATCCTGATAACCAGAAATATGAGCATTTATTGTTGTATTCTTCCCTGCAAACGGCGGATTACCAACAATCGCATCAAACCCCGGATTATCTCTATCAAAAACTTCAGGAAATTCAATCTCCCAATTAAACGCCGGAACAGGTTTCTCACCAAACCGCAACTCTGCACAAATTCGCCTGACATCTAAATCATCTTCTTGATTTTTCTGCTTATAATTACAGCAATTCCCGAGTTATTAAAGGTTTTAGAACTATCTGGATGTATTGTCACAATTGATGCCATAGGTTGTCAAAAAGAGATTGTGAGGTTAATCGCACAGCAGAATGCAGATTATGTAATCACATTAAAGAAGAACCAAGGTAATCTTTATAATGAGGTTGAAAAACTATTCCAATCAGGCATAGGCACAGGATTTCAGAAGATTCAACATCGCACCTATAAAACAGAAGAAGTAGGGCATGGTCGTCATGAAATTCGCTATTATCTAATGTTATCTGATATTCAAGAGCGACTTGACCCAGATTCAATTTGGTCAAAATTAAATAGTCTTGGTATGGTAGAGTCCGTGCGAAACGCAGATGGTAAAACAACGGAGGAGACCTTCCTCCGGGTTCGCCAGTTCACGCCACGTGCTTTATGCCGGGAAACCCGTCCACCGCAGTGGCTCCTTTATGCCGGGAAACCCGTCCACCGGACTGGCTCACCGCAACGCGCTGGCTCACAATTTTGGTGCGATGCAGCAGTTGCAGCAGATTCGTTAAAAGAGCGAATTATGCATCAAGTTTCTATTGAAAAAATTTCACCATAAGTCATAAGAACTCTTGCATAAATATTTTGTGGGATGATTAAGGGTGATTGTAATTCCAGCTTTTGGCAATTCAAATAGTAAGACTCTATAAATTTTTTCGAGCAAGTATTATCAGGCGATCGCTAACTAAAAAATGGCAGCAAAGGTTGTTTCAGCTATTGATTAATAACTGAAATTATTTAATAAATTTGATTTATTATCGATTTATATGGCTATTTCGTGATGATAAATTCCTGCAATTAAATTCGACTTTAAGCCAAAACGTCGGTGACGATTTCGATATCTATCAGACAAAATTTTAAATATCTTTAGACGACGATTTACATGTTCAACAGTAATTCTTAATCGATTGAGTTCTCGATTAGATTTCTTCTGATCTTTTGTTAACTTCTTACCCTTCGGTTTTGTAATTGGTGTTTCGCTTAATTGATGGATTTTTTTTATCCCTTGATACCCTTTATCCGCTATGACTTTGAGTAATTCACCAAATTTTACATTACTGGTTTTAAATAGCCTAAAATCATGAATTCTCCCCAAGCCGTGCCCTAAACAGGCTTTCTCTACTTTCACTGCTCCTCAAAGTCCTAATCGCAAATTGTAAAACTTTTTATTATACCACAAAATACTTTTGCAAGAGGTCTAATGAATATCTAGGGGTTTAAGTACGTCGGCACGATAAAGCAAATTTCTCCGCGATACACTACCAATCCTCAAGGGGCAAGGACATAAATTGTAACTTTGCCAATACTGAATCTAGTTCAGAGGACTCTTCAGAATAAACTTTATTCAGTTGGTTCAACATCTGATTCCGAGTGTATTTTCGCAAATATGCTTTCAAAGCTTTTGTGTAAAGTTCACTACGAGATACCCCTAACTGTCTAGCCAGTGCTTCTGCCTCTTCAAAAATTGAATCTGGAAGCGAAATTGCAGTTTTCATAACTACGCTTGTTTTGGTCACTACACTTCTGGTTATACCCTGGTTATCGAAACAGAATTCAGGAGTCAGGAGTCAGAATTCAGTTGGGTATTTTGTACGACTGGTTGATGAGTGGATAATCTAAAATCCAAAATCCCAAATTGAGTCACCAGATATTTATTAGCTGTTATTTTGGATTTCGTCTAACTTGGCACGCACCGCCTGGATATCTTGCCACATCAACCATTTCGGCGCACCTCTCTCCTTAGAAGGGTTACGCAGCAAGTAGGAAGGGTGAAAAATTGGCATACATAAACGCCCTTCCCACTCCAACCACTGTCCGCGAATTTTCGTAATCCCCCGCTTATCCCCAGTGATACTTTTGACAGCAGTTGCACCTGTTAACAAAATTATTTTGGGGTCAACTAGGCGAATTTGTTCTAATAGATAGGGTAGACAAGCCGCCACTTCTACAGGAGTGGGAACTCTATTTTCTGGCGGGCGACATTTGTTGATATTGGCAATGTATACATCCTGCTCGGTAGTCAGATTCACAGATGCCAAAATTTTCTCCAACAACTGCCCGGATCTGCCCACAAATGGTAAACCCGTTTCATCTTCATTTTGACCTGGCGCTTCCCCTATAACCATAATTGGGGCTTTTAGATTCCCGCGTCCGACAACAGCATGAGTCCGAGTGTCTCCCAATGGACAACGGTGGCAGCGATCGCAATCCTGTGTCAATTCCGTTATGCTGGAATAAGTTCCCGGAGCGATCGCAATTTTCGCGTCTGTGGGAATCAGTTCACGTTGGTTAAAGGTTGAGTCGTCGAAGAGGCTGAGTTGGTTTTGGCTGCTCATGAAAATCAGGATTTTGGCATCAGCGCCAGCTGTCTTATCTGAGTTAAATACCGCTCAGGTTGGAGATATATCAGAGTAAATAGACTTTTGCTGAATACTGATAATTTATACAAATCTGATTGTATCAGTTAATTTGAGACAAAATTCAGTCATGATAAAAGCAGTGCCGTCCTAAGATGCTGGGGGAAACCATGTCACATACCCCACTTTTCGCCGATCGCACCCATGCGGGTGAGGAGTTGGCGCAAGTGATTCATGATGTTTTGACTCAGCAAACTATTGATTCTGGGATCAAGCCTGTACCAATTGTTTATGCTTTGCCAAGAGGGGGTGTACCAGTAGCCGCACCAATAGCACGTCTTTTGGATTGTCCACTGACAATTATTGTGGCGAAAAAGATTAGCTATCCAGAAAACCCAGAGTTAGCAATTGGTGCAGTCACTACTTCCGGAAATGTTCTTTGGACTAATCAAAAACTATTTCGGCCTAAAAATGAGGCGCGATCGCGGGAAGTGGCTTTAAATAAAGCGCTCGACCAAGCTAAGTCTCTTGAGGCTCAATTAATTCCTGCTTGTCCGCAGTTCAATGCAAAGGATGCTACGCTGATCTTAGTTGATGATGGCATTGCTACAGGTATGACAATAGCGGTAGCGGCAACTGCGATGAAAGCGCTTTCTCCAGCCGCAGTTTGGCTATGTACTCCAGTAGCGCCACAAAAATTGCTACCTTGGTTAGAACAGTGGGGCGATCGCACAATTGTTCTGCAAACACCGGAATCCTTCCGCAGTGTGAGTAATTTTTACCGGGAATTTCCCCAAGTAGATACATTAGAAGTTCTCCTATATCTCCAGCAGCAAAAGACAATTGGGGGAATTGACTTATGCGAATAATTTTAAATTTTGAATTCAGAACTAGCCCTTTCAAGGTGACTCGTAAAATCTCTTTTTTTCTCTCTGCGCTACGGGTATTAAGATTTTATTCTCTATTCGTGGAATAAAAACTGGGATGCACCCCTTGTAAATCAGCCAACAGAAGAAAAACTGATAACTATAAGAGATGTTTCTTGCTAGCATTGCCAGCAGCCATCTTTTAAAGCTCGTTCAACGATCATTTGAATGTATGTAGTTTTAGCATTAGTATACGCTTCAATATCATTTGTGAACTTCAGAGCGAGTTCTCGTTTTAGGCATCCATATCTTTGTGCTTCATTGGGATGTTTAAGAAGATAGTCTCGGAATAATAGGTGGAGTTGGAGTGCCTCACTATCGCGCGGGCAGACATAAAGATGGTGGCGTGGCTTGTTTGGTGGCCAAACATAGGCTTCCCGCCCTCTAATGCCTTTATCACCTTCATACACATACCCTAGAGTAGCGAGTCGCTCACTCACCTTTGGGATGTGGGCAGATGTCTTTACAACCACGTCCATATCGATGATTGGCTTTGCCGGGAGTCCAGGCACAGAGGTGCTGCCTACGTGTTCAATAGCCAATGCCAAGTCACCAAGAACCTCGGCCACGGAAACCCGTAGTTCCTCGAAGAGAATTGGCCAGTGGGTATCGTAGTCAAAGATGATGATTTGCTCAGTCAAGAGATTTCACTCCCTCATAACATTGTGTAACAACATTCAATACCTGAGCTAATTTACGCTATGCATTAGTCACATCTTTCTTAATAAAAGAGAGAAAAGCTAGGAAGCAAATATAGCATAGGTTTGGAGGATTAAGGCGTAGTAGTCAGAAGTTGAGATTAGCCGATCTAGCTCAAAGACTTGACTTGTCCATCACATCAAGTTTAACTATTTGGAGATGTTTCCTGCTGGTATTGCATAGCTTTAGCATAATCACCCAAGGCGTAGCAAGCAGCTTTTAGACGAGCAAGAGCTTCTTGTTCACTGCGGCGGTCTTTCATATTCCTAGCTAACAGCAAACGTTCTTCATAATATGTAATTGCTTTGTTATAGTCACCAAAAGCTTCACAAGCAACTCCTAAACTACCTAAAGACTGTTCCTCGCTACGCTTGTCTTGAGTTTCTTTGGCTAATTGCAAGCGATCTTCATAATACTTAATGGCTTGAGCATAATCACCTAAGGCATAACAAGCATTTCCCAAATTTTTTAGCACCTGAGAAGCACTGCGAACATTTTTTAAAGAGCGTGATAGTACTACACACTGTTCATAATAGGCGATCGCTTTTGGGTAATTGTCCAAAGCATACCAAGCATTACCCAAATTCTTGAGTACCTGTTCCTCGCCCCAATTATCTTTGAGTTCCCGCACAATTTCTAGGCTTTGCTGTTGATATTCAATTGCCTGTGTAAAGTTGCCTAAAGCTTTATAAACTAATCCCAAATTATTCAGTGCTGCAACTTGACTGCGTTTGTCTTGCAATTGCTGCGTTATTTTCAAACACTTTTCTAGAAATTCAACTGCTTTTTGATGGTCATTCAGGTGACGATATGCATTGCCTAAATGGGAAAGTGCTTGCATCTGCAATGCTAAATCTGAAGTGTCTTCACTCAAAGACAAACACTGTTGGGAGTAGGAGATAGCACCTTTGTAGTCTCCATCGCTATAAGTTACCAATCCTAAAAAAGAAAGTACCTGTGCCTGTTTTTGCAAATCCCCAACTGCCTGAAACAGCCCCAAGGATTGTTGCAAAGACTTCATCGCCACTATTAATTCACCAGCTTGCTGCTGTTGAATTCCTTGCCGTAGTAGCTTAGATGCTTCCGATAAATGGTCGTCATTTTCCTGTGGAGGTAGTATTTCTCCTTGCCAACCAGAGTCAAAATCATGGGTAATTGTATTATGCTTCACTGGTTTTAGGTATGTTATGGGTCATTCCAGGGGAACTGTATTTTTCGAGATGTTATTCCATTCGCCTTTAGACATCAACGAAAATCGGCGGGAATCCCATCCCAACAACAGGAGTGTCCGGGATAGCCGCCCGCCTTTCCATTGTCATTAGTCATTAGTCATTGGTACTAATGACTAATGACTAATAACTAATGACTTCGATTTACCCCCGGCTTCAAGCCGGGGGATGAGTTAACTTCTTCCTGTGAAGTCTGGTGTTAAATCTAGTATTCCCATAATCAGAATGTATCTTTCATCAGGCTGGTTTACCACAGCGTAGCTTTAGCAGCAGTTCAAGTATTTTTGCAATAGGTTTAATGATTTCGGAAAGGAGTTGAAACAACAGTGCTTACGTATAGAAATTCTCAGAGCGATCGCATCTCAGGACTATTTGGTTCTAGAGTTAAGTGTTCACTAGAGTTAATGGGACTATTTTCTCTGAAGATGCACAGAATAAAACACTTAAAACTCTATGCCTGCAAGGGAATTAGTCTATGCAGGCTGATCGCGGCGATCGCACCACCTATTAGGCGTAAAAAGCTTAATTTCTAGTACAGTAACATCATCTTGAACAGAAAAGTTATTCAATTTTGGCGCGGAGTGCCGGAGATGGAAAGAGATTTTCAAATCCAGCTTGTCGCTCGTTCAAGGGTTCTAGAGCATCATTCCAAAGACTTTCATAGTAAAAGAAGGTTACACCTAGATGGCGTTCTTGGACAGCCCGCACCTGAGACTTAATTTGCTGGATGGAAACTGGATTATTTCGTAACCCTGCCATAATGCCAATTGCAGTTGGAATTATTTGTTGCGCTTCTTGAATTTCTGGGCGAGAAATATTTGCCACAAAACTTTGCAGATTCGGACGATAAATTTGCACAATTAACTCGTCTACAATATTTTGCCGCATCCAACTCAGCCAATCTTGTAGGTGAAACTTGTAAGCCAAATCATAGTAATTGGGAGCAACGGAGAAAATCGCCTGGGGTTTTCTCTGCTTCACCGCTTGGTTAAGTTGTACCATGAACGCCGTAATTTTATCTGCCCGCCACTGTATCCATGCCGCATCTTGGGGATTAGTTGGGGGAGCATTATTGGTTTCTTGGGTATATAAGGCAACTGTATATTGATCGTAGCCAAATTCGTAGGGTAAACTCATGTGATCGTCAAACTGAATGCCATCGGCATCATATTGGGTAACAGTTTCTAGCACAAGATTGGTAATGAACTGTTGCACTTGGGGATGGAACGGATTCAGCCACATCACCTCACCCCCTGCACTGATTGAAGTTTGGCTACCATCCCGCTTTTGTGTGAACCAATCTGGATAATTCAGTGCCAGTTCTGAGGTTGGGGGAGCCATGAAACCAAATTCAAACCAGGGAATCACCAGCAATCCTTGGCGATGGGCTTGGTTAATCAGGTCTGCCAGAATATCATGTCCATCTGAACCTTTGTAGACAAAAGGTTGAATACCCGCATGTTGTGCTAAGGCACTGGGATACATTACATAGCCAGAATTCCACACCACAGGATAGATTGTGTTGAAGTTTAGCCGCCGCAGTTGACTAACCGCATCCTGCACTTTGGCGCGACTCTTGAGGGTGTCAAAATCATTAGTGGTCATCCAAACCCCGCGAATTTCCTGACGAGGTAACTGTGCGATCGCGCCAAAGCGGCCATCTTGGGCGATCGCAGGGGTGAAACTGTCTACCAACAATACCGTAACAAAGGATATTAAAATGAGAATTGGGAAAAGATACTTAAGCGATGTCTGACGACAAGCTGCTGTACATTTACGCCGCCAACTTTGAACAATAAAAGATAATTTCATAGATTTGAATGATGCATTAGCTACCCACACACGTCATTGCTTGCTTTTATAATTGAATCTATTAACCATATAGTCTACAAGTATTTATGCTGACTACAGGATTAATTGGTTGGTAGATGTTCGTTCCCTGCTTATGGAACTTTTGCACCATAAAAACTAAAGCAGACCTAGCAAAGTTATAAGATGCTTGACGCAGTTAGTGGTTATTAGTGCCCAATAGACATTGAGAATGGGGCATTGGTTATACTCCATTGGTTCCAAAAAATAAAATCACCAGTGTAGAGTAATGATAATCATTCAGGCATCAACTTCTGCTAAGAGATTGATGTAAACTTTGATAAATATAAGTTAAACTAATGACTAAAGTAAAAACACTTTGGGAGATTTAAACTACTTAATCGAATCTCCCATTTTGTTTTAATAACTGATTTCTAATTTTTTTAGAATATTAGGTATCACCTTCAATAAACCATTAGAAAAGATATAGTAATTCAATTTATTTATTGGAACTGAATGCTTAAACATAAGTTTTTTCTGTAATTCTTATAGATTTATTTAAATTATCTTTCAGATATTCAAGGATACTTTGAGCAACATATTCTGCAAGCTTGACTGGGACAGCATTTCCGATCATCTGTTCCAGGTCTGTTTTTGTTCCTTCAAAAATAAATGTTTCTGGGAAAGTCTGCAAGTAGCTTCTTTCAATTGTAGTCAATGGGCGTAAGTTTTCTATAACGGGGACTGGATCTTTAGGGTGTTTTTTATAGGTTTTAGGAATAGGACGATTAACTCCTCTTACTGTTGGGCTAGGTTCATCAATACTAAAAATTCCTCTTCTTTGGTAACTTCTGGGATGTCTGTAGTAATATTGAATTTCTAATTTATTTTCGAGATAATCTCTAATGGTCATTGGTTTATCTGCTAACCTTTTTTTCAGGTAAGGTTCTAGACTTTCGTCTTTTCCTTGTAACTCTCCCAAGCAAAAAAATCTTTTTCGCTTTTGAGGTACACCGCACAGACTAGCATCCAAAATTATTTCACTTAAACCATATCCGGCAGCTTTCAAGATTTGTCTAGCCTCTTGATATTTATTGCTTTTACGAAATAGTTCTACGTTCTCGATCACAAACCACTGAGGAAGAACACTTGTAACTATTTCAGAAAATACAATACTTAAATCCCCTCTTCCTAAATCTTCATCACGTTTGCCAGCACTAGAAAAGTCTTGGCATGGAGGTCCACCAATAATAATTTCAGGACGCATTTCTCTAAAAATTTGATAGTTTTTCCTCAAATTACTAAGATCGTAATCAAAAATTTCATGGCTAAAGTTTTTTTGATAAACATCTATAGCTGGTTTCCAATTATCAAATGCCGCTACAATATTAAATCCAGCATTTTGAAAGCCTAAAGATAACCCTCCACAACCGGCAAAAAGGTCTAAAACTCTAAGTGAAGAGCTTTTTATCTCATCTTGAAATTTTTCTTTCATACCTTTATATGTATTTTAATTTTTCATAAAATATCTCTGGATTACTTAGAATAATACCATCAGGTAATCTTCTTATTACTAGTTTTATATCAGGAAGATAATCACTTTCAAATGCCAAAATTTAGCTAGTATATATACATAAACAACTGTATTAAATAATACTTTTTAATTTACTAAACTATTCCAGACCCTATCTGTGTCACAATAGAAAACTGTAATAAGAAAAATATTGTTAAGGTAATTTAGTGAGTCCAACTGCTCAATCCACGGCAAGTGCGCGTCGCATAGTATTTCCTTTTACGGCAATTGTGGGCCAGGAAGAAATGAAACTGGCGCTGCTATTGAACGTGATTGACCCCAAAATTGGTGGTGTAATGATCATGGGCGATCGCGGCACCGGGAAATCCACAACTATCCGGGCGCTGGCGGATCTGCTGCCAGAAATTTCTGTGGTTGCCAATGATCCCTTCAGTAGTGATCCTAGCGACCCCGACTTGATGAGCGATGAAGTCCGCCAACTGTTACAACAAGGGGACGAAATTCCTGTAACTCAGAAAAAAGTCCAAATGGTAGACCTACCGCTAGGAGCTACAGAAGACCGAGTTTGTGGCACAATCGACATTGAGAAAGCTTTATCTGAAGGTGTCAAAGCCTTTGAACCGGGACTGTTGGCCAAGGCTAACCGAGGCATTCTCTATGTGGATGAAGTCAACTTGCTAGATGACCACCTCGTAGACGTGCTACTCGACTCCGCCGCCAGTGGATGGAACACTGTAGAACGAGAAGGTATTTCTATCCGTCACCCAGCGCGTTTTGTTCTTGTGGGTTCTGGAAACCCAGAAGAAGGCGAACTACGCCCCCAATTGCTCGATCGCTTTGGGATGCACGCAGAAATTCACACAGTAAAAGAACCAGTCTTGCGGGTGCAAATCGTGGAACAACGGGCGGATTTTGACCAAAATCCGCCAGTATTTCTCGAAAAGTACAAAACTGAACAAGAAGCATTGCAAGAGCAAATTGTCAATGCTCAACAACTTTTGCCAGAAGTGAAAATTGACTATGATCTGCGGGTGAAAATTTCTGAAGTCTGCTCAGAACTAGATGTAGATGGTTTGCGGGGTGACATTGTTAGTAACCGCGCCGCCAAAGCTTTAACAGCTTATGAAGGACGGACGGAAGTTACAGTTGATGATATCCATCGTGTAATTACGCTATGCTTGCGTCACAGACTGCGGAAAGACCCTTTAGAATCGATTGATTCTGGCTATAAAGTCGCCAAAGCTTTTAGCCGCGTCTTTGGTGTCGAACTACCAGAAAGTGATACTGCACAAAAAAACGGCACAGGTTCAAAAGTTAGGGGTTAGGGGTTAATTAATTTTGGATTTTCGATTTTGGATTTTGGTGAAGCAGCGCGGTGAGCCAGCGCGTTGGGCGGGTTTCCCGACTTGAAGCGACTGGCGAATCCGTAAGGGTCTTGGGGGTTTCCCCCATGAGCGACTGCACCAAGCCGTTCGCGCAGCGTCTCCCCTTGGGAGAAGGGATTGACGAAAAAATCCAAAATTCAAAATCTAAAATTGGCAGAGTCTAACTCAGCACTTTTAACTCAACATTCAACATTCAACACTGACTATGAGATTTTGGTCTTTTTGGTTCAACAGCTTTATTTTATCTAGCCAATACAACCCGCCCAGATTTGTAGAATTATTGATGCTCTTATTAGCGATCGCAATGCTGGCAATAGCCAGTATTTTACCCGACAGACCATACTTAATTTTAGGCTTAAGCTTAGTAGTTGGGGCATCTATTTCTATCTTAGTGCGGGAAGCGATCGCGCCCTCACCCCAAAAGCGAATTACCCAACTAACAGCATCACTATTGCTCATCATCAGCCTCTATGGCTTTGCTGACTTAATGTACACTCTTTAAAATTAGTTATGAGTTATCAGTTAATGAGTGAAAAATTAATTATAAACTCCTAACTCATGTACAGAGGCAATTAATCGCGTCTCTCCTAACTCATGTACAGACGCGATTAATCGCGTCTCTCCTTTTTCATTTACCAATTCTGCATTTCCACCAATTCCATACATAACTCATTAATTTGTTCCAAATCAGGTTTGTGAGGTAGCGCAGATTGTTCGTAAACAATTTCCATTTCGGCAACCAAATCTTCTGCGATTTTCATCACCTGCTCGTAAGAATATTCGTATCCGCTCAATAAGTTGCGGTAAGCAAAAATTATTAGCGATTGTTGAATCAAT
>NZ_JABXKJ010000070.1 GCF_017115085.1 Nostoc sp. NMS7 | reverse complement strand
CAAATTCCAGACCATGCCACATCGAATGGCTCGAATCAATTGTCCAACAGTGTCAGGTAGCTAAAACACCTGTGTTTGTGAAGCAGTTGGGGGCGAATGCAATATTTGGGGGACAGCGATTTAAAACCCGCGACAAAAAAGGGGGAGACATTGAAGAGTTTCCACAAGAATTACAGGTTAGGGAATTTCCTGTTCCGGTACGAGAATAAAAGCAAATCCCCCACACTGTTTTTCACAGGCGGGGGAAGGAAAAGTTTTTTGTAGGGTTTTAAACTAAAAAGCTACTTGATGGAGAGACTGTTTCTTATCCCCGTGTGATTGGTGAACGTGACCCGAATAATCCCTTTCATTGGTGATGGGCATTCAATTGGAAAGAGAAGATAAACGGGGCATGGAAAGGCAAAAGTATAGGTTCAATTCCCCCTAGCGCTGTTCCAATGATTCGGACACTGCAACAAGAGAGGGCAACACGAGAGAATATCATCGCCTTTATCAAAAAAGCGAAATCCAAAAAGTCATCACCAAAATTAGATGTCTGCAAAAATTTTGATAACACAAAATTAAAACCAGTTTTACCAGATGATGCACCGATCGCTGTAGTACTTTTCGCTGGTGGCGGCGGGATTGAAGCGGGGATGGTGCAAGCCGGGATTCGTCCGGTCATTGCAGTAGAGTTCGACCCCACAAAACCAGACTTGAGCAGGGCGATCGCCAAAACCCATCACCGCAATTTCAGGGAATATGGGTGTAGAGTCGTCCAGCTAACAGTCCAAGAAATAGCACGGTTAGGATTCATAGGTTTTCCCCGCCGCCCCGATTACCTCCATGCCTCCCCAGTGTGTGCCAACTTCAGTCAAGCTCACACAGCCAAAGCGGGTAAGGGTATTGAAACGGCTGATGATCTGAGTGCAGCGAACCGACAGGTCGGCGCTTCGCTATCGCAGTAGCAGAAGCCATCCGACAGTTACAGCCACGGGTGTTTACTCTCGAAAATGTCCCATGCTATCAGAACAGTCAGAGTTTTAGTATCATCCTGGATGCTTTGGAGCAAGAGGGATACTCGGTCAATTACAGCGTGGTCAACATGGCTGACTTTGGGTTGCCCCAGGCGCGTCGGCGGTTAGTCCTGATTGCAAGTAGAGGTTTTGGCGTTGCTTTACCCGCTTACAGAAAACCAATAGGTTGGTACGATGCCATTGCTCATCTCATTCCTATGATGACCGATTCTCAACTACTCCCCAAACAACAGCAAGCGGTAGAACAATTTCTGACGGCTAACGAACCAACACCATTGCTACTAGAGAGAGTTGGAGGGCGCAACGGACTGAAGTACGAGCCTGGGCATTTACCTTGCAATACCATTCTGCGATCGCATTTCACAGATCACAAAGGTTGCAACCGTAGTAAGTTCGCTGATATCTGGTTGCCTGATGGTACAGTCAAGTCTTTGTCTGTTGAGGGGGCTGCAATTTTACAAGGTTTTCCGTCTTGGTATGAGTTCCCAAAAGAGACTGCTACGGCTGGGTCAATCATTGGCTACTCTGTACCACCCAGTTTTGCCGCGCAGTTATTTACTCACATACAGAAACAATTATCAGGAGCATTTTTATGACAAACCGAGAGCAACTCACTTGAAATGTGTTGCTACAGGTAAGGAAGAGGACAACCAACAAGCAGGGGACAGAAAAGAAGAAGCACAGAGGTTGTGCGGTGAGAGCGAATTTCCGCCTTCCGCCTGCTTTAATGGCTTTCTTTCCTTAGCGAGAGTTCACATCTGGGAGAGCCGAAATTTATTAGTGGGATAGATTCATAGCTGCCTTCAGCAAGAACTGCCCTCTGCCTTTCTCAATGAGTTATCTCAAAAAGATTAAGGGTAAGTAATTCGGATTAACTACCAACAGTTTTGAAATCATTTTAGTTAAAATGGCCTAATCAAAGTGCCTAGAGTTGGCGTACCTAAAACTGAAGAGGCTAAATTCCCTGGGATATTCCCATCAATTATCCAGCAGTCAATCCCTAAACTAGAAATAATCAAAAACTCCTCAACTTTCTTAGCCATCCCACCAGTAACATCTACTGATTTGCTCTTGTCCAAGAAAGGTTTAATCTGAGAATAGTTAGCTTGAGTAATATTGGAAACTACTTGCCCATCTTGATCATATACACCTGCATAATTCCCAACATTTATTAGTCGAATTTTAAACTTACCTTGAAGATAGAAGTATTTCGCTAGTTCTGCAAGCATTGCATCTGTCGAGAGGACAGTACCACCAATAGCTTTATCTAGAACGACATCACCAAAAATTAAAGGAATCAAACCTGCTTGTAGACTACTTTCTATTACACTAAAGTCACTCTTCAACAGTTTCTTATTATGAGTGATTATCATAGTAATAGGTGGCAAACTTACCACTGGTAAACATGCTTGTAAAAAACTTTTAGCTAGGAGGAAATTTAAATCTAAAGCATCTTGGTGAACTAAGCAAAACCCTAGTTTTTCTTCATCACATGAAAAACCATTAATTGTATTATATTTATTCGCTGATTGGTGGGCAAAAGAACCAGCACCGTTACCAATAATCAGTTTCAGATTAGGATTTTCATGTTTGATTAGGCTCACTTGCTCAACCAGTTGTGTTATAACTTCTCTTCGAGCAGTATAAGGTTTATCCTTGTCAGTAATTAAGGAACCTCCTAGCTTCACTAATACTAATTCCATAATCAAATATTAAATGAGGAAAAATACAAGTTTATCAGAAAATAATCCTAAATAAAAAAATCAAAATTACTAGTAATTTCAACACAATTTAACAAAATACATGAAAGTAAACAGTAAAGTTTAGTTACAAAATAATGCAGAAATTGTGTTGCATCTGTGTTGCCGATGGATAGCTGGAAGTTGGGTTGAAGAAGGCACTTATGCTGAGGGCAGAGGGCAGAAGGATCAAGTCAGAAGGGGATTCAACACCGTACTGTCTTGGAGCGACTGAACAAGAGTTCAGTGTTCTTGTCTTAAACCCAAGTTCGGTCCGGTCACTCTCTGTGGACAGGAAGCAGAATTCCCTTCTGCCTTCTGCCTTCTGCCTTCTGCCTTCTGCCTCCTGCCCTCTGCCTTTCCCGATAATTTTTGTGGTTCTATCTTTAACTCTTTGATTGAACCTCAAATTACTTGATAAAATTTATACTTGAATTTTCATGTTCAGCTATTATTCGCTGTTTAACCTTTACCCTAAACCCAATGCCGAGTTAAAAATGCACAAAGCGAGCAGTATTGCGGTCAAGCCTGTCGTGAAGCACTGCAAACTACTACAATGGCGGCGATCGCCTTGTTAAGTTGGAGCTAAAAGTTTTCAATGACTACAGGCTCAACTGGTTGGGCAATTTCAAAATTGAAAATTCGTGAATAAAAGTAAAGTTCTGCTGACAAAGAACGCTTGATGTTTGCGGCTTTGCGGAAACCATGTTCTTCACCCTCAAAAGCAACATAAGCCACAGGTACACCTTTTGTTCTTAGCGCTGTAACCATTGCTTCAGTTTGATTGGGCGGAACTACTCGATCTTCTAATCCCTGGAAAAAAATCATTGGGCAGGCTAGACGCTCACTAAAGTTAATTGGCGAGCGCTGTTGATAAATCTGACGCTGTTGTGGATAAGGGCCAACCAGACGATCCAAGTACCGGGATTCAAACTTATGTGTGTCCCGAACTAAAGCTTCCAAATCACTGACACCAAAATAGCTGGCTCCTGCTTTAAAAGTATCTCGGAAAGTTAAGGCACAAAGCGTTGTGTAACCACCTGCACTCCCGCCGGAAATGGTTAGACGAGCGCCGTCTACATCTCCCCGTGACACCAAGTAACGCGCACCAAAAACACAATCATCCACATCTACAATTCCCCAGTTCCCATCCAGGCGTTGCCGATACTCCCGCCCGTACCCTGTACTGCCACCATAATTTACATCCAAAACCGCTATTCCTCGGCTAGTCCAATACTGAATGCTAAAATTGAGGCTACTAGAAGTTGCTGCGGTGGGGCCACCGTGACTTTTGACAATCAAGGGCGGTTTTTCAGTCTCAGGAGCCGTATAGTCACGGTTTCGAGGTGAGTAGAAAAGGGCGTATGCTGTTTTGCCATCAGATGTTTCGTACTCGATAGCTTCAGGTAAAGAAAGATAACCAGCATCAATAGTTACATCACTAGAACACCGTAGTACTTCTAGCTCTTTAGTTGTCAGATCCAAACGGACAATTGCTGCTAATTGAGTTGGCGAGCTTCCACGAAAAACCACCTGGTTAGAGGTCGCGTGGAGAGAACTAATATCTGTGTAGGGCGTATTTATTAGTTCTAACTGACGTGTTAGTGTATCAAGGCTTGCTAAATACCAAATGCCTTGCTGGGTATAAGTACAAATAATCTGGTTAGCAGACCCAAAAGCATAAGTGGACATCCCAAAATTCCATTGCGGCTGACCAAATTCTGCTTCCATTTGAGTTAGCGCTTCTACATTTTCATCTTGCCAACGATATATATTCCACCAACCTGTACGGTCAGAAACAAAATACAACTTACCATCTGGCGACCACTGTGGCTGAAAAATAGACTCATCTAAATCCCCAGCAATTTTTTGAGTATTTCCCAAAGAACCATCTGCCTTTAATTCCCCAACCCATAGTTCAGTCCCATCCCAAGGCATATTAGGATGGTTCCAAGTCAGCCAAGCTAAACGTGAACCATCCGGGCTAAGGCGAGGCGAAGCATAAAAGTCATTTCCAGATACTAATAGTTGGATTTTATGATCTCCGTCTAGTTCCACGCCGACTAAACTATTACTCGCCTCCTTTGTCACATCTGTGTGATCTTCATACACACAAATAATTCGGTTGTTTTGACGATCAAAAACACCGTCTGCATAGCGTGTGGCAGCTTTTGGGGTGATGGCTTGCGGCTCTTGATCGCTCTGGTGACAATATAGGCGTTGGTCAATAAAGTTGGAAAAGTAAACAGTGCCATTCACCACAAGGAAGGAACTGCCACCATATTCATGCACACGAGTACGCACATTAAAGCCACTAGGCGTGAGGGACTCGATTTTACCATCTGCACCCCGCCGCACTATGACATTTCTACCTGACTCTGACGGTCGTAGCTCACTCCAGTAAATCTCTTCGCCACAGAGGGCAATTTGTCCCAACCCAATTGTACTTGCAGTAATTAAGTCTGTTGTTATCGGCGATCGCCAACATCCGTAAGACGCTACTTCTGCTTTGATCACGCTTTATTCTGCTCCCTGTTCCCAAGAATCATACATTGTCTGTAGAGGCAAAACTCTGGCACACCCACTTATACTAATCCGTAATTCGTAATCCTAGCCACAAGGTAGCAGCAAGCTACGTAATTAAAAAGTTCTTTAATATAACAACTGTTTCACACAACCAAATTATTCGCACAACCTATCACTAACAAAAAACTTATTTTCCGATTATCAGCAGCACTATCCTTACTCCAGTCAAATCTACTACGTCATTTAGAGCATTTATGCTCATAAGTAGTTCAGATCCTTTACAGCACTTGTTTAAAATCATTAAACCTTAATGCTACTAAAAAATTTTCTAGAGGCATTAAGGTTTCGTTAAGTTATAGAGTTAAATATAGTGCTTGAATCAAAGTCTATATCCAGAGTAGTTAGTCAACTTTACCTTTGGGTAAAGAGCAAATGAATATTAGATGCAATTGTATGAAGAGAAGGTTTACTAAATTTAATTGGCAATACTTGCTGATTATACGCCTCTTGCAAGGCTCACTCCAATTATGCTTTGCTTAACAATATTTACCAAAAATACAAGCTCCTTTCAAATGTTCTAAAGTTCATATAAATGATTTATCAGTGAAGTTTTGGGATACAAGTAAATACTCTGGGGAGGGATGTGCTAATAATAGTTTTACGGCAAGTATGCTGTGGTTAACATCTATATATTTGTTAAGTATTGCACTTGGCATTTCAAGTCTAGATAATTCATTAAATTTGATAAATATTGCAAGTTATGAACAAAAAATGGGCTATCAAACGAATCACAATAAATCTCGCATCAGTTGAAAGCGAAAAACTTGAAGGATATTGTGCAATGACAGGTAGACCTGCAACTGATGTGATTCGGGAGTTGATTCGCTCTCTCTCCATAACCGAGTTATCAGCGTCTGAACAGACTACACCTACCCTAAAATATGATGTTCCCATTCTGAAATAATGGCAATTGAATCGCTTGGGTTTGTTTGGCGTTATCAAGGTTAGACAACGAAATCCCCAACAATCTGACACTACGATTCTCCAGTTCAATTGATAAAAATAGTGTTTTGGCTATCTCAAAAATCGTAGAGAGTTCACTAATGGGAGCAAGCATTGTCTTACTGCGGGTTAGCTGGTGATAGTCAGAAAACTTGACTTTTAACGTTAATGTGCGGCCTCGTGTTTCGTGCTGCTCTAACCGTTGCTCTCAAAGATTGGGCAATTTGTTCGAGTTCTTGCAACATCTGGCTGATATCGCTTAAGTCTCTAGCAAATGAGGTTTCTGCACCAATTGACTTACGAACCCGATTTGCCTCAACTGAGCGGTCATCTTCTGCCCTGGCAATTTTATAGTAATACTGACCTGCTTTACCAAAGTAGTGTGTTAACTCAGAAAGAGTTCGCCCCTTCAAATCTGCACCACTATGAATCCCCAGTGAGTGCATCTTAGCCGCCGTAACTTCTCCTATACCGTGGAACTTCTCAATCGCTAGCTGTTCTACAAAGGCGATCGCTTGCTCTGGTAAAATCACCGTTAGTCCATTCGGCTTATTTTGACCGGATGCCATTTTTGCAAGAAACTTGTTAATCGACACACCCGCAGTTGCCGTCAACTGAGTTTCCTGGAAAATTGCAGTTTTGATATGTCTTGCGATCGTAGAAGCGTAGGGGATGTTTTGCCTATTCTCTGTAACGTCCAAATATGCTTCATCTAGTGCAACTCCTTCCACTAAATCACTGTAGCGTTTAAAGATAGCGTGGATTGCAGTAGAAATCTCTCGGTAAACGTCGAATCTTGGTCTGACAAAGATAAGCCCAGGGCATTTTGCAAAAGCTGTTACTGACGGCATCGCGGAATAAATGCCAAACTTCCTCGCTTCATAACTGGCGGCTGCAACTACGCCTCGCTGATTCGGGCTACCACCGACGACTAACGGTTTGCCTCGGTAGCTAGGGTTGTCCCTCTGCTCTACCGATGCGTAAAAGGCATCCATGTCTACGTGAACTATCTTTCTCACTTGAAAGCAGAGTGAAGCATTAGAAAGTTAGGCTAACCGGTGCTTAGTAAAATACTATATTATGGCGTTGCTGATTGCGGTATGAAAACGATTGTGCTTTGTGGTGAAAATCCTTGTAGAGACGTAAAATTTTACGTTTCTATATCCAAAATTCATACCTCGATTCAGCAACGCTTTTATTACCAGTCTTGTAGTACATTAGCACTACTTGGTTCAAATACCATATCTGCATTATTCCCCAACGAATTTCTGTTCTAACTCTTCAATTCGAGCCACAAGGGGAGCCATCATAGCTTCAACCTCGGTAGCAGAATAGCGGATAGGTATGTGTTGAGAACAATTCTCACTCAAAGCTTCGACATGAAATAGAATAGCTCGCTCAACTTTTGCTGGATAGCCAGGGATGCGAAGTCGCTCAATTAAAGCACTATCTCCTTCAACATATTCTGCCTTACCCCAAACTTTGATACGTCTGCGTTGGCGGTAATCCATCAGGAACAGAAATGCTTTTGCTTCTCCTTCAAGGTTGCCTACGGTAATGTACTGCACATTCCCAGAAAAATCGGCGAATCCCAGGGTTTTCTCATTCAACACTTTCAGGAAACCGGGCGCTCCTCCACGAAACTGGATATAGGGATAGCCATTGGAACTGACTGTTCCCAAATAAAACCCATCCAAATGAGCAATAAATTCGGCAATTTCTAGTGTAATTGAATCATTGGCAGGCCCGTTGGCAATGTAGCGTTCATAGGTTTGCCGTGATCCCCGTTGTGACTGCGCGGCTTCAACTTCAGGAGTAAAAGCAATTTCTCCAAATTTGCGTGGCATAGTGCGCTCCTAAACTCTAGCAGGTTCTTCAATACCAATCATTCCAATAAAACCGGGGAGATGCTTGAGCCGTTCAATCCAGGCTTGAACATGAGCATAGGGTTCGAGAGAAATCTTACCATCGTTGGCGAGGGCGATGTATGGAAATACAGCAACATCGGCAATCGTAGGATGTCCCAACTCTAGCCATTCACCTTCTGCTAGATGATTATTAAGTTGTGTGAGGATAAACTCTGATTTTTGATTTACTCGTTCTAGATTGATGTCAGTAGCTTTAAACAGGTGATATAAACGTGCCGATTCAGGGCCAAGCCGAACTTCTCCCGCAGTTGTAGATAACCAGCGAATTACACGACTCATCGGCTCTGGCTCCAAAGGCAACCACCCTTCTGTGCCATACTGTCTAGCTAAATAAACTAGAATTGCTTGAGCATCTGCCAATATAGTATTTCCATCAACCAAAACTGGCACTTGACCAAAAGAATTGAGTGCTAAAAATTCTGGCTGTTTGTGCGCTCCTCTAGGCAAATCAACTTTTACCCATTCGTAATCTAAGCCTAATAGCGACAACATTAGTTTTACTTTATAGCTGTTGCCAGAGAGTTCGTAACCGTAAAGCTGAATCATAGATTAATCCTTCAGATGAGGTAAGAACGAACAAGTTTAATCACAGAAATTAAGTGGCACTTCCTGTCTCATTTTTGTACCGTTCGTTCGGTATACAATTATTGTACCGTTCGTTCGGTATAATGTCAATATCTATTTTTCTCAACTCTTACAATGCCCAAAGAAACATATATTCCATATCTCATACGGCTGTTTCGCCAATTCGGGTATGATGGCGCAACTCTATCTAAAATTTCTGAAGCTACTGGGCTTGGGAAAGCCAGCCTTTATCATCACTTTCCTGGCGGTAAAGATGAAATGGTTGAGACAGTGCTAGATTTTCTTCAACAGTGGTTAGCCCAAAACATCTTGACAGCACTTACCTCCCAAGGTGATGCGCTAACACGATTACAGAGGATGTGCGATCGCCTGAGCGAACTTTATGAAGGAGGACACCAACCCTGTATGTCTGCCATTTTATTAATGGGTTCAGCCCGTGATATCTTTCACACTAGAGTTAATGCTTTATTCTGTATCTGGATTAATGCGATTGCTAATGTTTTAATCGAAAGTGGTATGGATGAAGAACTCGCCAAATATCGAGGGGAAGATGCAGTGATTGCTATTCAAGGTTCCTTAATTTTGTCACAAGGGTTGAATGATCCATCTCCTTTTATGCGTGTTATTCAACAACTACCTAGACAACTTTGTACTCCAAAGCCAGGGCTACAAAAAGACGATTAATACTGACACGCTGGATGCTGGGCATATTTTCCAAAACTAATAGAGAGCATATCTGTATGAATAATCCCTGGATTAAGGGGTATAGCTGCCATACCATTCGGCAATTCTTGTGCCAAAGAACGAGTTAACAAAGTCGCAAGTGAAGAACTCTCAAACTCCCCGGCTTCTATCAAACCGCAAGTATGTTAGGCGGGGTCTAAATCCCCGTTACAAAACTTACTTGCGACTTGCGACTTGTCACTTGCGACTTGAGTTTAATCCTTCTATTGCCCACTTAGAAGCGCAGTATGGTGCAACTTGGGGTGAAGTCGAACGTCCCCAGCCAGAACTAAAGTTGACAATAATGCCCCGTTTGTTTTTTACCATTGCTGGTACGAAATGGCGAATTATATTCGCTACTCCTTTGATATTGATATCTATTAGATCCGAAAATTCTTCAGATGGTATTTCCCACAAAGGCGCTGGATAATTGGTAATTGCCGCATTATTAATTACTATATCTGGCGGTGAATATTTTTGAAGTACGTCTAGTGCCCATTTTTTTACAAGCTGTTCATTTGCTACATCTACAGATGTGAAATCGTTGGTAGCACTAAACTTTTGGCGTATTTTATCAATAACATCTGATGAACGGGCGCAACCAATAACAGTATGCCCCTGTTGAATAAAACCCTCGGTCATCGCATAACCTAGACCTTTACTTATGCCTGTAATTAGGATGAGCTTACTCATATATTTCTGGTATTATTAGATTTCAGTTTTTTTCGGGTCGGTTTCGTGGAGGTAAGGTTCGTCCATCATAAAACTGAATAACTAACTTACTTAGTCCGAGCCATGCTAGTGCAAAAATTAAGGGAGCTAGAGTTTCAATCACAACTACTACAACTGATGTTGTCTGAAAAAATAAAAAAAGCATTGGAGTCCAAGCCAAAGTAAATACTGTTGCAACTCCACTCCCAAATCTCAATCGCTCAATAATAGAAAGCGCCGAGCTACAACTGGCACATTTTTCCGTATGAGAATGATACCTCTCCAGAAGCACGGACTTTGCCAATGGGGGAGAAAAAGTCTCTTTGCCAAATGGTTCAGCATTATATTGGTTTACCCACTGACGCAATTCAAATACAAAACTATCTGCTTTGGTTGGAAGGTAAAAGGCTTTAGTAAAGTTAGGGCTACCTCCTTTAGCTTCAAGATACCTTTCTTGATAGTGGAGAAAAATTTGATCGTCTTCTAAAACACCATTTTGTCCAATGTGGTAATACCAACGCGGTCTGAGCTTAATAAACCAACCTGGAAGTTTATCAGGAAACTTAAAAGGAAAACGTGCAAATACACGACATTCTCCTTTACGTATGGGTGTAGCATAAACAACGGTTAGAATTCTACCACGCTGGGAGTTGATGTCATGCCACATTAAACTTGGAGCGACGAAGGTTGTAGACAAATCTCCTGATTGCCCTGGTTTCAAACCTTGTTTCCAAATCCCTTTGAATCCATGTTTCCCAGATTCAATCACTTCAAGTTCCAAAGGTGCTGCATTTGCCCTATTTCCTACCGTTTTATGATGTGTAAACGATATGTGGCTAGGGTCTAGTATATTTTCTAATAGTGTTAATGCATCATAAGGTACATCTCTAAATGTATTAATTACAACCCATCCTTCAGGAGATTCTTCTAATGGTTCAATTATTGGGACTTCGGTTTTGGCAGCATTTTCATATTCACCAACGTATACAAACAGTAGTCCTTGCTTTTCAATAATTGGTAATGATGCCACGCAAGCTCGTTTTGATATCTCTGCTGTTCCACCTTTGACTTGTTGAGGAATCCTTTGACAATTTCCATCTCCAGCAAAAGCCCAACCGTGATAGGGACATTCCAAAAGCCCATCGTCACTAATCCTGCCTTCAGACAACGGTGCTAAACGATGAGGACACTGGTCTTCAAAGCTTCTCCAAGATTGGGCAAGTCTATCCCACCAAATTACAATATTTCTTCCCAGCACTGTAAAAGGCGTTGGTTTTGATTTGTCTAAGTCCTCTAGGTAATGGATGGGATACCATGTTTCTTTACAATCAAAACTATTCGGATCGCTGCCGCCCCCAGGCTGTTTTGAGTGAAAACTATCTCTGACATTGACTTCTTTCTCAAACATTTTTGATGTTTATTAATTTTTATTGCCTACTCTAAGATTTATTTTAGCTAGTATGAACATTGGCTGTATGGCGATCGCATTTCCATAAATGATTTTATGAATAGCCACTAAGCTCGACTTTATCCAAAATTAAGAACTTAGTTCTCCTTATAGAGCAAAAGCCCTAGCTTTTTGGCAAAAACTTTTTCCATTCGCTAAGAGGCTGTTTGAAAAGTCAGAGAGATGGTAAAAAAGCTCTCTCAGTATACGCTG
>NZ_JABXKJ010000134.1 GCF_017115085.1 Nostoc sp. NMS7 | reverse complement strand
GTACAATCTTCCTTCTTCTTTTTTCTCCTTACCCCAATTTACTGAGTGGATACAATTATTCTTTAATTACGAATTACGTTAGCGAGTCTTCTCCCTTGGCGCTAGCCTCTCCCTTTGGGAGAAGGGGAGACGCCAAAGGCGAACGAGTGTCATTACGAATTACGAATTATTTAATCGCCACCTAATTCCACCAGTTTGCCAATATTAAAGTCTATTTTTACCCATCCTTTGAGTTGTTGCAGATTCTTCAGTAAAAGTAAGGGAATTTGCCAATGATGCAAAGTCAAAAATGGTATAGGGTCATCAAGACTGTAAATGGCATCAGTGCCTCGCACTAGGGTATTAACCGATGTTTGCAATTGTTTCCAGGAACGGATACCAGTTAGTCGCCAGATTTCGTGATATAAAAAGTACGTGGGCTTGCTATTTGCTAGGGGTTCTAGAGGTGCAGCTAGGGGAGTTTTACCAAGATAAGCATCTGCAACACCAGGATGATTGTAGAACATTGTGATTGCCGAATGGGTACGGGGATTGCATTCAATGGCGTAAACTGTACCATTTTCAGCTTGAATAAAGTCGAAAGAAACTTGTCCAGTCAGTGCCAAACTCTTAACAAAATGTTGCACCCATTCACAAATTTGGGGATTTTCGACGTTTTCATAGTTGATTTGAAACGCAGAAGAATTTGAACAGCAATGCAATCTTAATTCCCCATCGCGCACTGTACTATGTGTGCATAACTCCTTACCAAGAATAAACTCTTGCATAATCCAAGGGTTTTCGGGACTGATGGGTAAACTGTTGACAAAGGCTGCTGTCTGTTCTGGGGTGTCGCAGGGAAGTTTAGTTAAATTTAAGCGGCGAACGGAGTCGTAATCAATACTTTTAAGAATATATTTGCGGGTTTCTTGACTAAAATCGAAATTGATAACTTGTTGAGGCTCTGTAATTTTAAAAGATTTGGGGACAGACAAACCAAGCGATCGCGCCCGATCGGTAAAGGCAAATTTATCATCCAACATCTTGGTTATATCTGGATCAAAGTGGAAAACTTCACAGTATTCTGATAATGCAGACTTTGCTAAAGAGTCGTAGTAACTAGCTACAGGACTGCATACAGGTACATAAACGTCAACCTTTTCTTGCTTGACGATTTCTACTAGCAGCTGGATATAGCCTTCTGGATCTTCTTGCGGAGCCGGAACTGTATAAAAACGACTCACAGCCTTTGAGAATCTATGACCAGATAACCAGTATTTGTGACCTTCAATCAAAATAACTCTGTGTCCTGCGGCATGGAAGGAGCGAGCAAGTTGCAATGCTTTAGTCATCTTGGCTCCACTCACCAAGATAGTCTGAGGATGAGCAGCTACGACATTTTTCCGTATTGGCGAACGCACAATGCCCCACAACAAAGATATCAATACTATCAAAGCATTGAACGGCAAGGCTATTAGTAATAATGTCAGAGTACCGATAGTCTTGAATAGAGCTACTAACTTTACCCTAACACCCGTTGATGATGTTGGTATGCTTTGAATCATAATGTGATAAAAATTTTAATCCATAAATTAGAAAAAAGTTAACGAAAATTTAGCGTTTCGCGCTAATCAAAAACTAAGCCTTTGAATCAAATTATGAGTGAGAGTTGAAATTCTGAATCATAATTAGAAAATGAGTTGAAAAAACACATTTGGACAAAACTTGTACAAAAAATCTCTGAAAAAGTAACCGAAGAGCCAGATTGTCTACAACTTCAATTGCAAAAATTAAAAATTTCAACAATCTCCATAAAAGTAACCGAAGAGCCAAAAATCAATGGGATGCCCCCTTTATAACGCTCTCAAACTAGATTTTAAGCTTTCTGCTAGGACTTGTAGATGAGGTTCTAACATGCAGGTATAGTGATTACCAGAAACATCAACAATTTTAATATCTTCCGCATCCATAATCGAGAATAATTCCACCCACACAAGAGTTGGATCGGGAGCCATGATATGTTTTTCTCTACTTCTAAATATAGTAACTTTTCCTGGATACGGCTCTGGTTTATAGGAATAAGTTGCTTTGAGAGTTCCCACTAAAACATCAACAATACGTCGGTTTTGTTGACTTTGATTTGAGGGCGGTAATATCTTAACTTCTACTGCCTTATCAAGGATATAGTTGATTTGTTCGTTAACACTCAAGTTTTTGATTTCATCAAGGGTGATCAGATTGTCCTGACCTAACATTCCGCCAAAATATCTAGAAAGAACACCAACCAAATAGGGAGAGTCAATTTTCTTATTTTTATCTAAGAGAATTGGCACATAAGAATCTAGTATTGCTAACAAAGAAACTTCATGTCCCTGTTTGTATAATTGCTGCGCCATTTCATAGGCTACAACTCCCCCAAATGACCAACCACCGATAGCGTAAGTACCTTGAGGCTGAAACTTGCGAATTGCTTCAATATACAAACTTGCCATATCTTCGACTCGCGTTAAGAGTTCTTCTGCTGTATGAAACCCTTGTGCTTGCAAGCCATAAAATGGTTGGTCAGTATCTAAATAATGTGCTAATTTAAAGTAGCACATTACATGTCCTCCTGCAGGATGTACACAGAAAAACGGTTGCTTGTTACCTTTTGGTTGGATGGGAATTAGGGGGGAATTATCAAAAGTATCTGTGCTATCAATCAGGTTTGCAAACTCTTCAATGGTAGAATTAGTCAGAAGTGCTGATAAGGGTAATTCTTTAGCAAACTGCTCTCCAATTGCAGCGATTAAAAAGACTGCTGAAACCGAATTTCCCCCAATTTGAAAGAAGTTATCTTTAACACCTATTGGTTGAATGTTTAGAATCTCTGACCAGAGTTTTGCTAATTTCAATTCAGTATCATTGCGCGGTGCAATAAATTCTTGGCGCTGGGTGAAGTGAGAAAATGTTGGCTTAGGTAAAGCGCGACGGTTAACTTTTCCACTGGGAGTTAAAGGTAATACATCTAATGTCACAAAAGCGATTGGCACCATATAATCTGGTAGCTTGTGTAACAGAAAATCCCGCAATGTGTCTGGGGTTGGTACTTCTTGTCTAACAGTGATATAAGCTACTATCTGTTTTTCATCTTGTCGGTCAGAACGGGTAATGACAACAGCCTCCCGCACTTGTGGATGTGTACATAGGGCGTTTTCTATTTCTCCAAGTTCGATCCGAAAACCGCGAATTTTTACTTGATGGTCTATGCGACTAACGTACTCAATATTACCATCATCTAGATAACGAACTAAATCGCCAGTTTTGTAAAAACGAGAACTGGGCACAAAAGGATTGTCAATAAACCGTTCCGCAGTCAGTTCAGGACGGTTGAGATAACCGCGTGCGACGCCAACACCACCTATGTACAATTCCCCCAGAACTCCCACGGGAACCGGCTGGAGATGAGTATCTAATATGTAAGTTTGTGTATTGGCAATGGGACGACCAATGGGAACTATGGCATGAGATAATTTATCAGGTTCTACTTTACAAACAGTTGACCAAATAGTGGTTTCAGTTGGGCCGTAGAGATTCCAGACAGCAGCAGCTTTTTGTAATAAATTCTGTGCTAAGTCACTGGTTAAACCTTCTCCACCACAAAGAATTTTCAATCGCACAGATCCACTCCATCCAGCCGCCAGTAACATCCGCCAACTAGCTGGGGTGGCTTGCATAACTGTAGCACCAGCAGTATCAATTAGCTTTTTAAGTAGCGTACCATCAGTAGCCACCTTCCGAGGAGCTATGACAACCTGAGCGCCGGTAATTAACGGTAGATATAACTCCAAGGCAGCAATATCAAATGATATTGTAGTCACTGCCAAAAGTACATCTGATACTGTAATTCCGGGTTGGTATCGCATGGATTTTAAGAAATTTACCACAGCACCGTGAGGAATTTCTACTCCTTTAGGCTTACCAGTTGAGCCGGAGGTATAGATAACATAGGCTAGATTGTCAGCGGTGGCACATGGTGCAGGATTGTCTTGGCTATAGGTAGCAATCTTGTCTTGGTTGCTACGTAAACAGATAACTTTTCTTTGTTCATCATCAGCAAATAACTTTTGACTATCAGTTAGTAGCAGCGGCACTTGAGAATCAGATAATATTAATTCCAAGCGTTCTTGTGGATAATCGGGATCTAAGGGTAGATAAGCTGCACCAGCTTTCAGGATACCCAACAATCCTACTAGCATTTCTGCTGAACGCTCAACGCAGATACCCACTAATATCTCTGGTTTTACTCCTAGTGTTTGTAAGTAGTGTGCTAGTTGATTTGCACGCTGATTTAATGTATAATATGTAAGATTTTCCTCTGCAAAAGAGACGGCAATTGCATCTGGCGATCGCTCTACCTGTGCTTCAATTAATTGGTGGAGACAAATCCTAGAATCATAATCGCTGTCAGTAGCATTCCACTCAAAAAGTGTTTTCTCTCGTTCACTCTCACTCAAAATTGCTAACTGAGCTACTGGCTGTTCTGGATTTGATACAATACTTTCCAATAAATTCTGAAAATGTGCGCTCATTTGAGCAACTGTCGCTACATCTAACAGATTGCTGTTGTATTTAAAGTAACCGAGTAATGATTCAGAAAGATCGACGACTTTCAAGCTTAAATAAAATTCTAGTTTTTCCTCCCACAGTTCCCAGTCTTCTAGTTCTAGTTGAGCGGAATTTGTCTGCTGTGTCTTAGCTATTGTCTCTAATAAAGTTGAATTGTTCTGTAGATTTACATTCAATAATGTAAATGAAGCTTGACAAATAGGTGAATGATTTGAGTTAGATTTTGATTGTAATTTATTTACTAATAAAGCCAACGGATAATCCTGATACTTCCTAACTTCTGCTACGGAATAACTTACTTGGTGCAGAAACTTATTAAATGAAATATTTGCCGATATCAAGTCTCGTGAAACAACTACGTTAGCATTTATATCTGGCTGATTTAGCAGCAACCCAACCAGAATATCTGGTTCATTTGTATAACGATAAAGCAGAACTTTAAATGCAGCCAAAAGAAGATTGTCAAAGCTGACGCTTTCACTATAGGCTAGTTCTTTTAGTAACCTAGTCAATTGATTATTGATGACAAATCTATAAGCAGCGCCATTGTAATTTTTTATAGAAGCGCGAGGTAATCTAGTGGGTAATTCGAGTAAAGGTAATTCCCCTGATAATTTTTTTTCCCAATCTTGTTTAAATTCTGATGTTGACATATGTAATTACTTATTCCTATGTTATTTACAATCTAGATAAATTATTTAATACCTTTTAATCAAGCTGGTTTCATATCACGAATGTTACACATATTCCCGAAAGCAGTCAGAATTTTTCGCTTAAGTTTAGTATTCAGTCTACTATGAGCAACTTGTAGGTTATCGATGAGGAGTATATCGCCTTGTTTCCATTGAAATATGACTGCATTTTTCCATTCAGCTTCTCCCAATTCTTTCGCTTCTGCTTCTGTGAGTGTAGTAGATTGACCATCGGTACTCAAAAAGTATGTATTCAGGCTACTAGTTTTTTTTTGCGAACTATCTACAACAGTTGCGGCTGTTGTTAATTTTTGCTGAAAACCTTTGTACAATTTCGCTGGTAGCCAGTTGTAATAAAGCCTTTGCCAAAATGAATACCGTTGGCTAATGTGGCGATACCATTGTCTACTAATTAAAGCATCAACAATGCTAAGACAAAAGCAGAGTTTATTTGTTCTAGGGTGACTGAATAAAGTAATATAAGAACAATCAAAATACAGCGATCCATCATCTTCCCAAGTAAAATCAAATCCTTGTTCTTGGAGAAGTTTCGTAATATCTTCTGGCGATAGTCCCTGAAAGACTAAATCTAATAGATGGTTGGGAACATAACGCACAAATCGCTGCGGCGAGGTGGTAATTTTGTGCTGTAAACTAGGAGATAGGTGAGAAAATATCTTTTCGGTATTTATGATGGGAGTTTCGCCATACAAATCCGGCTCTATTTGACAAAAGAAAGCAAGTACGTAGGGGCGTATCGGCACCATATTGAGTTCATTGTGAGGAGCAATAATCGTATCCGGTGGAGCCTCTGAAGAGGTGAAGACTTTATCAGTGATTCGTAGACGATGAGCGCTACCAAAGTGGTAAACTGACTCTAGTTGGATATTGTGTAGCTCCAGAATTGTTTGAAATTGCTCTGCATTCTCAATATCAAATCCCCTAAACAAAATTGCTCCATAGGTATCAAGCTGATGATTGAACCAGTCACGATTTTTGCTGAGTAATAGCTGGAGAACCGCAAAGGATTTTTCCTCAACTGGCTCAATGACTAGAGGTAGTTCTTTTTCCTGACTGACAAAGCTTTTCTCATCATCCCGCAAAAACCGTAATCTTATATCTTCTGAAATAGAAATTGGCAGATTTTTCATAGTAAGTAGTTAGACAAAATTAAAATCCTTGATGAACCAAGGAATAAGGTTTTTGGGACACAACGTAAAAAACCTACACCTGTCAGCCCCTACCTCCCCCATCTCCCCATCTTCCTTATCTCAATTATTCCCCTTATCTTCGCAGGGTTGTTTCGTTCCCTAAAACATATATTGCCAGGGTGAAAGAGATTAAAATTCACGGCAAGCGCATAACGCATAATTTTAGTGAAAAGTTTTTGCATCTTCAGCCCAAAATACATAATTTTTCTTTTCGTCTTTGCGTGAGATTATTCTCTTGACAAATGTCCAACACTAGCGAATGAAACAGCCCTGCTTATCTTCGTGCCATTCCCCCTAGGCCATAGTTCCTTTTCATGTCTCCTGGTGTACGCCGGTCTTGATGGCTACTTGGTTCGCTGATTCAACTTCTCCTTTAATAGCAGATTGACCAGTTGAAGTTACATATACCCCTAACAGAATCACAATAAAACTGACAAATGTAACCCAACTCGGTCTTTCTGAAAAGATAAACCAAGCTTCCTGGGTACTAAGGATGGGAACGAACAGATCGCATAAAGAGACAAATCCTGAAGATAAACTCTTAAGGGAATAAGCATAAAGTCCTAGCCCTAGTATTTGACATATTAATGCTAGGGAAGTGACGTAAACCCACTCCTGTACAGAAGAGGGAAAAAGCTGATTTTCAGTCAGAAGAACTATAGGTAAAAGTAAGACGGTGCCAATTGCAGAACACCAAGTTATGATAGTTATCGGACTCAATTGAGTTCGTAGTTGTTCAACTAGGAGTGGGTATAAACCCAGAAAACTGGCTGATAGTAATGCTGCTATATCTCCTTGAAGTTTGTCAGTAGCGGATGAAAAGTCATGGTAGACTAGCACGTAAGCTCCGGCGATCGCTACCAACATACCAATTAAAAATCTATTGTCAAAGCGCTTTCCCCAGAATAGCCACCCCCCTAACACAGTGAACGGTGGCGCTAAATTGTGCATGAGCGTGGAATTAGCAACGGTGGTGTGAGCTAAAGACCAAGCCCACAGAGCAAGAGTTGCAAACATCACAAATCCTACCCCTAACAATAGCAAGAGTTGCCGAATTGTGTAAGGTTGCGGTTTTTCGGGTTGATTATCAGACAACTGCTGACGCGATGTGGTAAATCCATTCCACAGTATAAAGGCGATAGTAGAAATCCAAAAACGATTAAAGATTGTGGCGTTTGGGCCTAGTTCGCCTTCACTCAAGCGGATGAGAATTGGAGAGAAAGATAGAGCTACTAAGCTGACTACTAATGAAGCAAGTGCTATTGTAGTTGGTCTTGCTAATAACTGTTCGGATGAGAATCTCAGTTTAGCCTTGAGCATTAATTTTTTACAAGGAAGTTGCCTAATGTATTAGCAGTAAATAGCTAGAAATTATACCTCTTCATTGACTCTAAATTCCAGCACCGTCAGACTTGTTCCTGTGTAAATGACTTTTTCTAATTGAAAACCACTAGTTTTAAATAAATCCTTATACTCTTGTTCTGTGCGCCAGTAACCTCCGGGATTTGTGATCATCATCTGAACTGCAGCCAGCGCAGGGATAGTTCCATCTGGATATTCTACTGGCGCACCACGGGGTGAAACGAGTGTTTGTAGGAGTATTATCTTACCTTGTTTTGGCAGAGCCTCTCTACACCGAGTTAATACCTTGATGGTGTCTTCAGAACTAAATACTGAGAGGAAATACTTCATTACAATCGCATCCGCACCTCTTGGTATTTCCTCCAAAGCATTACCACCAATAACTTGCACAGCATCTTCATCGAGTCCCTGCTGTGCTAGGAAAGCTGGCGCTGTCTTGACCTCATGGGGTAGATCAAACAACATACCTTTACAGCCAAATTTTTTCACAATATGGGCAATCAGTGCGCCTTGATTGCCTCCAACATCCATAACTGTACCAAATTGACCAAAGTCATAAACTTCAAACAGGGAATCAACTGCTTGATTCGTTAAAAAAGTCATGGAATTGTTGAAAAGATTCCTATACTCAGGATTTTCCGTCATGAAAAATTCATAGAATTTCTTGCCATTTGCTCTTTCAAAAGCAACTTCTCCGGTTTTCAACGAATTCCCTAATTCTCTCCAAGCATCCCACATAGAAGGTTCTGTAATATGCATGAGGAAATGTCCAACAGAAGGCTCTGCATTTGTAATCAGCAGATTTGAGAGTTCTGTGGCTGCAAATACACGTCCGGGTTTCTCTAAAAACACACCTAAATGAGCTAGGGCACGGAGAACAACATAAAGAGTTTCTACTTTTGTAGAAGTCTCTTTGGCGATGGTTTCTACAGTCATTGGTCCTGACTGTAAGAGATTAGGTATACCTAAGTCTGTTGCCACATATAGGCACTGACTTTGCCAGTAGCCATAGATGATTTGAGCAAGCTGTTTAGATGCTAAAGTTGTTCCTAACAAGTTCTATTTCTCCAGGTCAGACAATTTTGGATTTTGGATTGGTTATGTGGATAAATCCAGGGGTTTTTACCATTTGTCAAAAAATTATACTAATTATTCTGACAATTACCAATTGCATTTGATGATGATTTTTAATCACCTCCCAATTGCACTAACTTGCCAATATTGAAATCAATCCTCACCCCACTCTTGAATTTTCTCAATTTATCAAGCAGCAATAAAGTAATTGGCCAATACTCATAAGGACTATTTACCTTTCGTAGAAGTTGATATTTTGACGAATTAAACCGGGGATATTTTTCAAAAACAAGGCTCAACTTAATTTAGACAAACACATAATTTATAGCCTAAAAATGGCTGTAGGGATGTAATGGTGTGAGGAGAATAAATTTTCAAACTCATCATTTTAACATATGGTAATCCTTTCCAGAAATTTCAAAATTGTATTTCTTGAATTTGAGGATTTTTGGATTTCATTTCTTAATATTACAGATTTTAATTTTTATAGCAATACTTTTTATTCAAAAAATAAATAGACTTCTTGCAACAAGTTTTGTGGTATTATAACGGGCTGACGGGCGCATCTAGCGCTTGGGGGAGATTTTATTTATTGTTGAGAGACATCGCCAAGAGTAACAACTGATGAAATTTTACGCCGTTAGGACTTACGCAAAATTCTCTCAAAAAGCTGATTTGTCGTAGCGGTAATTCATGAATTACCGCTACTTCGGAACTTTTTTGCGGTAATCGACCACGGGGCGATCGCGGATTAAAACACAATGCATTTCAGCAAGTGAAGGAGTTGTGAGGAAAAAGCAGAGAAACTCCACCAGATTCAATCAAGGTAAATCAGCGGATATGAGCAATGGCGATTAAGCAACATTTATGACTTGTTCCTGAGAAGTATTGACTTCAGGCAGTAAAGAGGGAGGAGGATTACCATCACGTGCTGCACCCACTGCGTGAGTCATAAAATCCAAGACATTTTTACGTTGAGACTTTAGGGAAGTCACAACAGTTAACATTCGAGCAACAAAAATACTACCCGCTTGAGTTTGAGAGCCAAAACTGGTACGTCGCCATATCACCGCAGGACGTATAGCTCTCTCAGCAGCATTATTTGTTGGTTCCACACCCTCAACAGTTACAAATAACCATAAAGCTGGTTCAACTTTTAAAATTTGGCGGCAACTGCGAACAGTTTTTGCCAATGGCGTCTTTTCTGCCGAACCAATCTCACAATCGGCAGCCTCTTGTAGAGAGGATTTTAGGGAGTTGCGAATTTCTTGAACTAAAAGGGACATAGAAATTCCAAATAAATCTTGCATGGCACTTTGCACCATCCTCTGACTGTGGCGATACAGTCCACTCAATACCCCCACTATTGCCACAACTCTGACCCCATAGCCACGTGGGTCTACCTCCATAGGCAATGTTGCACGAGTTAAAGTGCCACATTCTTTACACATCAGTTGGTGTAGGCGATGTTCTACGATTATTGGATTGATAGGGGGAATTTCTACTATCTGGTGACGATAGGGGAAAGCATCTTCTCCGTTTAATTTTTCTCCACAACATTTACAGGTTTGTGGGTGGTGATCTAAAACGCTTTCACATTCGGACACATCGTATAGAAACCGACTATGACCTTTATGCCCTGGTTGTCCCCCTCGCTTTTTACCACTCTTCTTCTTTTCTTGACGCTTGTCGGCATTGAGTCGATCTAATGAGGGCGGAGATGATGAATTCTTTGAGGTGCGATTAATTTTTTCTAAAAGCTCTTGCTGCTCGGCTTTTAAGTCAGTTAACTCTTTTTCCGATTGCTTGATGTGCTGCCCCATTTTCTCCACCAGTTCTTTGACAATGGCTGGAGTCTTTTCCCAATCTAAGTCGGAAATTTCGATTCCGCAATAATAATGACATCATTTGACCAATCATTAGGATTGAATCGCGCCTGACTTTCTTGATGCAATGAATCAACGCACACCCCGTATCCCAACAATGTGCCTGTTTCATTCGTGCGGACTTCGGTAACATAGTTAACACCAAAGCGATCGCATAATGCCTCACCAAGTTGAATCCGATGGGTGATAATTAATACTCTACGCCCCTGATCATGCGCCTTCGCCACCTCAGTAGACAACCATTGGGTTTTACCAGAGCCTTTGGGAGCTTTGAGGATAATCAGTTTTTCACCTTCGGGGACGAGAAGCTGTCCGAGGAATCGTTGATTAAGTGCGTAGGCGTAGCCCGTCGCAGACATCGCTGGAGGATAAGTCAGCAGAGTAAACAGCTTAATCTCCCACAACTCCAAGGCAACGGCAGTGTTGTACAGTGCGTCAAAAGCTTCTTTTCCTTTGGCAACGATAAAATCATCAACACCTTTTTCTTCACCAAAGGGTAAATCAATCACCCGTAGCGAACAACCCTCATTTACCAGCAGCCGTCCCATGCGACTGATAGCGGTTCTCACCCGTTGAACTGTCTCTGGTTTAGTATCACTGTCAAAGCAAATGTTGACCTGTCTTCCCTCTGTTGCGAAATGTTTCAGGTCTGGGATGAGATTTGGTTTACCGATGGCATTACCGTACTCATCTTGGGGTGTGCGGTATCCAGCGTTGACACCGGGGATAGCGATCGCAGCATAGCCAGGAGTCAATAACGCCCCCGCTTTCTTGACACCTTCGACAATTGTAACTGGTACATTGTGCCGCCAAACCCAGTACCAGAAACCACCGGGATGCTGTAAGTCTTCTTCGGTGATGGGAATGCCGCTACGATTAGAAACTTTCACCCAAATGCGATTCGGCACTAGGAGGAAGAAAGCGCGTGTCTGGTTGAGTCGATGGGGGATATTATTCCCAGGGTTAGCGCATCTCAAACCCTATTGACAGGTGGATTCTAGCACAGGGGAGGAGTTTGAGAGAGCCGCTGCCAATACAGAAACCATGTACTGATCATTCATAGCCGCGCGGCGTGACTTTTGGCGAATACTGCGGCGAAAAGATGATTCTCGTTCTAAGGCATAACTCTAAAGGTTGTAGCTAGGTGGATTACTATACTTTTGCAGAAATTGACCCAGAAATTAAAAATAGATGTTAACAAGTGTACAACGTATTTTAAGTATTATTACCCAACCTTCAATCCTAGAAACTGCAAAAGTATTGACCTAGCTCGGATAGTACTACTTTGTTTCCAACTTAATGACTAATCAACCAGGTCTGCTTGTCAATAGGGTTTGAGACGCGCTAACCCTGCTAAGTTTCAGGAATACTTCACACAAATAAAAGACCCCAGAGTGGAAAGGACAAG
>NZ_JABXKJ010000190.1 GCF_017115085.1 Nostoc sp. NMS7 | reverse complement strand
AGAAAAGCTGGGCTTGAATACACATAGTTGGTCTCCTGTCAATGCGTAAGTTCTATTCTAGTCCGGTTGCGTTCAAATTTGTGTTTATGGGGCGAACCAGGAGCTTATACAGGCATTGGCTGTCCCAGAAAACATGATGATAAATTCAAGTTGAATGAACCAACAACATGGGGTGAAGCAGCATCTGTCTTCGAGGTAGATGATCCGAAACTAAAACGAGTACGGGTTAGTCTGTGGAAAAATCTGCATTTCCGTAAAGCGGTGACACGTCCGATGTCACTTTTAAGAGTTGAACGTCTCGATGAACAAGGTAATCAACGAGTATCGAAACCTTTGTGGTTAGCTTGGGTAGGAGAAGAAATGCCTCCCTTAGAAGAAGTTTGGCGACTTTACTTGCGTCGCTTTACAATTGACCACTGGTATCGTTTTTTAAAGCAACGCCTACATTGGACTGTACCAAAGCTGAGTACCCCTAAGCAATGTGAGCGCTGGAGTGATTTGATGCCTCTGATGACTTGGGAGTTGTGGTTAGCCCGTGATATCGTTGCGGATAACCCTTTACCTTGGCAAAAGTCATCAGATAAAATGACCCCTGGAAGGGTTGCCCAGGCGATGGGAAGCAAGACATTTTACTCCGTCATGTGCGTTTGGGAAAACTTTACTGGCGCTGTAGTTACTGCTATCAGGAAATGCCCGTTTAGAAAACGGGGGTGGTAGGCTAACGTGCCATCAGCACCACCACTGACCGCCCCCCAGCAAGATATTCAAGAGATGCAATTAACGGCGCAGTTTTCAAATCGGAGAAATCTTGAGGAGATGGCAAAGCAGTATCTACAATTCGGTGCCAGCCTTCTCCACTATCCAAAAGTGGTAGTTCAAATGTCAACGGCTGCCAATAAGCATTGAGGATAATATATAGATGCTCATTAGATTTTGGGTGACGCAGCGTGAATGCCAGACTACGAGAATCATTCCCCCAATCAGGTTGCTCTAGTTTGGTCCCATACCAAACGATGTTTGGCCGATGAGAGCCATCGGTAACACTGAGAAGTTTTTTTTGCCGAAAGATTTTTAAGGATTGGATAAACTGAATTAGTCCTCGGACAAATCGCAATAAATCCTGGTGTTTTTCGATACTGCTCCAGTCAAACCAACTCAGTTCATTGTCTTGGCAATAACCATTGTTATTCCCCTTTTGCGATCGCCTAATTTCATCTCCCATGAGGAACATCGGCGTTCCTTGGGAACATAAAAGGATGGTGAAGAAGTTTTTGATTTGTCGCAAGCGCAGTATTTCGATTTCTGCATCGTCCGTAACCCCCTCTACGCCACAATTCCAACTATTGTTGTCCTTTGTGCCGTCACTGTTATTTTCCCCATTGGCTTCGTTGTACTTGTAATTGTAAGAAACTAAATCATTTAAGGTGAAACCATCGTGACAGGTAATATAGTTAATACTATGATTCGGTTCGTAGTCTGGTCGTGAGTAGATATCTGGGCTACCCATAACGCGAGCAGCTAATCGGCTGACTATACCGCGATCGCTTTTCACAAAACGGCGCACATCGTCGCGGTAGGGGCCATTCCATTCCGCAAAGCGATCACTGTGTTCGACAAACTTTCCTACCTGATATAGTCCAGACCCATCCCAGGCTTCAGCAATTACCTTTGTTCCGGCCAAAACTGGGTCTGTTTCTATCGCCCAGAGAACAGGTGAATCAGCAAAAGGCTGACCTAATTTGCTCCGAGATAAGACAGATGCTAAATCAAAACGGAAACCGTCTACGTGCATTTCGGTTACCCAGTAGTATAAACTATCTAAAATCATCCGTGTAACCATCGGATGATTCGCTTTCAAAGTATTACCGCAACCACTGTAATTACTATATTCAGCTTGGTATGGTTCTAGAAGGTAGTAAGCTTGGTTGTCTAATCCCTTAAATGACAATGTTGGACCATCCTGACTACCTTCTGCCGTGTGATTAAAAACAACATCTAGAATCACCTCAATCCTGGCGCGGTGAAGGGCTTTGACCAAATCACGAAATTCATTTATGGGATCTAGGCGATCGCTACGGGAACTGTAATAGCTGTGGGGTGCAAAGAAGCTGATCGTACTGTAGCCCCAGTAGTTCTTGTGACTAGGAGGTGCATCATTAGGATCAAACTGATGAATTGGTAGCAATTCAACTGCGGTTATTCCTAATTCCTGCAAATAAGGAATTTTCTCAATGAGTCCTGCATACTTACCGCGTTTTTCGGGAGACACACCAGAAGATGGATGACGAGTAAAACCATCTACGTGCAGTTCATAAATGACTGTTGTTGCATAAGGAATCCGTAGGGGAAGATCCCCCTCCCAGTCGTAGGTTTTGGGATCTGGTGCTACCACCGCCCGTAGCGCTTGGGCGCAATTATCCTTACCAAAACAGCTAGCAGCTTCACGACTATAATTATCCCAACCTACTACTGCTCGCGCATAGGGATCAAGTAATACCTTACTGCTATCAAACCTTAGTCCTTGATCTGGCACATAAAATCCATCCGCCCGATAAGCATAAACCTGCCCAGGAGCAATATCTGATACCAAGATATGCCAATAGTAGAAGGTTTTGTTATGCTTTTTGTGTAGCTGAATTACACGGCTGGGTTGGGGTGAATTCGGCTCATCAAAGAGCAATAATTCCAGTCCAGTGCAGCTTTTAGAAAATACCGAAAAATTGACACCATTAGGGGTAAATGTAGCGCCAATTGGAAAAGGTTGACCTGGCAAAATATCATGAAGCATTTTGGTAATAATGGACACAAGAAATCATAAGTAGGTTAATAAATGGTTAACGTTCGACTAAGTTTATTCGCCAAAAGTCTCGGCGAGCCGCGATGAATGATCAATATATGGTTTCTGTTTTGGCAGCTGCTCTCCCAAACTCAACACTCTGCTCAAATCCACCTATCAATAGGGTTTGAGACGTGCTAACCCTTCTTGGGAGAGGGATTTAGGGTGAGGGCGAAAACTACAGTTCTCAACTTAGATAAGGTTTAATTATTTAATTCTTACGAACTAATCTCTGGGGAAATCCTGGTGGTAGCGACCTGACGAAATAGACCTTGACTGGTTCATCCCGATTTGAGTTCTTCACATAAGATGTACTTAGAAAAGGACGATATTGAGTCTGGTGAGCAAGATATACTTTCATGAAAGCTGTACTAAAAGCCTGAACATGAGTGCGTCCCAATTCTGGGTCACGTCCAGAGAAAGCAGATAAACGATTAGAAGATGGTAAAACTACGCTACTCACACCAGCAATCAAATCAGTATGAGTTCCTTTGTCACCAATACCCAAATACTTTTCTTTGGTAGTCAACCAGGAAAATGCTTGTATTTGTTCCAACAAGACGGGAGTAAACGTGTCTGATGCTCCACCAGCAATGACTACGGGAATTTCGATTCGGCTCAGACCTGCTTGCCCAAGAAGACTACTCGTGACTGGATTGAGAGCAATCACAGCTTTGACTCGGCGATCGCGTAAATCTAGGTTGCTTAAGTTTTGTTGTATCTGTTCATAATCAGGAGAATTTTTTCCCAGTGCTAAAGCACGACACTGCAACAACAACGAAACATTGACCGGATCAGATTCAGATTTACAATCTTTGTGCAACTGATTAATATTGATGCGTGCGCCAGCTAAGACTAAGGCTGTGTAACCACCGAAAGATTGTCCAATCACACCGACTTGTTGAACGTTGATTTTTCCTTGTAGCCAGGGATCAGATGTTGAACGCTGTTCTAATTGATCGAGTATAAAAGTTACGTCTAAAGGTCGGTCAATCAAATCTGTGTCTGCAAATACTTGTTGGCTTTTCCCTGTGAGTAGTGCTTCCATTTGGAGAGAATCACTACCAGGATGCTGAGGAACAATAACTGCAAATCCATAGGATGCTAAATTTTCTGCTAGGTAAGCAAAGCTATCGCGATCGGAACCTAGTCCATGAGAAATGACTACAACTGGTGCGGATGATTGACTTTCAGGTAAATAGATATCTGTCTGAATGACTCTAGTTTTAATACTTCCAGTCAGAGATTTACGATTAGTATCCACAAAAGCGATCGCTTTTTTCTGCCAAGAAAACGATCCTGACTTGTTGTATAGTTCCGGTAATTTTGAGATATCTACAGGTGGTTCAGTCGATGCTTCTGTAGTAGACTGTTGATCAATTACAGAGAGAGCTTGATTTGTCTCCTTTTTCAGAGTGGAGAGTTTATTCATCAGTGCCAAAAGATTTTCAGTGTTAATCCGAATATTCTGTGAAGGGAAGTAGCGCATCGTATTCAGTAGTGTTAATCCCCCTGGATCGACCGCAGCTAAAATCAACGCTGCACGAATTGCATAAAAACCGTTTTGTCCTGAATCTGTTTGAATCAATTCACCCGCAGACTTTAACATAGATTCTCCAATTTCTGAATAAAGAAATTGAGAGACTGCTACGGGACTTAATTTTTGTTTTTCAGTCAAAACCTGACGCAGTTGAGCAACATCCTCTGGTTTGAGGCGCTTTGTATATGATGCTAGTTGACTGCTAATTTTACCTTCCTGAGCATAAGTCTTTAAATCAGTAACAGGAAGAGAAAATTCTAAAATACTGTAAGAAAATTTTATTTGTTCAGCACCGAGAGCTGGCATCATTCCCATACTCAACAGCCCGATAGTGATACCGACCCAAGAAGGAATTTTAAGTTTCATAGCATCGTCTGAATGAATAATTTTACTGAGGCTAATGTCTTCTAAAGCACGGGCAGTAGTTGTATAGAAATGGTATTGGAAGTCAAGCTTGAGAGCGATGCCTGCGGCAACTCCTTCGGAGAACGCATCCTAATCGCTTTCAAGAAACAAACTAGAAGGAAAAAGGATTTGACTTGTTTGTTTCATTTGTAGCGTGTGGTGTGCCGCTCTCAAGCAGTTAAGCAGGGGCATCTCCCTGAAACTTGACGACTGTTCCTTGACTGTTTCCATTCAAAGAGGCTAATTCCCCAGCAGGAGTAGGTTCAGGCGATTGGGGTGGCTTGGGAGGTTTACCTTTAGAAGCAAAGTCTGTGAGATTTTTGACCACCACATAAAGGACAGGCACTAAGAGCAGGCTGAAAATGACGGAGACCAATAAGCCGCCAAACACCGCCGTACCGAGCGACGTCCGGCTGGCTGCACCCGCGCCGGATGACAGTACTAGGGGAAGGAACCCACATAGGGAGGCAATTGTGGTCATTAAAATCGGGCGGAACCGTTGTTCAACTGCATGGAGTGCAGCCTGAGCGATGGTCATTCCTTTCTCCCGCGATTGATTGGCAAATTCTACAATCAAAATTGCGTTCTTACTCGCCAAACCAATCAACATCACCAGTGCCACCTGACAATATAAATCGTTGACCAACCCGCGCACTGAGACGAATAACAACGCGCCTAAAATCGCAAACGGTACGGTCAGTAGGATGATGATTGGGTCGATGTAATTTTCGTACTGCGCTGCCAAGATTAAAAACACAGCCACGATACCAAGACCAAAGAGCAGAATCGTTTGTCCGCCAGACTTGGCTTCTTCTCTGGAAATCCCTGTCCAGTCGTAACCCAAACCGGGCTGGTCAATTTCCTTAAACGTCTGCTGCATCGCCGCAATTGCTTGCCCAGAACTGTAACCTGGAGCAGCATTGCCTTGAATCTTGATCGAGCGGAATAAGTTGAAGTGGCTGATGGTTTGCGGCCCTGTAATCGGAGTCACTTTGGCGACTTCATTCAGTAGCACCAGATTACCACCTCTGGAACGGACATTAATTTGACCAATATTGTCTGGAGAGTTCCGAAACTGTTCATCTGCTTGGATATATACGCGGTAGCTGCGCTGGGAGAAGGTAAAATCGTTGACATACTGCCCACCCATGTAAGCGCCCAGAGTATTCATTGCCTGACTAAAATCGACATCGAGGGCTTCTAAGCGATCGCGGTCAATGTTAATCTCGTACTGGGGTGTGCTGGAGGTGAATTGAGTGAACACTTTAAGCAATGCAGGATTCTTATTGGCTTTTGCAATCAACTGTTGCGCGATCGCTAAAAATTGATCGATACTCAGCTGTCCGTTGGTGCGGTCTTGAAGCTGAAATTCAAAGCCGCCCGTCACGCCATAGCCAGAGACGGCAGGTAGGTTGGAGGTGAAGATCATCGCATCCTGATTTTGGGCGAAGATGCCATTCAGCCGTTGCACGATCGCCTTAACTGTATGTTTGTCACCCTTGCGCTCTTTCCACTCTTTCAGGTTAAAGAAAAACGTCCCCTGATTCGGTCCATTGCCGTTTAGACCAAAGCCGCCAATGACCAGAGATGCTGCCATCTCCGGCACTTCTTTTTGCAGGGTTTGATAGACAGTCTGCGTCAGTTTTTCGGTAGAGGCGAGGGAGACACCATCGGGAGCCTGAATCAGACCGACGATAATACCTTGATCCTCATCTGGCACAAATCCACTGGGGACGGACATATAGATAAACACCGTTGCCGCAAGTCCGAGGATAAATAGCCCCACTACGAACATGCGGACGCCGATCAGGAACTTGGTCAGACGCTCGTATTGCTCCAGTACCCAGCTAAAGCCCCGGTTAAACTGACGAAAGAACCAGCCCAGTGGACCTCGCCCTTCACCCTCGGTATGATGCAGGAAGAGTCCCGACATACTGGGGGTGAAACTCAGGGCATTGAATAAAGAAATGCCGATGGAGAAGATAATGATTAGTGCGAACTGCCGATACATAATACCGGTCGCGCCCGGAAAAAAGGACACCGGGATAAATACTGCCATCAATACCAAGGAGGTGGCAATGACTGCGCCGGAAAGCTCCTCCATCGCCTCAAAAGCAGCTTGCCGTCGGTCTAAGCCTTGTTCCATCTTGGCAGCAATCCCCTCGACGACGATGATCGCATCGTCTACCACCAGACCAGTTGCCAGTACCAATCCAAACATAGTCAACGTGTTGAGCGAGAAGCCCAGGACATAGGCAAACCCCAATGCACCAATCAAGGATACAGGAACAGCGATCGCCGGAATGATCGTCGCCCGCCAATCTTGCAAAAAGATGAAAATCACCAGCACCACTAGGGCGATGGCTTCCATCAGCGTTTTCACCACTTCTTCAATTGAGACTTCCACAAACTTGGTGGTGTCGTAGCAAATGACGGCTTTCAAACCGGGCGGAAAGTTTTTTTCTAACTCTGCAATTTGGGCTTCCACGGCTTTGGCAGTATCCAGCGCATTGCTGCCCGGAAGTTGATAGATCAACATGGCAGCGCCCGCTTTGCCTTGTACTAGTGCCGAAGTTGTATAGTCCTGCGCTCCTAACTCGGCTCGTCCCACATCCTTGAGTTTAACCAGGGTCCCGTCGGTTTGGGCTTTAATCACCAGGTTCTCGAATTCCTTGACATCTTTTAATCTACTATTGATGCGTAGCGGGAAATTCGAGTTCTGATTTGCCTTGGTGGGCGCTTGACCGATTGACCCTGCTCCCACCTGAACATTCTGAGAAGTTAGCGCACTGCTGACATCCGTTGCCGTCAAGCCCCGACTGGCTAAAGCGTTGGGGTCAAGCCACAGCCGCATTGCATATTGGCGTTCCCCAACCAGTCTGGTATCTCCCACACCAGGGACGCGCTTGATGGCATCGGTGATGTACAGGTCAACATAGTTACTCAAAAAGATGTTGTCGTACTCGCTATTTTCAGCATAGAAGCCATAAACTAGCAGAATGCTGTTAGAACGTGCTAAAGTGGTCAATCCAGTTTGCCGCACAGACTCAGGTAAGGTCGGTTCGGCGATCGCGGCTCGATTCTGGACGTTAACTTGGTCAATGTTACGGTTACTCGCTGGGTCAAACTGAGTTGAAATCGTGCTGGAGCCGTCATTACCACTGGCTGAAGTCATGTACTGCATCCCCTCAACCCCGTTTACTTGCCGCTCAACCAAGGTTGATACGGTATCTTCAACAGTTTGGGCATCTGCGCCAATATAGGTGCTGCTAGTTTGCACCTGAATCGGCGCAATTTCCGGTAAGTTGTTAATCGGCAGCAAGGGAATACAGATGCCACCGACTAGTAAGATCAGCAGGGTGCAAACCGTTGATAAGACAGGTCGCTTAATAAAGGTGTCTGCGATCGACATGATGATTATCCTATTGGTATTAACTTCTAAGGTTGTGGTTGAACGGGTACGCCATCACGCAGTTTGAGAATGTTAGATACCGCTAGGCGATCGCCTGGTTTAATTCCCTCTAAAATCGGATAGCGATCGTTTTGCACCTCACCCAACTTCACAGGTTTTTGATGCACAACGAATTGCGGCTTTTCCTTGGATTTATCTTTTTCCACCACCTTTTTCTTTGACTTGTCTTCTTCCACCAAATAGACAAAACTCTGTCCACCAATGCGATTCACCACTTGAATCGGAATCAAAATCCCCGGTTGCTGGCTCCAGATAATCCGAGCGCGAACATATTGCCCATCCCGCAATTTGCCATTTGAATTAGCAAATCGAGCTTTCACTAAAATAGATTGGGCAGCTGTACTCACTTGCGGCGCAATAAAGTTAATACTGCCGGTGGTTAAACGCTTACCTGTGTTGACATCCAGTAGCTCCACAGGTAATCCCCGACGCAGTTGAGCAGCATTGTTAGATGGTACCGAAATTCGCATATCCTGGATATCGTTTTTGGTAATCGTGGTCAAGGTTCCGCCAGTACTCACGTAATCGCCGATCTTGACTGAGAAATCGCCAACGATCCCATCAAGCGGTGCAACCACCTGCTTCTGATTCAGATTCACTTGATTTGAGGCAACTTGAGCCTGGGCTTGCTGGACGTTCGATAGTGCCTGATTGACACTTGCTTGGCTCGCGTTCACCTGCTTTTTAGCAGCATTTAGGGTAGCGATCGCTGCATCTATGTTGTTTTTAGCAATATCGAGTTCTTGTCGCGCCTGTGCGCCTCGTGTTACAAGCATCTTGGTTCGCTGGAACTGCACTTGCTGTAATTTCACATCTGCGGCGGCTTTAACTTGATCGGCTCGTTTCGCTTCCAGCTGTGCCTGGGCGGTTGTTACAGCCGCACGATTAGAGTTAACCGTAGCAATGGCGCTGGAGACATTGGCTGTAGTCTGATCCAAACTTAAAGACAGAATCGGTGTTCCCTTGGTGACGCGATCGCCACTGGCTACAAATATGCGCTCAATTCGCCCCTGAACTTGCGGCTGAAGTGAAACGCGTTCCTGGGCTTCTAATGTGCCGACAAACTCAGAGGTAGATTGAACTTGGCTCGATTTGAGAGTTTGCACCTTAACCGCCAGAGGCGGTGCTGGTGGTGGCGGGGCTTCTCGCTTGCCTAACAATCGCCAAGCCACAAAGCCCCCGCCCCCAATCAGCAGAACCGCCAGTATAACCCAAAGCCATCTCTTGCGCTGTGGAGTCGGTTTAGAAGCGGTTTCGTCAGTACTTTCCTCAGTACTAATCGGATCGGTAGATTCTGGTGCTAAGACTGAACTAGAGCCGTTTGCAGCACTATTTTTCAGATCAGCAGTTGGCTCGGAAGATACAGATGTAATTGGGCGATCGAGTGACATAAGATATTTAACTTCCTGAATATTTGATTTGTTAAATCTGGGTTTGCAGGTTTGAATCTGTCGGAAATATTTTTTAAATTGGTATAAACTACAGCAGAAACTCTGCACCTAAAGCAGTGATCTTTGGGATTATTTTTGGCAGCGCTAAAGCAAAAAATATTGGCAGCTTAATCTCTGCGTTCAGCCGCCATTTGCCAAATTCTCTCTAAGGTTTGAATTTGTTCTAGCCGCATTGCTATTAGTTCATCGCGTATTTTGTGCCCCCTTCCAACCCGAACTCCAATATAGAAGAAGACTGCTGCGACACAAAGACAGGCAACAAACAAACTATCAAATTGGTTTGTTTGTTGGGTGAGGTGAATTTGATCTAGTTGTTCAGTCACTGAAGCTAGAAATTGGGGATGTGCTGTGATATCAGTGGGAGATAATGTATTCATATTTATATGCTTTTCTTAATAATTAGTCTGATCACAACCTACACATTTTTATTTTTTAGGCAAAACCTACGCAGTATTGCAACGTACCCGTTGCTGGGGTAGGAGAATTCCCGGACTGGAGGCTCTTAAACAGTCCGGGTAAAGGGCTGTATCTTAACTTAGCCCCATTGGTTCAAAGCCTTAGACAGCGACCGACATACTGATTCCATGACTAATTCTGTCTAGCATCTGCTTCGCCTGACTCACATCCTCGTTGCTGCCTGTCACAAGGATTATGAACTCGCCTGCTTGGATTTGAGTCTCGTACTTCAGTACCTCGTGTTTCGGGATTCCTAACCCGGACAACGCACCCGCAAGTCCTCCTACAGCAGCAGCACCAACAGCACCAACAAGCGTTCCTTCTAACCAACCTGCCAGCACTCCAGCAATGGGGCCAGCAATGATGATCGGAGCTACTCCGGGAATAAATAACACTCCAGCCCCTGCTAAAATGCCAAATAAACCTCCGACGAAGCTACCCCAATAACCACCTCCTGCGGCTCCAGCAATGGCAGTATCTTTCCAGGTGAGAAATCCCCGCACATGTTCAGTGGTTTGGTAGTCTTTGCCAATGATTGAGAGCTTTTGCATATCGAAGCCTGATTTTTGCAGCTCCAATACAACCCTTTCTGCTTCTGCATGGGAGGGGAAATGAGCAACAACCGTATGTGTATATGTCATGAGTTTGTCTCCTTTATCTATGTCAATCTAATTCATAATTATTGATTCATAATTCATAATTAAAAAGGGTTTATCCCTAATGGTTATACAAGCATTCGGAGTTTTTTTTAGGGTCTGAAACAGTCTTTAATTACGAATTACGAATTAGGAATTATTTAACGTGTCTTACTTCTTTGTAGTTACTGTTGTGGCTTCGGCATCTAGTCTGGCCTTCAAGTTGAGATTTAATCCCAGATTGAGTTTTTTGTCCGCACACTTAATACTTACAAATTTTGAAAAATTTAACCTCTACCTTTTGAACGTTTTAGTAGAAGTTATACAATTCACACACTATTTAAAACCTTATCAAAACATAATTGCTCTTATAAACGATTCCCATTTGCTCCTCTCAGCAAGACTTTCACTGCTATATTTAGGCAATAGCATTGCAGTCTTATGTCGCAATTATAAACTGCAACTATAGCGAATCTTTCCTGAAATTTTTATGAATATCTTCAATCTTAATCCTTTGGGAGTAGTAATCTAATTCATGATTTATTTCCCATAAATACTTGTCAGTTTTGCAAAATGCTCTGACTGTAACTGATAAATTCACTCGCATAGATTCTGGTGAACGAATACTCTCGGATTTTTGAACTTTTCTATCGTATTATCTATAGCGATCGCTTGATTACTTTCAATACCCAAGATAAAAAACTCCATCCCCTTGTGGGTGGAGTTTTTAGTCATTAGTCATTAGCAGTAAACCACAAACTTTTAAAAGCCAACGTAAAAACAAGGGTTTCAGCCATCGTTAATCAGGAGTATTGACCATTGGTTTTAGAGGGATCTTAGAGCGATCGCTTGAAGATGACTAGGGTGATCGTCTGAAATGCTCAACAAAACGTTGTTTTGTGATATCCCTGGCTTTGGCTGAAATGTTTGCTTGGTAAAGCTTCTAAAAAACTTTTTGGTTTACTGTTAATATAACTCGCCACCGCGAGCGAAAATTTCTATAACTTCACTTCTGGTTACTTGATTTTTCTCCGCTATTTCTAGTAGTTTTTCCCACACTTCATCGGTTAAGCGAATTGACCTTAACCGTTTGGGTGAATCTCCATAATCTGTTTCAAATTTACCATCTAGTGTACGGGGTCGTCTTTGAGACTTTTGTCTAGTGCCTGAATATTGATCCATTGCCAAAAGTTATACACGATATCCTAGCTTATCATGTATATACATGGCTGAGTGATTGGTTTTACAAGATTTTTTTCTTATCCCGGTTTTCTGTTCCGTTGATGATACTGTTGGCGAATATAATACATAGTTGTATTTTTAAGTATTACATAAGCTCAAACCTTCAATCTGTCGTTGCGGCTTTTAGTTGTAACACTTTCGCCAACAGTATCCGTTGATACTCACACCCCAAAGAGAAAGAGTCTTTATCATTGCCTACACCGATGGCTTATTCCACCGTCAACA
>NZ_JABXKJ010000122.1 GCF_017115085.1 Nostoc sp. NMS7 | reverse complement strand
CGGTACGTGAGCTGGGTTCAGAACGTCGTGAGACAGTTCGGTCCATATCCGGTGCAGGCGTAAGAGCATTGAGAGGAGTCCTCCTTAGTACGAGAGGACCGGGAGGAACGCACCGCTGGTGTACCAGTTATCGTGCCAACGGTAAACGCTGGGTAGCCAAGTGCGGAGCGGATAACCGCTGAAAGCATCTAAGTGGGAAGCCCACCTCAAGATGAGTGCTCTCACTACACAAAGTAGGTAAGGTCACGGGCAGAACACCCGTTCTTAGGCGGTAGGTGGAAGTGCAGTAATGTATGTAGCCGAGCCGTGCTAACAGACCGAGGGCTTGACCTCACAACTTTTGGTGAATCAATTAATTGGCGTTACTTGCAGTCTTCAGGGTTTTGAACCCAATCACTTTTCCTGGTGTCTATTGCGCGGTGGAACCACACTGAACCCTTCCCGAACTCAGAGGTGAAACGCTGCTGCGGCCACGATAGTTTAGGGGTAGCCCTACGCAAAAATAGCTCGATGCCAGGATTCATTATTCTACTCAAGCCTCCTCATCATCATTTGAGGAGGCTTTTGTTATTGGTGTAACGTACTAAGCTGTCGTGTCTTTAATTTTGCAGAGTGTTCTCGTTGCAACAAGGGTTCCTGACTATAAAAAGTGCAAGTTATACGCGCTACAGCTTACTAAAACAACACAAGAACTTATTTTTACGCTGTTAGCCAAACCATCTTTTAAGTTATCTGAATGCTCTGGATTCATTCATAATTTAGAAATAACTGGAAAAGATACAGTAGATTACTCACGGCGATTACCACAGGAAGAACGCGATCGCGCTATTATTCAAGCCCTAGAAGTTGGTGTTTTTTGCCTAGAAAGAACTCAAAAGTGATATTATCGTCAACATCACTAGTACATCTGTTGTAGGAACAGATTTATTAATTGTGATTGAAGCAAGAGATAGAGGGTCTGATGCTTGGGGACGCAAACGCGTTTCTGAGCATTTGACTAAAGCTATGACGAGCGTCAGTCAAGCAAATGCGCCATCTTCCTGAGTCGTTATCGTGAGGGGTTAGCACAGGAAATTGGCGAATGGGCTGAAGGACAATCTGGGCAAGGTCTTTGGGTAGCAACAACGCATGAGTTTTTAAATACGGCTATCCGATTTATACTGATAGAGCAAAGATTAACTGCGCTACGTGCTGTCCAACCAGAAATAGATGCGATCGCAGTTGAAGACCACATTAAGCGCATTCGCACAACACTTAAGCAAATTACAAATATCACCACACACATCCACAATGTACGTCAAAATATTGAGGCTATTGCTACAGAGGTAGAGACTCTAAAACAAGAAATTAAGGATGCCCTTCAATCTATAGAAGATGCAATTCGTGGATAAGCGATAAATACAAAGCTCGTGCAGACGAGCTTTGTATTTATTTGCAATCTTTTAGCCTCTGGGTTTTTGTTTTTTAAATTTTCAACTTTTCACCCCGAATCGAATAATCTAACAACTCCATAGGGTGAATAACTGAAATCTTTTTACCTTGCAACTGCAAATGCTTCGTAATTTGCAAAGTACACCCCGGGTTAGCAGAAGTAATTAACTCAGCACCAGTATTCAACAAATTCTGCACTTTTTGCCGACCCAATTCTTCAGAAACTTCCGGTTGCAACATATTATAAACCCCAGCGCTGCCACAACATAAAGCTGCATCTATTGGTTCTCTCAACTTCACGCTGGGAATTTGCCGCAACACCTGACGCGGTTGCACGCTAATCTTTTGTCCATGCAATAGATGACAAGCATCTTGATAAACTAAATTCAAGGGTTTATCAGTTAGGGGCGAAAGTTTTGCTGTTAATCCAACAGTTGCCAAAAACTCTTGAGCATCTTTAACCTTCGCTGCAAAATCCTTCGCCTTTTCCCTATATTCTAGATCATCTTCTAAAATGTGACCGTATTCCTTCAAAGTATGACCGCAACCAGCAGCATTGATAATCACAAAATCTACATCAGTATTAGCAAAACTATCAATCATCTGCCTTGCTAAAGCTTTCGCCTGTTCTGCTTGTCCTTGGTGTTCGGGAAGCGCTGCACAACAACCTTGAGATTTCGGAATCACAACTTCACAACCATTCGCTGTTAAAACCCGCACTGTTGCTTCATTCACTGAGGAGAAAAACAGCCGTTGCACACAACCCAAAATTACCCCAACTCGGTAGCGCTTTTCACCTTGGGCGGGAATAACAGTAGGGAAATTATCTTGAAAAGATTTGAGAGTAATTTCTGGCAGAATAGATTCCATTGCTGCCAAACGGGGCGATACTTTCTTGAGTAAACCCGTAGCGCGAAATAATTTGGCAAACCCCAACTTTTGATAAACCAATAACGGAACTAATAAAATCCGTAAAAGTTTAGGATAAGGAAACAGAGAAAATATCAGTTGACGAAAAAATTGGTCTGGTAAACTGCGGGGATAATTCCGTTCAACTTGGTGACGAGTTGCAGAAATCAACTTGTCATACTGCACACCAGAAGGACAAATACTCACACAAGCAAGACACCCTAAACAAGAATCAAAATGTTCTACCGTTGCGGTATTCAGGGCAATCTCACCCTCATTAATCGCATCCATTAAATAGATACGTCCTCTAGGAGAATCCATCTCCTTTCCAAGCACCCGATAACTAGGACAAGTTGAGAGACAAAACCCACAATGTACACAACTATCAATCAACTTCGGGTCAGGTGGATGATTCTCATCAAACCCTTTCAAATTCTTTAAACTAGCCGTATTATTAACAGAATTTTCTGAAACTTGCATAATTAATTCTTCTCCCCTTTTCCTTTGCGTCCTTGGCGGTTCGTTAAAACTAAATCCCACCCACAAACCGACCAGGACTTAAAATATTCTTACTATCAAACTGTTCCTTAATACCGCGCATCAACGGCAAAGCATTCCCCGTGTAGCCCCAGACATCTATTTCTTTTTTAACCGCCATTGGTGCTTCCAGAATTGTTAAAAAACCTCTATGAGCTTGAGTGCGTAGGCGCAGCTCGCCGTAGGCATCGCCTCCGACGGAGCGTAGCTCATCGCGCACTTTCAAAACCTGATTTTTATCCTCTAATTGTAACAAACCTAAACCACTACTTATATGAATCAAACCCAACTCTACCTGAGTCAAAATCTCCACGGCAGCAGTAGGTAACACTCCTATTTTGCAGGTAATTACCGATTCTGTGGCAGTAGTATGTATTCGTTTTTGCAATCTCTGCCAGAGATTAGCTTCATCGCCATCTGCAAAAATTGCCCCATCTAAACCCAACTTTTGCCGTACTTCCAAAACTCGGTTTGACTGTTCCTTAACACTCTCGCTAATACTTTGGAAGCGGGCAATTAATCCCAGTCCTTGACCCAAACCTAAGCTAGACACCAGTTTAGTTGATAGCAAATCAGCTTGGACTGGTGTTAACGCCGAACCTCGAAGGATATCAGCCGCTTGGGATATAGCCTCAGGACTGCCCGTTAGTACCACTGTTTCCGATGCTTCTGGTAGGGGATACAGACGAAAAGTTAGTTGACTAATAACTCCTAATGTGCCGTAAGATCCAGTAAACAACTTCATCAAGTCATATCCGGCAACATTTTTAACTACTCTTCCCCCAGCTTTGGCGACTTGTCCATCAGCACGCACAAAGGTAATACCTAGTAACTGGTCGCGCACACTACCATAACGTTGCCGCAGAGAACCTGTATCACCTGTGGCGACAATACCGCCAATAGTTGCGGACTCTGGTGCTGTAGGGTCAATGGCAAGAAATTGCCGTGACTTTGCTAAAAGTCCTTGGAGATCAGAGAATTTCATCCCAGCTTCTACAGTGATAGTGAAATCCCCAACAGCGTGTTCAATCAGTTGGTTAATGTGTTCTGTACTAACTACGACATCAACGCCCTTGACTAAACCGCCCCAGTTGAGTTTACTGCCACTACCACAGGGGAGGACGCGCCAGTTGTTTATGTAAGCTGTGGCGATGACAGCAGCTAGCTGTTTTTGAGTGTGGGGATAGACAATACAACTGGGAGAATTTCCAGAAGCTATAGCCTGTTGGATACGTTTTTGCTGGCCTAGTTCGATATTTTCCCAAAGGCAAACAGCATTTTCTTCGCCGACAATAGATGCAAAATAATCAGCGCACACGCCTTGCGGCTTGTCGTTAGACATCGCTTTGATTCAGTTTATTTTTTTACGCCCTACATCTAATTTACTGGCTAACCTGACCAAAAAAGCAGATTATTACCGTCAGTAATCACAAAACAGCGCGATTGTAGGGAATTGAACTGCTAGTTCCTGAGCGATCGCGATCGCTTCGGCATCACTAGTAATCATCTTTTTATCTTTTCACTCCCCACTCGCTATTCCCCTTCTCAGTCGTAGTCTAAATACCTGAAAATTGCTGTAAAAATAATTCATTCAATTTCTAATAGCTTTTTGGCGTGTTTCAAATGTTTACAGAGAATGTGAATTTATTTGTAAGCCTCTTCTGGAGAAATACCGCCAGTTTGTAGGTTACAGATGTAGTTCACACCTTGAGAAAACTCTTGGAGATTATCGTTAAATACCAAATACTCTGGCTTAAACTGCCCATAATATTTTAGTCAGGGTTGAAATAAGAGTCTGAAACTCTCTTCTCTACGAGATGCGGCACTTCTCTAGGAGACGCTACGCGAACGGCAAGGCTCAGTGACCACGCGAACAATGCGTGAATTGTTAACAAAGTATGTTCAGTTTAATTCCCCTGCCTCTACAGGCAGCACGTTTTGTGTCCGGGTGAAATCCCCGGACGCTCTCTACGAGACGCTAAAAGCGAACGCAGACTCGCTACCGCTTCGCTAACACAAAACTGAATTACGAATTACGAATTATTTTAAGTTGCTCTGATTAACTTTTAAAAAAAGGTAGCAGATGGGTAGAAATTACTCATCTGCTACCAGCAAACGGAGGTATAAACTTGATTATTTAATTGGCATGAACCAATTCTTGAGGCGCTGCGGCATCATATTCTACAGCTTTAACAAATTCCTTGAGAACGTCTTTGAGTCTTTGCTCAATTTCCTCATCTAACAAGACACTGTTATCAGCTTGCCGTTGAATTTGTTTGTCTACTGCATAAATAGTAGCTAGGATATGCCGCGCTCCTAATTCCGATAACACAGGTTTCAGGGCATATTCAATTGCCAATAAATGAGCGATCGTCCCACCCAGAGCAATTGGTAATACGGGTTTACCTGTCAATGATTTTTGTGGCAGCAAATCTAGAAATGTTTTGAGTACTCCTGTATAAGCAGCTTTGTAGATTGGGGTAGCAATAATCACACCATCTGCCTTTGCTAATAAAGCTTTTGGCTGTTCTAAAGCAGGGCTGTCATATCGTCCAAAAATTAAATCTTCAGCAGGCAAATCCCGAACTGAAATAATGTCTACATGCAAGCCTTCTTGTTGTAAAAGCTTGGCAGTGTATTCGACAACACCATAGGTTCTAGATGGATGGGTTGGACTACCAGCGATCGCTAAAATATGAGTCATTCAATTAAACTCCCAATTTCTAAAATGGGTTCAGGATGTTTTGTGGTTTTGGTCTTCATTGCTGATGCTGTGTTGACCTGATCACTCAGACGTTTGTAGGGACGGCGCAAGCTCATACTCTCTACTTCCCAGATGTAGCCATGAATAACTATATCCTGGGGAATTAAAGCAGAATTACGCAACAATTCCACCTGCTGTATACAAATTTCATCTACATCGGTAAACGTTTTGATCCATTTGGAAAAAACGCCTTTTGGTAGCTTCAACTCTGGCAAAGCCGGATCGACAGTAACTTGATCTACGTCAATACCTTGATTTCGCAATACCTCACTGAGAAAGTCTCCTGATGCTGTCATCATGCCACATTCGGTATGATTAATTACGATGATTTCTTTTGTGCCAAAAAACTGTGTAGTTAACATCGCTGACCGAATAGCATCATCCGTAACTAACCCTCCGGCATTACGGAAAATATGAGCATCTCCTTCACCAATTCCTAATGCTTTCTCCACAGGTAAACGTTCGTCCATGCAAGCTAGCACCCACAAGCGTTTATTGTTAGGTATCCCCACCTGACGACGCAATGCCCACGCCTCTTTTTCTGAGATTTTTTGGTCAATTTGTTGGTGCAACATGGTTGGTAATTTACTAGTTCTTAATTACTAGGATATGGACGTTGCTCTTTGTTGAGGCTGTTGCTTAGGGAAATCTTCATTTGCCACAATCTCACCAAATGGACTCAAAACATGTTGCTTTTCCACTGCTGGCAGATTCTCCAAGGGCAAATGGGGAAATAGAAGTTCTGCGACTCGATAAGCTTCCTCTAGGTGGGGATAGCCAGAGAGGATAAAAGACTCAACACCCAAAGCAGCGTATTCCAACATCCTGGCTGCAACAGTTTGGGGATCTCCTACTAAGGCCGTTCCCGCACCACCCCGCACTAAACCGACTCCCGCCCAGAGGTTCGGGCTAATCTCTAATGCCTCACGATTACCGTGGTGTAATTGCGTCATCCGGCGTTGTCCTTCTGAATCCATCCGGGCATAAGCTTTTTGAGCTTTAGCGATCGCTTCCTCATCCACATACCGAATTAAATCATTTGCCGCATCCCAAGCTTGACTCTCGGTTTCGCGCACAATTACATGTAGGCGAATCCCAAACCGCAAAGTCCGGCCTTCTGATAAAGCAAGTCTGCGAACTGATGCAATCTTCTCGGCTACTTGCGCTGGTGGTTCGCCCCAAGTGAGATAAACATCTACATGTTTAGCAGCAATTTTTTGAGCAACACTAGAAGAACCGCCAAACCACAAGGGCGGATATGGCTTCTGAACAGCTGGAAACAGTAGTTTACCATCCTGAATGTTGAAATAGTCGCCCTGGAAATTAGCTTGTTCACCACTAGCGATCGCTCGCCATACTGTCAAAAATTCATCTGTTAATTCATAACGCTGATCGTGATCCAAATGCAAGCCATCTCCCGCTAACTCCACAGGATCGCCCCCTGTCACCACATTAATCAGCAAGCGTCCCCCAGAGAGACGATCAAAGGTCGCCGCCATCCGCGCTGCTACCCCAGGTGATACCAAGCCGGGACGAATCGCCACCAAAAAACGCATCTGTCGCGTCAGTGATACCAGCGTTGACGCGACAATCCAAGCATCTTCGCAAGAGCGACCCGTGGGCAACAATGCCCCTGTATAACCAAGGTCATCCACCGCTTGGGCAATCTGCCGCAGATAAGGAAAGCTTACCGCTCGTCCACCTGTAGCAGTTGCAAGGTAACGTCCGTCGCCGTGGGTTGGGATGAACCATAGTAGCTGCATGAGTCCTGTCCTTTTAAACTACGATAAATCGATAGAAATACCGTGTTTTGTTTATAGTTCTGAAAGTACCACATATTCTACTTAATTAACCAAGAAGTTTTCACGAAACTACGGTATCTCTATCAGACCAATGTATATTAAGCTGTGTTCAATAGGGTGGTGATCGGAAAAATTGGGTGTTGGGCATAGTTTTTCTGCTTGTCTGCGATCCACCAGTTAGCCAACACTTCTGATGAGAAACTGATCACCAGAATATCCGCGCAAAGGAGAGCAACTAAATAATCAGGTCAAGTTGATCTGATTCCCGTGCAGTATTTTGTTATTTCTTAGCTAATTTTAATGAGTTTATCAGGGCTAATTCAGAGCGTAGACGCAAAGCGGCTTGTCGTCAGACATCGCTGATTATAGTCATGAATGTAGTGAATCCCGTACTGGAGTTGATTGGCCAGTTAACCGGAAAATAGAAAATAATAGATATATGGACAAACGCTATTTTTTACAGGCTAGTGCAGCAATAGTCGGCACAGCATTCTTATCAAAGTATATCAATTGGGGGTCAGAGGCGATGACAACTTCTAAGAGTGAATTTGAAATTACCAAACCAGAGTCAGAGTGGCGCACGATTTTAACGCCAGAACAGTTTAGTGTATTGCGTAAGCATGGGACTGAACGCCCTTACACCAGCCCATTGGATAAGGAATACGACAATGGGACTTATTTTTGTGCTGCGTGTCAACAGCCACTGTTTACGGCTGATACCAAATTTAACAGTGGTACTGGCTGGCCGAGCTTTTTTAATCCCATTGAAGGTGCGATCGCTCTAACTGTAGATAAGTCGTTGTTTATGACCAGAACTGAAGTGCATTGTAGTCGCTGTGGTGGTCATCTAGGTCATGTTTTTGATGACGGACCTGCACCCACTGGTAAGCGCTACTGCATGAACGGTGTTTCGCTAAAGTTTATTCCTGCTTGAGAAGTTACGTCACCGATACCGTTCGCGTAGATATCGCACACACTGCCAACCTAAAGTATCAGATGTAGACTTCAAACTTGGTCTTGATCTGGCTTTAGGTAAACTCCATATTCAGACTCAGAAAATGTTGAGCTAGAGTTAGCACATCTAAAGCGACTAATTTCCCCACATAGTGCTGAGTCACCGAAGTTCGGTGGACTATCTGAACTTCGGTGACTCAACACTGTTGAAACAGCTTTTGAGGCTTGACCAAGGCTAAATCGTCTTATTGTTTGGGTCTTTTTTATCCTTTTTGTCTTTGGGATCTTTTTTAGGTTTTTTAGCTTCTTTATTACTTTTTCTTTCCTTTGACATCAGCGTTCTCCAACTAGGTTAATCAGTTAAAACTTCCACATTCTGCCGTCAGGAAATCAGGAGATGACTTTCCTGATATTTTTTTAAGGCAAAAAAGAAAGTATCAGACATGAATACTACTAACTACCATAATACGGTGTTGTTTTATTCACTGTCGCTTGAATCCATATTGCCAGAGGTTGCCCAAATTCCATAAAGATTTAGCTTACAAGCTACAAAGGAGAATTTTCTTTCCTGTCACCTGTAATCTATCCCCTTCTTAACTCCTAACTCCCTTTACTAATTCCTCTAACACTTTCATCCTCTGCCACCAACGATTTAGGGGATAATAGACTACAGGTGCCCACAGACTACTAAGAATGGCAGAGGCTAGGGCGACACGCTGGTAATATGTCCAAATATCTGTTATTTTGCGCTCATCGCCGCTCAAAGTTAATTGCAACCCAAAGATAGTTTCTGCCAAAACTGCCATACCAAAGACAATCACAGCAATCGAAATAAAATCTTCTTCGATAAAACGCTGTTTTTTGAGCAGACTAGTTAAAATTCCCACTATACCTAAACTGAGGGCATGAGTAGGGTTAGGTGATGTCATTGAATCTTGAAGTAACCCCAGAACTATACCTGCGAATGCTCCAGAAAACACTGGGCGCTTCACACTCCAAGCTACCACCCAAATTAACAGCCAGTTAGGGCCAATTCCCAATAATTCCATACCTGGCAAGCGGGTTGGCAATAATAGTAAACATAACAGTACAGATCCAACCGTCACTATCCAACCCAACAACTGACGTATACCGGGATGCCAGCGAGAAAGCGGCTGGATTTGGAATTTCGATTTTAGCTCTGAGGATTTTGGCTTTTTCTGCCTGCTGTTACCAAATGCAGGAATCTTCATTTTTCTATAGATTTTCAAGGAAGAATTTACTTAGACTTTTGCGGTACTTGATTTTCCGATTCTTGGTTTTCTGGCTTTGGATAAACAGCTACCCAATCGAGAGAGCGGATTGGCGGAAAAAGCTCAACTTTCGCCACTGATGCCGGAAGTTTCTTTAAATCCAGCGATTTGATTCGTCCTACTGCCAAGCCAGATGGAAATTTCTGACTATAAGTAGATGTGGAAATTAAATCTCCTACCTTGACATTTGGGACTTTTTCATAAAACTCCAGCACAGCTTCAGCAGAAGAATCTCCTCGCAAAACGCCTTTAGCTGCCGTGCGGCTAACTGATACACCCACTTGACTATTGAGGTCACTGATTAACAACACGCGGCTAGTATTGGGAGTTACACTCTCCACTAAACCCACTAATCCGCCATCTGCCTTAACTATGAAGCCTTCCTGAATCCCTGCATTCGCACCGCGATTTAGGGTAACTTGTTGCCACCACTGGTCAGCACTACGTCCCACTACCCGTGCTGGAATTGGCCGTGATGCCAGTGGCTCTTTTTCCACATAGCCCAATAAATCTTGTAGCTTTGCCTTTTGACTTTCCAAATCTACTATCCTGGTTTGCAATTCCAATATCCGGGCATCTCTGAGACGTTCTTCTGGAGTTGGCCCTGACTGCAACATCTCTAACGGACGGGTAATTGCCTGGTATGTCTCAAGCACCAGTTCACCTTGAGTCTGTCGCAATATCCAAGCACTACCAACTACTAGAGCTAACAACCCGATTTGTAACCCTTTACGATCCCACCAACGCCGTATTGTAACCATATATACCTTTGCATACTTATAAAAATTAAGTTCTACTTGAATTCTATTTATATAGAACCCAAATAGAACTCAAATATGATATTTTTTTTGCTACATATTACGAGAGCTTTCGGTGACAACTCGTTCCAACTGTTTAAAGTTTTCTAACACACGGCCTGTTCCCAACACAACACAGCACAAAGGATCGGCAGCAATGTGGGTAATAATTCCTGTTTCATGACTAATCAGGGTATCTATACCTTTGAGCAAAGCACCGCCACCAGCTAACATAATACCTCTGTCAATAATGTCTGCTGCCAGTTCTGGAGGTGTGCGTTCCAGCGTCCGCTTCACAGCTTCTATAATTACTGATAGTGGTTCCAACATGCTTTCACGGATTTCTGGGGCTTTGATTGTGACAGTTCGCGGTAGACCCGAAAGCAGGTGTAAGCCTCGGACTTCCATCATCGCTTCATTATCATCATGAGTCGGATAGGCAGAACCAAGCCGAATCTTGATGTCTTCGGCAGTGCGTTCACCAATCACTAAGTTATGAACTTTCTTAATATACTGAATGATCGCTTCAGTCAGTTCATCTCCAGCAATGCGTACTGATTCGCTGATTACTGTACCCTGAAGACTTAGTACGGCAACTTCTGTTGTACCACCACCAATATCGATGATCATGTTGCCAGTCGGTTCGGCAACAGGTAGTCCGGCACCAATTGCCGCAGCTATCGGTTCATCGATTAAATACACTTTTCTGGCCCCTGCTTGATGGGCTGCATCCATCACAGCTCGCCTTTCTACTCCTGTGACACCACTGGGAATACCAATGACAATCCGGGGTAAAATTAAGGATCGGCCTTCATTTACACGTTGAATAAAGCTTTTCAGCATCAGCTCGGCTATATCGAAATCAGCGATTACACCATCCCGCAAGGGGCGGAGGGCAATCACATTTCCGGGTGTGCGACCGAGCATTTTTTTGGCTTCTTCTCCTACTGCTAGTGCGACCTTTTCGTTGACATCGATCGCAACTACAGAAGGTTCTTGCAGTACAATACCTTTACCAGATACATAAACCAGAGTGTTAGCGGTACCGAGGTCGATACCCATATCCCATGATGTGCGAAAGTTCCTAAAAAGACCCACGCGTGTCTAAGCCCCCTATGTGCGATAGTTTTTGACTACAACGGTAAGAATTAATCGTGCCAGGTTTGATAAAGCTTGTATCCTGAGTTGAATAAACTAGACTACATTTTTAGATGATTCCCAGGAATATTTACTATGTGTCAATCCTGTATTTTTTGATATCCTCTGGTTAACTAAGTATATCCATATACTTTTATGTGTTTCTCCAAGTAGTATGTATAATTTTTCAATTCAATTATATTGTTAACTGTTTAACAGATTATTTTCAAGTGTTTCACAATTCGCTATGATCAAAGTCAGAATTAATCAGTACACTTGTACTTAAAGGTAAAGCAGATGAGTATCAATATTGTCACCCTTGTTGGTCGTGTAGGCAGCGACCCTGATATAAAATATTTTGAATCTGGTAGTGTTAAGTGTAGATTGACACTAGCTGTAAAAAGGCGATCGCGCAACAGCGATGAACCTGACTGGTTCACGCTGGAATTATGGGATAAGACGGCTGAGGTAGCAGGTAATTATGTCCGTAAGGGCAGCCTAATTGGCATCAAAGGTTCCTTAAAGTTTGACACATGGAGCGATCGCCAAACAGGAGCAAACCGTTCTACACCAATTATTAGAGTAGACCAACTAGATTTATTAGGCTCTAAGCGAGATGGAGAAGGCGGTACAGCAGATACATCTTCAGAACATTTTTAATTGGGCATTGGGCATTGGGCATTGGGCATTGGGCATTGGGCATTGGGCATTGGG
>NZ_JABXKJ010000250.1 GCF_017115085.1 Nostoc sp. NMS7 | reverse complement strand
GGATTTGGGCGTTAGGCGACATCAATGGAGGACTGCAATATACCCATGTCTCGCTCGACGATTACCGCCGTCCTTATCGGCGCAGTACCGCCATTGATGCTAAAAACACCCGAAAATCCTGATGAACTGCCCATTCAAGTCTTCGATGGCTACCGACAGCCGAGCATTTGGCCGTATTCGCTGCGGTAGGCGGGGAGAAAGCTGCACCAAACTCTATATGACCTATCCAAAATCGAGTACATTCTTAATTATAAAAGAATTTAGCTTTTAAATAATTTGTATCAGAAAAGCACAAAGGCTTACATGGCTAATATTTGAAGGTAGGAAAAAATCTGCATTCATTGTCAACAAACCTCCTCAGACTTGAGGGTGGAGTCAGACTTTAAGAATACAATAATCAACAAATATTTTGTAAATATTTAAATATTTTTTGATGATTGGATCTCAGTTCAAATAAATAAATTATTTTTAAGGATTGCTATATGACATCAAAATAATGAGAATTCGTTTGATAATTATTTATTAAAATATAGCTCCTACCCAATTAGAGGGATGTTTACAGTTAAAAATTGAGGTTAAATAATAGTAAATCAACCACAAAATAAGTTTTTAACAGCAAAAATAAATCAGGAGAATAATTTATGTCTCTCTCAAAAATACTGAAATCAATTATAAATGGGGCTATGCAAGTAATCTCCTATATTTTAGGTGCAGTCAGTAGAATTTTTGGACCTAGAGATGATGATTACCCAGCAACAGGAGTTCAACCTTTTGAAGGTGATATTGCTAATAATAAAGATGGGTATTGAGCGTACATAGGCAGCTCAGTAAGTTACCCATATTAAAATCAGGTAGCAACAACGATCACTGTTACTGCTATTTCTTCCTTCTATTTAGGTTTTTAAAATGGGAGCTTTACTATCGAAGTGGAAAATCTCGACACAACTTTTTACAAGATAAAAGCATGAAACGTTTTACTCTCGCTACTTTAGCTGTTCTGATCAGTGCTAGCTCTATTTTGGCTCTTTCACCAAATGCTAATGCTGAATCTCGTGAACAGTACTGTAGGGATCATCGTTGTGATGGCTATAATCGCGATCGCAACTATAATCGGGATTCTGATCGCAACTATAATCGTGACCGTGGTAGCTACCAAAGGAGCCACGATCAGAATCATCGCCAACGTTACCGCTACTATGATCGCAGCTCGCATCAGTGGCGTTATGGGTATCGCTAAATAACCCTGTTTTGTCATTCTGGGAGAACGCAATAGGTGAAAGGGTTACGGAGCTTGAGTTTCCACTTTTTATCTCCAATTTCAGTTTCTGGAGCGAGAATAAAGCCTCAAACCTTGACTAAATCAAAGTTTCAGAATTTGGCTCTTGATTATTGTTTTCCGAGAGTGGCAAAACAGGATAACTCTCAATACGGTTCGCTTAAGAATGATTTGTTATCCGGGCGTGGGATTTGTGACTTCAATGGGCGATCGCTTATTAACTCCCGCGCTTTATACCGAGTGTACGCTGCATAAACATAGATTTTTATGGGGATTTAGGGCTGCCAGATGAGGTTTGCTACCCCCTCAACATGGAATCACCATTCGGCATCAACCCCCTAGTTGTTGACCTTGACACCAAAGGTGGGGGGCCATCACTGCAAGCGATCGCAGTCTCGATTTACTTAAACCAAATTACGTATCTGACTTTTCCCGTTATCTTACAGTGCGGGGGAGTCTGGTTTTGCCTTGGTTAGATACAACAAAACCTTGATTAAATTATCCTCTGGATTTTCCTTCTCCAGTTCTTTTAAAGCATCGTAATTAGTTCTGGAAGCTAGCGCCAGTTGGTGATATTCAGTTTGGGGTGTCAGGAATTTTAGAATATTTTCCGTTGCATTGTCTACTAGGTCGTCGGACTCAAAAGCTCGCGCATTCCCATCACTGATTTTATCTAAAGTTTTCACATGTGCGTGGTCAGCAGCAGCGTTGGCCGCAGCTGATAAAATCTTGCGTAGATTGGGGTTGGTGCTTGTTGCATTGACCAAAAACCCCAAACATTTACAATAATAATCCCGCAAATGACTGGCGTTAATTTTTTTAACTGCGATCGCATCACCCTTTTTGTATTGCTCTAATGCCTGATGTTGCCATTCATCAGTGGGTTCGCCCAATACCTCAAAAATCGCATTAACAGCTTGTTGAACTTTTAAGTCTGCCCAATAATGCCATTACCTCCCCAACTCCATACTCCGGTGAGTAAACATATCTACCTCCACTTAGCCATTCGAGGGGTTCTGGAATAGTTTGGTTGGCGGCACGGATAATTGCGGCGTAATCGGTTGGTTTGTTGTCAGTCACAAATTTACGTTTTTGCTAGCAGTAAATTATTTGTTACTGACTGTCAGTATAAACCTAATAAATTTACTCTGGCATTTTGGCTATGTTTCCATTGAGCGACAAAAAGACGGAATGTGTAGCCAACTTTAAGTTACTATGTTTTATAGTATTAATTGAATCAATAATTTTACGCTTATTACTAAATAATAAAATATTCGTATCTTAACCTTAACAAAAAGTAACCGTAACGCCAAAATTGGTTAATTTCTTTTATACGTAATGAACTATAGTAATCCGCTTTGATTATTGAACTGAGTTGCGTAGGCTGGGAGTGGGGAGTTGGTACGTACTCTTACTATAAACTAACCGCCGAAAACGCAATGTTTGCACCTTCAGAGAAAGAACAAGAAGTACGGGTAATTCACCTCAGCCATCAGCATGATGCACGGTATATAGAAGCACAACTTGGTATCGAACGGCGGAACAAGTTAACCCAGGTACGAACACTGCTTCAGAACGCAAGCGCATTGCTTGAGGAAGCAACACGCCTACTTGAACAAACCACAGATATAAACAGTCCAAATGCTACAGTTGAAGTTTTCAACAGTGATGAAATTATACCCATCGACCAATAAAACCAGTAAAAGGGGAAAATTTACTTCATTACTTCTACAAAATTACGTTATCAACACCAAACCATCGTTTTTTAAACATAGTCTTGCATAAGCGCGCAACTTCAGTTGATGAAGCAACTTTGTTCTAGTTAGTTTAAAGAAAAATAATAGCTAGAACAAGGGAGAGACAACCTCAAAATTTTGGCTTACTATACAAGTATTTTGGTTATTGGTTATGGTGCGATCGCTGATGCCAACCTGGACAGACGTTGAATGCCTACTCCAGAGCCAAATCCAACTTCCAGCACTTTGTCGCTCGACTGAATTTCGAGCAGGTCGATGACTGAATAGGTGAACCCTTGATTCATGCGTGCCATGATGATGGCACCAAACCTGCCTAGCATACCCTTCGGGCAACCGAACAACTAGAACTTTATGACTGCAAATACCAGCCGAGACGCTATTAACGCAGCAATTAGTAATGGTGCAGACTGCTACTACTGTAAAAATAGCGTTAGAGAAGAAGTAGGAGAAAGATTCGTTGAAGCAGTAATGGCTGCGTACAATAACGAATCATGGATTGACCCAACTATTAATCGTATTCTGATTGATAGTCTCAGGTCAAATGACACACCCGATAGAAATGCACTAAATTTGTTAAGTGATTTCTCTAATAAAGAAATAACAGTTCTTAAATTAGCTGCCGGAGGCATTAAAAATAATGAAATTGCCAATATAATGTATGTTTCCGAAGGTAGAGTAAGGTCATATAGGACTAGTATTTGATTTTTGAAATGCACGTAGTGGACCCTCTAGGCTAAAATAGTAGATTAGACGTAGGTTGGGTGGAGCGGAGCGCAACCCAACTGATTATCAGGATGTTGGGTTACGCAAAGCCTCCAACGCCACTTGCTACAACGCTCTTAACCCGCGCAACGCAGTGGCTCCCCAACCTACAATTTTTTTGCAACATGCTAGCCTAGACAATCTACTACAAGACTACCGAGATTTTTTCAGAAATCAAATATGATTCCTATATCTCAAGTTGCTTATGACTGAACAACTAAGTTTCCAAGGTGATGCTAGCGATGCCTACGGCGGTAAACTACGCCTGCCACCCCAAAACATTGAGGCAGAAGAAGACTTGATGAACTCGATAAGTTTGATGGTGGGGTTTGAAGGCGGTACGCTCACCATAGTTGCAGGTAGACCGTCAATGGGGAAGTCCCAGATTTCGCTACAACTAGCTCTCAAGATGATATTGCTGCACGATTTACCTGTGGTTATCTTCTCACTGGAGATGACCAAAAAGCAATTAGAGTACAGGCTGTGGAGTTTAATTAGTGTCACCAATGCCTACAAACATTTAGGATTAACGCCACTAAAGAGCGATCGCATCCGCAGACATCGAGCCAAATTTCAACCTTTAGCAGATTGGGAATTCACGCTTATTGCCAAAATCGTTGATATTTTACAAAATGGCGGGGGAATTGGATGTACCCGTGCTAGCACTGTCGCAAATCTCTAGGGGAGTTGAAGGCAGACAGAATAAGCGCCCAATGATGAGCGACCTTAGCCAATCGGGAATTTTAGAAATGGTGGCAGACAATATTATTCTCGCTTACCGGGATGAGTACTACAACCCAGACACTACAGACCAAGGAATATTAGAACTCATCATGGCTAAGGCACGGCACGGTGAAACAGGCACAGCAACGGTGTTTTTTGACAAGTCCTATGGAATTATCCAGAATTTGCAGTGATGGAATATCGGAGTCCTCAAACTCCACTCGATTCCATCCGCCTCCTGTATCGGAACTTTTACTGGGGGATATCGAAAATAGCCCTAGTAAAACTAGACGACACAAAGGATTAGGTAGTGCCTCCATTCAGTGCAAAACCATCACCCTTCACGGCAAAGATTATCCCCAAGCTTGGTATCACTATGAGTTTTGGAAGGATGGCGATGCCTTCTCTGCGAGACGCTACGCGAACGGCGGGCGTAGCCATCGCCTGCTTAAAAAGTGCAAGTATATTCCAAAACGACTATTAGACTCATCCGCAAATCGTAAATGCTTACAGTGAATGGGTTTTAGTAATTTGGATTCAATAGGCGATCGCTATCTTAGCCGACGAGGAAATGGGTGTTTGAAAGCATTCAAGGACAACTATCGACGATTAATTCGTATTCGGACAGTATTCGCTGTAATTCTTGATATTTCTGACTGTCTGATTCAACTTCCTCTATTTGAGATGCTGGTAAAATTTCTCTCAAGATATCTACCCAATAATTAAAGGCATCATTTGCTTTAGTTTTGGAAATGTCAAAGAGTAAACCTAAAACCTCAAAAATTGGTTTTTGTCTGAGGTAAACTAGACATAAGCATATTCCTTCTTTGGGTGAAATCTCTGGTTTGCGTCCACCTCCCTTAGCAATAATACGAGTTTGATTTTTTTCAATTTCTGCCTGTTTCTCTATATGCCTTTGCTCTGCCAAAGCTACGAATGCTAAAAACTGGTCATAATTAATTCCAATTAATCGTTTAGATTCGTGGGGATGTGATTCGATTCTTGTCAAAGGACTGGTCATTCTTGATGCACCTAACTTTCAGTATCTTTTTGATTATCCCATGATGTTTATATTAAGGATGAGTCTATTAGATAAAATAGAGAAGCTAGAAGCAGATAAAGCCCCAGTCAGAGAGATTTTATCAGTATTGCGAGTAAAATTATAGAAAAACCATTATCTCAGGAAAGCCGCGCAAATCCTAAATTCCGGCAAGTCTACTACAAATTCACAATTTCTGTTGACCATCCTTTGAGCGTAGCTTGCCGCCGTAGGCATCACTTCCATTTAGCAGCTAGGTTAAAACCTTGAATCTTTTGACTTTTTGTGACCTTAATGTTTTGCAAAAACAGAGAAACCCCCGGTTCTAAACCTAAGCTATCAAGGGAGTGCCAATTATTCGTTTCCAAGTGCAAATCTTCAGGTTTTTTCTGCTCATGGGGGAAACTACGCCAATTCCTACCCTGCGGGAAGGCGTTCCGCCTACAACTGTCTTGACCAGGGCAACGAAGTGGCTCCCCTACAGCCCTTCGGGCATTCTACGGCAGGCGTTAGCCTCTCCCTTTGGGAGAAGACCCTTATCGGTAAAGCTCTTACGTCGCTAGCGCTTTGCTAACGGCAGTTACTCCCTGTTGTAGCGACTGCCGTTGCTCCAGACGTGTAGCACAATACTTTTTGATAACTCTGGATCAGGATATCAAAACATTCTTGACATAATACTTCTCTATGTCCAATTAATCTCTTTGGAACGAAAAGCTCTATCCCAATCGTTAGCAATCACCTCCATCATATTGATCATGCCTTCATAGCCAAAATATGGCTTGTCAACATAAGTTTCTCTGTTAGTGGGGCTAAATACATCAAAAGCAATTTTGATTCCCAATTCCTCTGCCATGTATTTTTCCCATGCCGAGCCAATCACAGCATCAACATCAAACTCTTCTAAGGTCTGTTTTACCTGATAGCCATCTGCCGAAAATATTACACGGGAAGCAAGACCGAGGCTGTGCAGTTCTCGCTCCAGAATTAAACGAGAATCAGGCATCGCCGAGCGAAATAATAAGACTTCTGGAATCATCTCCAATTCTTCAAAGAGCATTCTCACCAGTCCAATACCAAGCGTCCCATCCGCAGATACGGCAATTCTACAGTTACGATATCGGGGAATAATCATCAATGCTCGTTTGCGAAGTGTATCTACGACCATTTCTTCGCCTTGTTTAATTAGCGGTTCAACTTTTTCATCTATCTTGAAATGTGCCGCCAATGCCTTCAACCATCGAGTAGTGTTGTTTACACCTATTGGTAAAGGTATATCATCAAGAATTAAAGGGATGTCATGAGTCTGTTGCATTTTCCGAGCAAACTTATACCCAACATCATGACTGAGAACAATATTGGCGGTTGCTTCACCAGCTTGCTCTAGTTCTTCAAAGGAGGTATTATGAGAGAATACCGTCTGTACTTTAATCCTTAAAGATTTTAACGTCTGCTTTACCCATTCCAAATCAGCCCACCAAGTAGGATTCAGATTTGCCTGTGGTGCAATGATATTTACAATCCTTGGCTTCCTGCCCCTTCTCTTGGTCTGCCTTCTTTTAATAAAAGGAAGTAAAGCCTCCAAACCCATTTCTAAGCCATCGTAAGCATTGCCCCGAAACCCACCAGCCATTAAAGGAACGAGTTTGGCTTTGATATCTGGCTGGAGCTGGTTGCACAATCCCGCAATATCTTCACCAATGATGTCTGCCGCGCAAGTCCCAACGACAAACATCACCTTAGAATCAAAAGATTGATCCGCCTCTTTAATCATCCCTTTGAGTTTCTCAGACGCTCCCATCACAATGTCTGACTCAAAAAGACGAGTACAACCTACTTTCCGCTTGGTGAAATCAACCTCATGAGCATCATACCCAGCTGCGACAGTGGACGCGCAACCCTGTGGAGACTGAATCACAATACTAACATCTTTAATACCAGCAACTGTAGTTGCAATACCTTCAAGGGCACAGCCAACTACTGGGTCTTTACTATGGTTACAATTGTCAAAAGTCGTTTCAGCAGACATTTTTCCTCCTGTTTCTCTAAGATTTGACTATGGTAAACGCGCGTTTCACGTAGCCTGTAGCGACTTCTACCTCGACGTTTTCGTGTTTTGTGCAGCCTGTAACGGCTTCTGTCTTCCCTGTAGCGACTTCTGCCTTGACGTTTCCGTGTTTCGCGCAGCCTGTAACGACTTCCGCCTTGACGTTTCCGTGTTTCGCGCAGCCTGTAAGGGCTTCCGCCTTGACGTTTCCGTGTTTCGCGCAGTCTGTAGCGACTTCTGCCTTGACGTTTCCGTGTTTCGCGCAGCCTGTAGCGACTTCTGACTTGACATTTTTGGCTTAAGCCTTGCCCGTATCAGACGCCACCGAATCAGTGTGCAGTCTTTTCCAGAAACCCAACATTTCCGAGAGTTTGTTGGGTTTCACTTCCCTACGGGTCGCTGTTCGCGTTCGTTCCACCCAACCTACAATTTTCTCCGTTAGACAAAATTTCATTTATTACTCGTTCATACATTTTCCCCGCTTCTTCTCTGCATATACGGTACAATCAGGCATGTCTTGAGCTAATTTTCCGCTTAGTGATTGAGTAGATGCTAACCCGGAATTTTTAGGGAACACCATTTGCTTGGTTAAGGAACTGCGAGGTCTAAAACCATATTGAAGTGCTGTTTTAATACACCTTGCGACCTTTAAGGCTCCGCGATAGCCGAATCTGGGACGATTTAAGATAGCATTTAAATCGACGACAGGAATATGGGGGAAACTCAAAGAAGAACCAAAATACACTACCGATTCTGCATCAAGACCACCAATAAAATCTAGTAATTCATCTTCCGTTTGTTTCATGGACTCGTACTTACCAAAAGCCAGCGTCCCTTTCGTAATCAATATTTCCGGGTCTAACCCTGTTTCCAATAGGTAGTCTACACTGGTTTCTCGTGCTTCTGTACTCCAGGGATGGAAGTTATAGATTACTACACGCATCCCAAAATCACGATCCAACATGTGAGCAAGGGATAAGCACTTGATAGCATCATGTCCTTCGATAATCGCTAACTTTCCTTCTATATAACCCTTAGCTGCTTCAAATTCAGTCTTGATTGCAGCATATTCCTTTTCCATTAGGGCAGCCGCCTGTTCTTCCATCCCTAAATATTTTGCCGCCCCTTCGAGCCATTTTTCTGTAGCGGTGATTCCATAGGGAAGGATAGTAGAATTTAACGGAGTTCCGAACTTGTCTGACATGGCTTTGCCGATGGTATAGCCAAGATCCAAACATAAAGTACAGTTGACTGCCGCACTCGGTGCTTGCTTTAGTTCTTCTAAAGTACAGTCACCAGCGATGACGCTATGAACTCGTGCCCCCATTCCTTCTATCAATCGCACCAGTTCTTTAACATCAGTTTCGACTTCTGTTCTTTCAGGGCCCATCTTTGCGCCCACAATATTGACAGCATCGGCTAGTTGTGCCTTCCGTTCTGGAGTTGGCGGCTCCATAAAGTCTACTATTTGCCGAAATACGATATCAAATCCACTGCGATACTCCCCTGCGAATCCTTCACAATGTATCGTCATGATTTCAGCATCGATTTCGCTACGGGCTTTATTGACTACATCATCAACACAGTCGCCAATAATACCAGACGCACAACTTGTAGCAACAACGATCGCATCGGGATGATATTTTTCATCGACTTCTCGAATCGCGCCTTTTAATTCTTTTTCTCCACCAAAAATTACCGCTTTCTCACTCATGTTTGTAGTCACCACGGGTTCATAAGGGGAACCACTATTGCGGCTATTGGTCAGCTTGTATGCCCGCTTGACACCATAAGCACAGCCACTCGGCCCGTGAGAAATGACGATCGCATTTTTAATGCCACTTAAAATCTTCGTTGCAGTCCAAAATTTACAGGGGCGGGTATGACTACCTTGTAAACTGGTCTTGATCTTACCCTCTTTTGCCAAGCGATACAGTTCGCTCAAATTTCCGTAAAATACGACATTCTTATCTATACTTGTTGCAGTCATGATCACTCTCCAGTCTTTCTATAGCTTCTGTCTTCAGTACCCTGTGAGTCGTAAACCAGGCTACTGAGCCGCCCTCTGATAATAATCCGTTAAACGGGTGCTGCCTGGTTTACAATTGACATAGGATTGCTAAGTATCGTAAAAATTCCGATGGAAATACCATCTAATGATTTGGCAGGAAAATTGGGGGTGGACGATAATAAATATTACTCCAGATAGATGCCATCCCCCATACATATCACCCTTTTACCAAACGTTTAAGATCCATTCGCGATCGTGCTTGTTCTCCATATCTGCAAACATGGCGTTGGCAATGTTATCTGCTAGCCATTCTGCTCCTTTATAGCCAATCACGGGATATTTCCACAGACCTGCGCGGTCAAAGCTGGGGAAGCCTATCCGAACCATCGGAATTTTGTTATCGATGGAAATATATCGACCCTTGGAATGACCTAGAATCAAGTCGATTTCCAGGGATTTATCTTTGATGCGGCGCTCCAATTCCCAGAGGTCTGCATTCCAAATGACTTCGATATCACAAGCTGCTTGCTTTTCCAACTGGGTAATTCTTGGGTCTTTGGTGCAGGCTCTGTTGTCGTCTCCCAACAACATCAGCACTGGCTCTAACTCAACTTCTAAGCAGAACTCTGCTAGACCAATTACTAAATCGGGATCTCCGTAAATAGCAACCTTCTTGTTGGCGAAGAACATGTGGGCGAGGTCTGCGATCGCATCAATAGCTTTACCCCGTTCTCTGACTAAAGATTCTGGTATTGGTTTGCCAGTCAGTTTTTGGATATTTTGCAGCCAGATGTCGGTGTTTTTGATGCCAATTGGTGTTGGGCCAATGATTGCAGGTACCTTAAACTTCTCTTCTAAGAATTCGGCTGCGCTACCGCCTTCATATTTGCATAAGGCAATAGTTCCCAACGCATTAGCAGAATCAGCAATTTCTTCAATGGTTGAATTCCCAAAGGCAAAACTTGTCTTATCGGGCATGGTGGGCGCATCGAAGGATTCTGTATCCAGTAAAATGTTTCCTGGAACGTCCATCTCTTTTAAGATGCGCTTAACTTCAGTGACATCTCCAGGGTTAAGCCACCCAGTGATGATGTTCAACTTGCCAGTTGGTTGGCCTTTTTTTGCTACGCTAGAAATGATTGCGTGTACACCGACATTATAGCCTGTTACCTGGCTACCTTTGTAACTAGGAGTATGTACAGGAACAAGGATAACCTTGCGATCGGGATAGTCTTTCTTTAACTGGCCGTTGAGCTTGTTAATGGTTCCTTCGATATCGTCCCCAATCGTCTCAGTTGAACAAGTTGTAATAATTGGAATAATCCGTAAATCGGGATATCGTGCGACTAAGGTGTGTACGGCTTCCTCAATGCGTGGCTGTCCTCCAAGAACGGCGCTATTTTCATGGAGTGAAGAAGAAGCAATGTCGAAATTTTCCTTCAAATGCTGGGCAAATAGGAGACGAACGAACATACTACACCCCTGTCCTCCATGCACCAGGGGAATACAATCTTTAATTCCGATGGAAGCGTATTCAGCCCCAGCAGGCTGACAGGTAAATATAGGATTGATGATTCCCTTGCGTTCTTTCTGTTTTACGACTAAAGACATTCTCTTGACTCCTAGATAGTGTATAATTCGTGATGCGTGTTTGTTTGGCGTTGCTGAACGAAGATATGAAGTCTCATTTTGAGCTTAAGAAAGTGGAACGATGTCTGCGGTGGTCACTGAGCTTGCCGAAGTGCGATCGCTCTCTACTCTGTAAGTCTCTACTCTGTAAGAAAATTTCTGCACAAACACTAACAGGATGACAAGACTCTAATTCATACTCCAATTCAACAACGCCGTTTGTTTAGTAAGGCAGTCTGGTCTTCTCCCTTTGGGAGAAGGGGTGACGCTCTTAGCGTCACCCGGAGGATAGAATTACCGATCCAATTGCTTTAATAAAGCGAATAATGCAATTCACCATTCTTCGACTTGGTTATTACAATATCGATCAGCATTGCTTTAACAGACTCCAGTACTGCCTTCTTTTGCGAGTTTTCCATGTTATTTAACCATGAAAATCTAATTTCCAGGTCAGCTGAAAGGATCTTCGCATCTGCATAAAAACCCCTGTCGATCAAGGTTTCTAGAACCACCTTTTCTCCAGTCAAGATTTGGGCGGCCATATTGAGAACACCATCGATATTTTCTTGCCGATCCCATGCACGAGAGTGAAACTGCCACAAACACCGTTCTTGAATTAATTTTGTGACTTCCGCAGCTCGCTCTTGAATGTATGACGCGATTTCCTTAGCTTGCACTTGAACCTGTGGTGCAGCTTCCTTAGCTTGCACTTGAACCTGTGGTGCAGCTTCCTTAGCTTGTGGTTGAACCTGTGGTGCAGTTTCCTTCGCTTGTGGTTGAACCTGTGGTGCAGCTTCCTTAGCTTGCGGTTGAACCTGTGGCGCAGTTTCCTTCGCTGGCTTTTGAACCTGTGGTGCAGCTTCCTTAGCTTGCGGTTGAACCTGTGGTGCAGCTTCCTTAGCTTGCGGTTGAACCTGTGGCGCAGTTTCCTTCGCTGGCTTTTGAACCTGTGGCGCGGTTTCCTTAGCTAGTTGTTGAACCTGTGGCGCAACTTCCTTAGCTGGCTGTTTGGACTGTGGTGCGGTTTCCTTAGCTGGCTGTTGAACCTGTGGCGCAACTTCCTTAACTAGCTGTTTGACCTCTGAAGTGGTTTCCTTAACTTGCTGTTTGACCTCTGAAGTGGCTTCTTTAACTTGCTGTTGAATTAAAGAAACGACTTCCTCAGATACCTCTTTGGTTGCTTTACCGTTGCCATTACTATTGGTACTTGGCAGATTTTGCTCAGTACGGATATCATATTGAGCCAACTTCATCAGAGGAGAATAAATGGC
>NZ_JABXKJ010000265.1 GCF_017115085.1 Nostoc sp. NMS7 | reverse complement strand
CGTCCTCCCCTTTCGGGTTTAGGCTGAACGAATCGCACTCACTCCCCATCCTTTACCTCTAATTGATAAATCCGCATCGATGGGTGTTCCTGCATTAGTAGCCGGGCGGTGGCTGCATACCACCACAGCGATATAATCCTGCCTTCTGAACAGGGTTCCCATTTGATCAGGCTACTCATACCCCAAGCCCCGTGCTACGCTATCGTTCCGCACGCGGAGAGTTCCAGTTGTTGGAATAATTATTAGGTGCAAACGTGTAACCGTAGAATGTGGGAGTAATTCCTGTTACTGGGTTGGGAACCCAAATTGAGAAAAAGTTTTTTACAAAACTACCGCAATATTGGGTTTCGTCAGCGTAGGGGATTGTAAAGTTTGGGGTGCTTCCAATACAAAAAGGATGGTTTCCTTGCCACTGATTACCTGAATCACTAGTGGCATAAAGGTAGTAGCGAGTGTTATTGAGTGAGTTATTATAAACTTGTATGCACGAGCCAGGTGTTTGAGATAACTGGTATCGACCTTGGGTAGTCCAAATGTAACCGTTGTAGTAGGCGACTGTGACATTAAGATTTTCACCCGATTCGTTGCAGACATACAAACCTAATGGTGATGTTTGGGCAGAAGCTTTTTGATTTGGTAGAGGTGCAAATGTCATACCAACAAATAAAGCTGTAATAGTTGCAGTTTTTGTCCAGTAATTTAAAATGGATCTAAATAGCATTTTGAATTCACCCAAGTTAGTTAATAAATTGGTACAGTGTGCTTACGTAACATCTTCAGGGTCAATGCCAGCAATGCCACCAATGCCAGCAATCAGCCAATAAGTCTTGCGTGAAATGGTCAATTTCACGTTGTTTTCGGAAAACCAGTTATACCCCGATCCGTAATTAGGATAATGTGGCAATATCCAACTTTAGGGTTTTACCAACCCACATTGCTTATTACGATGCATTTGCTGATTTATGCAGATGAACAAAAAATTAAATAGATGATGTAGAGTGATCGCGCTTAGGTGGGGAGTGCTTCACCGCAGCTATCCCAATGTCACCAGGGACATCGCACATAAAATAGTATCCATCTCGCCGTGCATCTGGCACACCCGTAAGCCGCATTTATTAACCAAGGCGGTCGCAGGGTTAGCGCTATTTCTTGATATACCGAGGTGAAAAACCCGTTGAAATCATGTACGTTCTAGCAGCAAACATGGACGCGCGGGAACTCGCCGGAGAATAAATACACTATTTCGCCGTGGTATTCCTAAGACTTTAGGCTAGAATCTCCCTAGCCTAAAGGCAGAAGTGTTGACAGGGGATTTATGATTTTTGGCTCATGTCACCGCAAGGATTCAGGTTTTATAATTAAAGTTAAAGGGCTTAGAGCATTAAGTATAAATGAGGTTAAAGGCTGTGAAGAAAATAGTTGTTGCTGCAATATTCAGCTTAATCGCTGGCTCAACATCTTTACTTTTTCCCCAAGCCGCTAAAGCTGATAGGGTTGTTTACTGTCATCCTGTTACTGAGAATAGGGTGATCAAAGAATCGGCGGCGGATCATCCCCATGCTTATGCAGATGGTTATCGAGAAGGAGAACAAACCGCTCGGAATCGAGTTGCTTATAAACCTCGGACTGCGGGAGGTGAATTCGCCCGTGGTTTTGAGGATGGGTACTTTAATCTACCTTATGCTGGGCAATCGGATGTTGTACCGAAAACAATTGTGCAACAGACTACTCAGGTTTGTAATGAAGATGGTTATTACACCGTAGCGCCTCCTCCTGCTTACATCTACAACCCTTATGCCATCTATGGGTCGCCCTATCCTACTTTTGGCATCAACTTCGGATTTGGAGGAGGGTTCCACAGATGGGGTCACTATGGAAGATGGTAGGGGTGGGAAATTTTGTCGGAGAAATGACAAATCTGTATGATGAGGCCAAAAGTATTCAACAGGAATTGAACTTTTCAACTGCCAAAAATTAATTGTCAAATTGAGCTATGAACACAGGGAGAACCGCACAGACGATGTGGGGGTTATGTGAGTAAAGGAGACAGCGAGCTGTGACGCTCGTTCGCCCTTGGTATCTCCCCTTGGGAGAAGACTCGCTAACGCAACGCTTAGGGTGACGCAGTTGGGAATTTTTATAAAATCAGCTTAACAAGAGCGCAGGCGATCGCTCCAGATGAAACTTGTTAACAACTTTAAGGATTGGGGAAACACGGACATAATCCCAGTTAACTGACGCCGACCTGCTTAAGTGTATGAATTGCACAAGCTTTACTGCTAATGATTGAACCTTTATCTAATCAAACCAAGTCTAAATAATAGTTAGCGAAGAGGACAAGGGGTTTTTTCTTTTTTCCCCTTGTCCTGTTTAGTCAACCAATTCGGGGAGCCTAGTCATTATTTTTTGAGCTAAGGTTTGATTGCAGATATTAAATGAGTGGAGAATCATAGCCATGCTGAAACAAATCATCACTGTATCTTATGTTGTCTTCTTCGCCTTAACTATAAACTCGCTACCTATCCACGCCCAGCCCCTTCGTGGTAGAACACCTCTCATTAATCTCGGTCGCGCCGAGAATTTAGCACGCCAAGCTGCTGAGGAGGCCAATGGCGGTTTACAACATTATCGAGCTGAGAACTCGATGTATGGCCCTGCCGAACGCTCTCCCCATACCTACGATGGGCATGGCAGCTGGACTTTCACCTTTAAGGGACATAGCCCTGATTCTGCCACTCCTACAGTCAAAAGCGTAGTGACTGTTTCAAGAACCAGCATCGTTCATATTGACTATAACGGACTCATTCGCTCAACTCCTTGAGCGGTTTAATCCCTAGCTGTAGCTGTCTAATTGCTATACAAAGCAGGTAAGCTCTTAAAGAAGTCGGAAGTCGGAAGTCGGAAGTACAGTTTTGTAACGGGGATTTAGACCCCGCCACAAAAATTTCTGCCTGTAGAGGCAGGGGAATTAAACTGAACATACTTTGTTAAAAGCGTCTAGCAGCCCCTAAGAATTAGTTTAAGGATTGGGAAACACCGACATCATCGTGTAATATTATCAGTTACGTTATCTGTGCTACGGCTTTATGTTCACATTTAAGAGCCATGCGAAGTTCATACGCCGGACTCACATAGCTATGTGTTGATTTACCCAGGAAAAATATCTAGAAATTCATTGCCATTAATCACTGTTGTCCAGTGCTGATATTTTCCTGGCGCATTCTTTTCTCGCGGATCTGCTTGTACCAGAGACATAAACTCATGGTAATGTTCATTAGAACTGGCACCTACCATGCATCCAGCAGACCAGCCTTTGACTGGTTCCCCAAACCCATCACCATCTGGATTGTTAGTAGTGTGTTGGTCTACGCTAAAGTTATTACCCTCATCCGGCAAGCGATCAGAGCCACGCAACACTGTAATATCTCCAGTTTGGACTAGAGCCAATTGATCTCCGGTGCTACCGTGGTGATGACCAACGCTCCAAGCTTGGTATTGCCATGCCTTGATATCTGCACACCCTTCCTGGTTCATGGGATTGTCCCAGTAATATTCTCCGGGGTCACAAGTTGCTAACCAATTGCCTGCAAAAATTGGTGCTTTATCTTTGATTACTAATACACAACGTCGGTCATTCCAGATAAATGGTGCATTGCCATTCCATTCTCCCTTGCGGTCTAATCCACGAAAATAAACGATATTGATTTCTCCCTTGTTGCCGTTAGTACTAATTTGTTGATTATGTAAGTTTATCCACATTACGGTTCGACTCGGCCAGTCGCCGTTGAGTTGAAATCCTGGTATTAAGTCAGTCGGCTTGGTATTGAGCAGGCTAGCAGCAATATGGGGATTTATCCCTGGTTCACTGAGATTTTGAAAATGTTTATAAGCATTTAGCGCCCTAGCGGATTTTGCCCCCCAAAGTCCATCAGGTGAATTCAAAAGCCAAAAATCTTCAAGTCTAGACTGTAATTGTAGTGCCAAAGTCTTGTTTGCAGCGATCGCTTCATCATGTTCGAGTGCTTTGACTGACCCATTGGCTAAACCATAGAGCAAGGAATGAGGATTATCAGTAGATGTAACTGGCATAGAATTGCTGCTTTATTTTCTGATTAGAGTAATACTAATTCTAGCTGCGAGGGCGGTGATGAAATTTACAAAATTGGGAGGTGCAATGGCGTACCCGCCCGCCTTCTCTATGAGACGCTCCGCGAATGGCATCGCTCTGGTTTTCCTCGAAAAGTATTTTTAAGTGGCGCTGCTCATCAAAACCACAAGATGCGCGTAGGCGAAGCCCGCCGCAGGTGTTACCCTGAGCCCTTCGACAAGCTCAGGGTAACACCTGCGCCGTTCGCGCAGCGTCTCCTAGAGAAGGGCATCGCTTGTGTAAGTTCTCTTACCTTCATAGCGATCGCTCCTGCATTTCTTGCTGGCGCATGGGCATAGCGTCAATTTGCTCAAAAATTGTTGTCGCCCTTACTGGTGTAGTGTCACTGCGCTTAACACCACCATCTTTACCAACCAAGATGACGCGAAAATTTTCTTTATCAACTCTGAAGCGATCGCGCAACTTGGCAGCAGAAGACTCATCTATTAAGTGTCCATTCGCATAGCTTTTATCTGTTGCCAAAACCTGAACGAGAACTAAATCCCGGTCTGCAAAACCGCTTTTTTGCTGCAATAGCTGCATCTGTTGCTGATAGCTATGGTTATCAACAGATGGTGCAAAAACTAGTAGCACGCGATTTTTCCATTTTTGGGAACTGAGATTAAATGAAGACATTTTGATGGTATGGGTTGAACCTTGGACAGTACCAGCAATGCTGACTGGCGATATGACTATAGACGCGGTGAGGGTCAAGGCGATTAATACTGAGTTATTCACTTCGGGGATTGAGATGAACTTTCCATCATCTCAAGCTATCATTAATTTTCCTTCTGTGACTCTATCCGGTGATGGTAATTGAATAAGTGTGATGCTTACCAGGAAGAGGTAGGCATCGCTGCTTTGATGTTTATCCTCTAAGAATTTCAGGAGAGGGACTTTGAAATTCGGCGTTGCATATTTGCGGGATGATTTTGCTAGTTTTGTGGGATGGGCATCTTGCCCGTCCCTTGTATTTTGAGGCGGGCAAGATGCCCACCCCACAAGAATCATCCCTTGATTCAGCAACGCCTGAAATTCTAGCTCCCCGAATCCCAAATTTGGGATTCGGGGTTGGGGGATGAGGGCAAATCCTTATAACCACCGATTTCACTGAGACAACCGCCAAATCTTAATAGTATTATCTTCACTACCACTGACAAGGGTTTTGCCATCAGGACTGAAGGTGACGGATGTCACGGTGTTGGTGTGCCCCGTTAATGTGAGAATTTCCTCTCCTGTGGCTGGATTCCAGAGTTTGATGGTGCGATCGCGGCTACCACTAGCAATAATTTTACCATCGGCACTGAAGGCTACAGTTGTGACAGTGTTGGCATGTCCTGCTAATGTGCGAATTTCTTTACCAGTAACTAGATTCCAAAGTTTGATGGTGCGATCGCGGCTAGCACTAGCTAAAGTTTTACCATCTGGGCTAATAGCCACGGCTGTTACTGTTTGAAAATTCCCCTCCAGTGTACGGATTGAGTACCCCTTTGTGAGATTCCAGATTTTGATCATCTTGTCAAAACTGCCACTGGCCAGAATCAGTCCATCGGGGCTGATGGCTACCGATCGCACCCAAAATGTATGCCCTACTAGTGTCCGAATTTGCTCTCCTGTTGCTAAATCCCAGATTTTGATCGTGTTGTCATCACTGCCACTAACCAGAGTCTCGCTATCAGCACTGATGGCTAGGGCATGAACTGAGTCAGAATGCCCATCTAAAGTGCGAATTAGCTTTCGCGTTGCCAGATTCCAAATTTTGATGGTGTTGTCATTACTACCACTAACCAGAGTTTTCCCATCTGGGCTAATCACTACAACATTCACCTGCTGAGAATACCCCTTGAGTGAAGAGATTTGTTTTCCGGTTGCGAGATTCCAAAGTTTGATTGTGCTATCGTCGCCACTGCTGGCAATGGTTTTACCATCAGGGCTGATGGCGACAGATAAAACTGAGTTTTCGTGTCCTTGGAGGGTATTAGCTAAGGAAACCTTACCCAAAGTAATTTTTGGCGGTTGATCTAAAAACGCATCATCTTTGCCAGAACTATTGTGCTGACTCAACTTAGAGAACAAATTAATCTGAATCTGGCGAAAATCTTTATACCAAGATTCTCTAAACCCGAACAACAGAATCAAAGCACTTATTAAAATTAAAATTCTCAGTAAGGGAGAACTTTTTGGTAAATATGGTGCTCTAGTTGGTGGTATTTTCCCAGATGATTTACCGACTGGTGGTAGTGCGAGGAGTTGTTTGGGAATCAAGTCTTTGAGGACTTCATCGGCTGACTGGTAACGTTCTTGGATGTCTTTTTTCAAAAGCTTGTCGATCACAAAATCCAACTCAGGAGTTAATGGACTCCGCAAATATTCTCGCCAATTATTTACCCAAGAGTACCCAGATTCCATCCACAACTGAAAGGGGGAATTTCCGGTTAGCAGATGAAAGCAAGTAGCCCCCAAACCGAACAAGTCGCTGGCGGGGAAAGCTTTACCATCTCTAATTTGTTCTAGGGGGGAATAACCATGTGAACCAATGGATGTGCCAGATTTCTGCTGAACTTTGGCGGTGAATTGCTTTGAGGAACCAAAATCAATCAGGCTTAATCGCCCATCAGTTTTATCGCGGATAATATTTTCTGGCTTGATATCTCGATGAATGACTTTGCGATCGTGGATGAATTTCAGAATAGGTAGTAAATCTAGCAAAGTAGATTGAATTTCTCTAGAATTATACGGCTTGCGCTGTTCTAACTCCTTTAACAAATTCTCCCCATTGATAAACTGCTGTACTAAATATAAGCAGCCATCTTGCTCAAAATAAGCTATCAAAGTCGGAATTTGGGGATGTTCCCCAAGGTCTTGTAGTCGCTGCGCTTCTTCAGCAAACAACTCCATCGCCTTTTTTTGCGACCAAGTTCCTTGAAATTTTGGAGCTAATTGCTTGATAACACAACGTTCATTGAGTTTATCTACATCTTCTGATAGATAGGTTCTGCCAAACCCCCCCTCATCTGAAAGAACTCGGATGACACGGAAGCGATTTCTTAAGAGTGACACCAATGGGGTGCTACAACTTTGGCAAAACTTCTTTCCATTGGGATTTAGGGGATTTGGGCAATCGGGATTTAAGCAGCAGATCATGATCTGACAGGCGCGACTGCATGATAACTTAGGCTAAGTTTGCCCCGAACTTTCCCTTAAGAAAATTGACTCTCGCTTACTGATGGTAGAAAACCCTGTTTTGGGGATTGGGGAATTACTTAATATAGTTCGCGTTTGTAAATAGTAGTCAGTCTTCCTCGTCTGTGGAAAACTCCGAGAGCCATAAGATTAATTATTATATCGATTATATAATAATCTGAGTAGAAATTTTTTTTGATCTGCCAGCCCTAGTAATTTTGCTTGTATATTCACAATCCACAAGTAACTAAGTATTAAGTGAAACCCTGATTACTTAACCATCACTGATTATCAAATGTAGTCAAAATGCTTACTAAATTTGTTTTTGATATTTAAAATCACCCATGATTAATTGTTAATTTGATACTTTAGTTCCATCAGGCTTCAATTTAACTTGACTACCTCGTTTCTTTTAGCCTTCCTCTCCATTTCCGAATAGCACTAGCAGTTCTGGCGGCAGGTGATATGTATATATCAGGATTTTCGTGAGAATTTTCGTGTTGTGCAATACTTTTATGATCTAATTTGTGTGGAGATTTTTGGGTAGTTAGACAGTTAGCCATAGTAGGCAAATAGCTTTGATTACCTAAAGCTTTGATCACTTCATCGGCAGTTTTAAAGCGATCGCTTAACGAAATTTTCACCATTTTTCCTAAAATGTGGGCGAAACTGTAGCTAATATTTACCTCTTTTTGCCAGCATATCTCACCAGTATTCGCGTCGTAGTCAAATTCTAAAGGACTTTTAGCAGTCAACATATAAATACAAGTTACACCCAGTGCATAAATATCACTGGCATAAACTGGACGTAAAGAAAACTGTTCTGGTGGTGCAAATCCCCTAGTCCCGATAAAGTTGGTGTTTGCAGCTTGATTGATTGAGTTTTCACAAGCATCAACTAATCGCTCTTTCACTGCACCAAAATCAATCAGCACTATCCGCCCGTCATACTCACACCGCAATAAATTCTGGGGCTTAATATCCCGATGAATCACCCGATGTTTATGAAGATACTGTAATACAGGTAATAATTCCTGTAAAAACTGTTTAACAAAGGCTTCACTTTGAGGGCCAGTTTGCCTTACTTCTCGTGCCAAAGTCAAACCCGGCACGTATTCTTGAATTAAAAAAAACTCCCCATTCGCCTGAAAGTAGTCTAATAGCATGGGAATTTGGGAATGACTACCGAGTTGCCCCAAGGTTCTTGCTTCTTTTTCAAAGCGCATACACGCCCTTTGCCAACTTTCAGGATTAGTCACTTTCGGACAAAGCTGTTTAATGACACACAGGGGATTCCCAGGTAATAGGGCATTTTTGGCTAAAAACGTGATCCCAAAACCACCTCGACCCAAAATTTGCAATATTTCATAGCGATCGCGAAATAACTGCTTGGAACCACACATCTGACCAAGTTGAGTTTCCTGTGAAATGCTCTGTTGAGAATTCGTTATTTTATGAAAAAAGCGATTCATAACTATAGAATATTTGCTCGGAAATGTCTTTCATTCTACGACAAATATTCATTTGCAACAGTAATATTACTGAATCTTTGCCAAATCATTAAATTTTCTCAAAAAATAAAAACAGATTTTTGTAGAATTTACGAATTGACAATAAAGATTAAATATGCTTATAAAAATCTTGACAACACATGAATCGGCTGTAGGGGGGTAGAGATGTCATTGGTGTCAATTAAAGGTAAAACCCTTTTCAAACCTCGTTTCCAGCCTCTGGCTGGAAATGCTGCTCATTGCGGTGCCGCTTTTTCTTGAGGCGGCAGCCCCCCACTATGCATTGCCAGTCAGTGACTAGGAACGAGATAATCTGTAAAAGCTGGTTCTAGACTAACTTTCACGTTTGATTTGTCAGTCCCTAATACCAACGGTATTGAGTTCTAAGGCACCTCAATGGGAATCAAAGCATTTTCTGGCAAATAGTTGCAAAAACGCCCTTCATCTGCAAGCACCAAAATCAGACGTAGGGGATAATCTGGCGGAACTTGCAAGTCTGCCCACGGTACTGCCAACTCTAAACAATTATTTAAAGCTACTTGAGCGCGACTGAAACGGGGATGCCATTGATGATTGTCTCCAGCTTCCCGAAACTGAATCGATTGCGTCAGTAAGTTAACTTCTAGAAGATGGTGGAAAAGGTAATTAAGTGGGGCTGCATCTGGTACATCTACCAAGGGAACTGGACTATTGACCATTGTTTTTTCTGGATAGAACCATAGCAAATTCAACTCTGCTGGCAAATCCTGCCCTGGTGCAGCGCCACTTTTAAAGTCCAGCCGCAAATAGAAATTCAGGTGATCCACCCCATACCAAAGTCGCTGAATGACGCTGCTATTGTGCATCGTCCCCCGCGCCCCGCCGATTTCTATGCGTCCAGCTTTGTCCCAGTCTTGTTCATCACCTTTACCATCGATGACGGGATGAATAAACCCTTGTGGGGTGTGGTTTCCCTGTGCTTCGTGGACTTCCACTGGTTGCCTGAGATAGGGCGGTACAGGTTCATTTAATGCTTTATAAATGCCAAACAAGTGTTCTCGAAACAACCCGTCAAAGATGGCATCTTGATTTGAAGAATGTCCTGCGCCAAACCACCAAAACCAGTCGGAACCCTCTGCGGCATCCAATGCTTCCCAGGCTTCGGGGTTATTTTCTTCCGTCGCTTCGGGATGACTTGCGAGCATTTCCCTAGCTGCTGTCAAGTAATCCCAAGCCCGATTTTTGGCGCGATCGCCGATCCAAGTGGTGAAACTGCCATCTACCCAAGAACCACTATGTAGTTGCTCTCCGGGAATGGTGGCTGTTGCGGGAAATTCTTCGAGAAATTCGGAGACGGTGACGAGTTTCAGCTGGGGTTGATCGCTCAAACTTTGATACAAAGCTTCTAAGAAAGGTTTGCCGTCTTGGGGATAAAATTCCCAGCAATTCTCGCCATCCAAGGCGATGGTAACTAGCCAAGGGTGTTCACTTTGACTCTCTCTTTGCATTTTAGCGATCGCTTGCAAATGTCCCACTAAATCTGCTGCTGCCTGTTTTGCTGGCATCGCACTATAAGTAAAGCCAATCAAATCTGATAATCTGTGGTCACGAAACACAATTGACAACTCACCCTCGGCGGTTTGCAGGCGATAGGGTTGGTACAGCAGTTCTGGTTGCTCCACATTCCCCGCCCCATCCCGATGAAAAAAGTGTTTCAGCGTCCACCCTAAGACGGCTTCATCTGAGCATATCCACTTAAATCCTTGGTTAATAATGTCTGGAAGTACCGCCGGACTCACTGACTGTTCCGAAGGCCACAAACCACGAGGTATCTTTCCAAAGCGGTCTTTATAAAAGTTCCAAGCTTTCCGCAAGTGGCGGGGGATATCTTCTGCCCACTGAAAACGCTGCTCAGGTAGTATCATATTTGGCACAGCTACCCGACCGGAGTTAGTATCAGCTAGCAACGGTAAAATCGGGTGAGTGTAAGGCGTGGTAGTAACTTCTAGCTGCCCCGCCTCCTGCATTTTCCGATGTTGGGGGATAATGCGGCTGAGGATTTCTCGCTGTTTAGAATAAATGCGCTGGCGATCGCTTAAAGTAAAATTCCGCCCCTGCTTTAACCAAGCAGCTATTTCCGGGTCATCCCAAAATAGCGGATCGATCCAAGCCAAATTGTGCCAAGCTAGCAAATCGCCATAATCAGGCAATTCCCAATTTGCCAAACACCAAGCTTGCCCTTTTTCCTGCCTTTGCTGGTACAACTGGGCATAGCGGGGATGGGGATCAATCAGGGTGTGGTGATTGGCATCAAAAAAGTGTTGGATAATAAACTCGCGCTGTTGCTGGGTGAGTTGTTCATCTGGTGTCAAGCTGGCTGTGAGGTAAGGGTCAAAAGCAGTGCCAGCAATATAATCTTCGAGTTGCAATATCAGCGATGGTACTAAATTCACCGTTTGGTGTAACTTAGGATACCGCTCTAAGAGCAATACTAGATCCAAATAATCTTTAGTCCCATGCAAACGCACCCAAGGTAGACGGTACTGCTGACTCGGAGATAGTGAATCGCCGCTTCCAGGAGATTTGTACAGAGGCTGATGTTGATGCCAGATAAAAGCAATGTAGAGAGGATGGGACATAGGAATAGTTAGGAGTTAAAAATAAGGAGTTAGGAGTTGATTCAAAACTCATAACTCCTAACTCCTAACTCCTAACTTTTACACCACTTGCTCAATTTCTGCAATTTCGGGAATCATTTCCTTGAGGCGGCGCTCAATACCCATTCTCAGGGTCATTGCAGAACTGGGACAAGAACCGCAAGCACCTTGCAACCGCAGTTTGACAACAGGCCCATCGAGTTCTACGAGTTCCACATTGCCGCCATCAGACATGAGGTAAGGGCGCATTTCATCTAAGACTGTTTCAACGTTGTCAATTGTGAGTTCCATAGTTTTAGACCAGGTAAGTTAATGATGGGCATTGGGAATTGGGAATGGGGCATTGGGCATTGGGCATGGGGCATTGAATAATAATCATCCCTGTGCCTATGCGCCGTTACTCATTAACCATTATCCAAAATTTTATTTTTCAGCTTTCTTAAATCGATCCTAGACGCAATTGCAGCTAGTTTGTCAGTTGTTTAATTGACATTTGCCATTTGTCTTCACACGCGCACCGCTTTTACTACACATACACACTTATCTATAGGACTCGTATTTGATTTCTGAAAAAAATCAGTACACCCCGAAAAGGCTTCTTCCCATTCGGCTACGCTCACGGCAAGCCTACTCCCTAGCTTGATCTTAGAGTAGCTGAACTCAGTAGTACTGCGATTTTCATCGTAATCACTTTGACTTCACTGATATTCAGTTTAGTCCAATTTTCCTCAAGGGCAGACCTCACAGCTTGGCTGGGAACAAGCGATGTTTTGGGTATTACTGGTTTATTTGCGATCGCATTGCAACTTTTAGGGGCGATCACTAGAACGTAAAATAAAATGTATCGCAGATTTAAGAAATAAGTTCATGCGGCGAGACTCAATTTTTTACAAACTTTTCCAACAATCCCCTACTTTGTTATTTGAACTATTGACAGATTCCCCAATAAATGCACAAGCTTATCGATTTGATTCGGTAGCTGTTAAAGAACCGAAATTTGAAATAGATGGAGTATTTCTACCCCCGGAAAACGCAGGTGCTGGAATTGTATATTTCTGTGAGGTACAGTTTCAGAAAGATGAACAGCTTTACGAAAGGGTATTTGCTGAATCTTCTTTATATTTCTATCGTAACCGTGCCAGATTTAGCGATTGGCAAGCGGTTATAATTTATCCGTCGCGCGGTATCGAACAAAAGAATATTTACCCTCATCGAACCCTAGTGACATACTCCCCGCGCCGCCTCTTCGAGGACGGCGGGGGCTTCTCAGTGACTC
>NZ_JABXKJ010000028.1 GCF_017115085.1 Nostoc sp. NMS7 | reverse complement strand
TCACATAGCACACTAAAATCAAAGCCTGGGTCTGTTAATTCCAGAGAGAGCGCATTTCTGTTTCCCAACGAAATTCGTAACTAGTGACCTCTACTGTATAGCTAGTAGCATTCTTCACAGGATGCCAAGAAATTGTCGGTCGGGTATTCAAAAGTATATTTCCATAGGGAGTAATCAGCTTTAGTGAATCTTGATCCTCACCTGGGCCTTTCATCTTCGGACAGCCATGCCGATTTAGAGGTGTACATTGCCGTCGTTCTGCTTGAACCTGTGGTGGCGTACATATACCTGAGACACCGAAAACAGCACTCTGCTGAAATTCTAAAACCTGACGACTGGAATAGCATACAGCTTTAACCGTACTTCCATTAGCTGGGTTAATCTTATCTCCTAGACAAATCTCGCTTCCGACTGCTAGATAGCGATCGCTATCACTGACAATTCGACCAACTTCATTAATACACATACGCTTTGCTACTAGTTGGGGTTGAGCCAATACGCAAAGAGAGTTTGATAGAAGCATTATTGATGCAATTGTTACCAATGGAACTCTAGAGACTTTTTTCCCTATTTCGTTTCTTGAGTTGGGTGTGGCTGGATTGGGCATTGGAAAATCTTGTCTTATTCTCTGCAAGTTAGTAGCATAACGGGATTGGGTGATAAAAAAAAGCCTATGGTGAAGATCCCGGCATAATATCTCCCAATAACCGCTTTAATACTTGCTTCCTCCATTTCTGAACCTCTAACTGGTTAGACTCTGCAACCAAGCAGACTTCCCAGGATATCCTGGCATGATTAATTTCACCCTTCATTTCATGTACCTGTGCTAGCAGGCAGTAAGCATCTGTTCTTTTGGAGTCTAATTTAATCGCTTTTTCTAAATATTCCTTCGCCTCGCTATACTTCTTTTGCCCTAATTTTGCCCAGCCTAAATTCTTGTACAAAGTAGCTTGACTTTCAGGGTCTTTAGTTTTTTGTAAGCCTTCTAGAGCTAAAGCGACTGCTGCATTATAATCCCCAGTTATATTCTTTAATCTGGCTAGATTATTAAGAGGTTGTGGATCTCCGTTGCTATTTTTTATAGCTAATTTATATTGAATTTCCGCTAATTCGTATTCTGTTCTGTCATCATAAAAACTTCCCAATCCATAATGCCCTTCCCAGGTATTAGGATTTAATTGAAATAGTCTTTTATAACTAGAGTTCACACACTCGTCATCAAGTAATTCTTGACATAATAAAGCCAAATTATTGTAAATCACTACATCTTTAGGATTAAACTTGATAGCTAGTTCATAGTATTTTTTAGCTACTTCCGGGGCGATTCCGCGACGTTCAGCCTGCTCGAAATAGAAGTTAGAGATTGAATAAGTTAAACTAGGATTGTATTTGACTGCTGATTCAAAGTCTTTTTCAGCATCTATAAGACGATTTTCTTTATGCAATTTTTCCCCTTGTTCCAGAAAAAAGTTTGCTACTAAAGGATTTAACTTATAATTCCAATAAACTGATTTCTGAAAATTGTTTTTGGCTTCATCAAACCTATTTTCTTTTTGAGCTTTTTTACCTTCATTTAGATAATAACTTGCTACTACAGGTAGGGATGCATATATCAAACCAGCGATGCTTATTAAGCTTAATACAAACGCACTAATTTTAAATGGCTTTGATTTAATTACTCGATTAAGCTTTGATTGAAATGGTAAGCGCTCTAAGCGCTGCAAAATTACTCGTGTAGTTTGCGGACGCTGCCCTGGCAAGGGAGCCATTAATTCATCAAGAAAATCCGCAAAAGGCTTGTCAATCTGCCGTGCTTTATCCCTCCAAATTAGCCTCCCTGTTTGTTCATCTTTAGGCAGGTCCATCAGTTGAAGTCCAGTAACTAGTTGGACAAAAGTTCGACCCAAAGCAAAAAAATCTGACTGTGGGACTGCTTGCCCTTCAATTTGTTCTAGTGGGGTATAACGGGGCGTAACGACGGCTGTAATTTCGTATCGTCCTCCCCTACCTGTATTAGTCCCCCCACTCCCACTAACTTTAGCTAAGTAAGTATTAGTCAATCGCCGCACAGTACCAAAATCAATTAATGCTAGTTGACCAGTTGGCTGAAGAACTATATTAGAAGGCTTGATGTCTCGATGGAAAAAATCAGAACGGTGTACTGTATCAAGAATTTCAACTAACTGTTTAAGCCATTCTAATGCTAGAGATTGTGAAATTGGATCATTAGATTCTATCCATTGCTCCAAGTTTTTTCCCTCAAATTTATCCATAACTAAGCAATGTAATATTAGGCGACTATTCTTAGGAACAAATATGAAAAAATCGTCCACAGTGCTTTCGGGAATATTAGGATGCTGAATCAGTTGCAAAGCCAGAGATTCATGCTCGATCAACTTAACTAAATTAGGAGTATCCCATTTCAGAACTTTCATGACTCGCCGATTAAGACCAGGATTCCATTGAGTACCAGCATCGTCTACTTCAAAAACTTCAAAATAATTAAACGGGTTATTACCAAGTTCTCTCAATGGTTCAACTAGGCGAATACGGTCGTTGATAAGCAGCGAAGTACCACACGACAGGCAGTTTTCAATGTCATTAGGATTTTGACGGTTATCGCAAAAAGGATTGATACAATAGCATGACATATTTGGAAAACTTATATAAAGCAGATGAGAATTGACTCTTGTGTGTTAACTAACTCACTAAATATTTCACTGCTAAGTTGCTCACTAACTGGCTTACAGGCATAAATTTAGGCATATTCAGGGCTTAGTAACAATATTAGAAATTTGTATGCTACTCCTGCTAAAATAAGCAATTACAAACGGAAAAGCCTAGTATGATTATGTGTGTTATGACACGCTATTAAAATAACTCTAGTTATGGAATTTAACTTAAAAATATCTATTTCTCTATTGGCACAAGGATAGTCATGGATTTTAACGCTGAACAAAGGCTGAATTTACCACTAAATCCTTCCCTCTCTTCGGCTACCATAACAGGACGGAACTTTCCGGAACAAAATTGTTCCAAAATAGTAACTTTTGAAGATGCTTTGGTTGTAGTAGATGACCTAGTATTTACTAAGACAGGTAGACGCTTATCTGAAGCTGAAATCACTGTCCTGAAAGGAACATGGAATGATTGTGATTACGAGGAGATAGCAGAAAATTCACCTTATAGTCTTAATTACTTACAACGGCGTTTAGCTCCTCAACTATGGGATGTACTGTCCGCTACCATTGGAAATGGTGAACGGGTTTACAAAAAGAATCTGCGGAATTTTTTAGAACTAGTAACCCCAAAAAAGTATCATACTCAACCAGTACCAAGTGCAAAGCAAGTAACCCCTGCCGACAACTCTCTACAAATTATTGGAGGTCAACCACCTGATATATCTAGCTTTTACGGACGGGTGCAGGAACTGGCTGATTTAGAAGAATTAGTAACCAAGCAGCGTTGTATTTCACTAATAGGAGTGCCAGGAGTTGGTAAGAGTACATTGGCTGCGAAGTTAATAGCAGCACTTAGTGTAAAATCTCAACCTAGATTTGATTACTTTTTCTGGAAATCAGTGTCTCATGCACCATTAGTTCAAGACTTAGTTGCTGAACTGATAGAACAAATACAAACTGTAGAACCCTCTTTGAACTTCCCTGAGTATACCCAAGGAAGGATTACAGTGTTGATTAAGCAATTGCAATCACGTCGCTGTCTACTGGTATTGGATGAATTTGACGCATTATTCCAGAAAAATAACTTTGAACAACGGTTAGAGTATGAAACATTTTTTCGTCGCTTACTGGAAGACCAGCACCAAAGCTGCTTGCTTCTAACTGGGCGAGTTTTCCCTAATGAATTCGATAGTTTAATAAGGGCTAAACGATCTATTCAGTATCTCAAAATTAAAGGCTTAGATGCAGATGCTGCAATGCAGCTTTTAGCTGCCCAAGGATTAACTAATCCACAAAAGTGCCATGAGTTGATTAAAACATATAGCGGTAATCCATTGGAACTAGAAACAGTAGGAGAACGGATTAACTACTTTTTCGGTGGTAGTACTGAAATATTTTTTGAAAACCAAACTACATTTGTTAGCAGTGAGATTGAAGCAATGCTCGATAAAATGTTCACTCAAGTGTTAAGTAAAATTCAGAGGCAGATTATGATTTATTTAGCGAATGAAATAGTTTCAAATTACCAATCCATTAGTTTTGTTAAGCTATTAACTAATATAAATCAAAGAGATAAAGCATCTTTGTCAACTTCCGAATTGGTCAAAGCATTAGAAAAACTTGAACGCCTGTCATTACTAGAAAGCATTAAACATCCAATTACAAAAGAAATTACTTTTACTCTTCAACCAGTAATTAAAAAGTATATTTTGACAGATCCACAGGGGTTAGTACATACATCTGATACTTTACCAACATTAGCGATGCCTACGGCGGCAAGCTACGCATCTTAAAAGAGGTAGCTATGATTGCAGGAAAACTAGAAATCACAATTAAATCTATCAACGAACTGCCACAACCCAAGACCGTAGAGAACGCTTGGCAGGAATTTGACCTAGACTGTGACGGACGCATCACAACAATCACAGTTAAACCAAAGATTTACAAGAAACTGACCGATGTAACCAGTAATTACCCACAGTGGGTAGCAGCGATGTCTAACGACAAGCCGCGAAGCGTCTACGCTGGTAAACTCGGTCAGCAAACAGACAACGGGTTCGTGCTGGAGGAACCCAATATCAAAGTTTTCGAGCGCAAGCCCAAACCAGAGGCAACAGCCACAGATGGTGCTGCTTGAGCCAGGGTAATCATACCCTACACAGAGGTGCTACCAACCCTCGATTACCCTTAAAGCAATCCTTAACAAATGTGGAGGTCACAAGTAAAAATCAAAACGATGCTAGATACCAGAAGTTCTGTAAGATCAAAACTAACAACAAATGGGGGGAAATATACAACAGCACCAAAAATTTAAAGGACAAATGCCACTAAGGAGTAGGCGTTTTGTCCCAGACTTAAAAACAGAATAACCTCAGAGGGGGGTTATCTCACAAGAACCAAAGCAGTGGCATTTGAAGTTTGGCGACTTGATTCCACTGACTGGTCAGACGAGATTGAATCCGCTGCTTCTCGTATTATACGAGAAGCCACACGAAATACACTAGTTTCGTGTGGCAGTTTTTGCTGCTGAAATTCAAAAGATTTTGTAAAGTTAAATTTGATTAAGAAATATCCCGAATTTTGTAGCAGAAAGCAGTAGCAGCGCAATAAACCCCCTCTGAAGCTTGTCAACCAAGTAATCAGGGGAAAATATCGTGATAAATAGCAAACCCAAAAGCGCTGTATTTGAGCGCATGGGATGTGATAGTGCAGCTTTCGCACGGCAACTTTGTGCTGTGGCATCGGGTAATTTCAGGAATATCCTGAATAGAGCAAGAGTTTCGCAGCCTGAAACAGAGGCTCTTGAGCGCTTGCGCGCTTGTGTGCTTGTGCGCTTGTGCAGAGGAACGAAGGAGAAACTTTTCAGATTAAATACATCTCTCTCCAAGGAATTCCAAGGGGAGAGCCGATGAATAGCGCGACAACTGAATATCCCAACAATCTCACGGCTGCTGAACACCATGAGCTAACAGTTAGTAGCGCCATTCACCCGGCACTGATTGAGAGCAGTTTCTTCCACATTGAGGGAGAATCAGTTTACGACTACCTGTTCATCTCCAATAAAATCCCCCGGAAAAATGCCGGTCGAGTCACAGATGCATACATCAAGATGTATCAGCATCTCTTACTGGGGGGAACATGGATTCAATCTCTTGACCCGTTTAAAAATTGGCAACCAATGGAGTGGGGGCGGATTAAGCCAAACTTCCCCCGTATTGATTGGGAAAAAGGGAAACCCGTTAAGTATGAATCACCCCCCAAAACCCCCAACCGCGTTACCTACTTCGATGTCGCTAACCCCATCTGGGACAAAGTAGCAAAACGTTATTTAATTAAGCGCTATCATTCCCGAGTAGCGCTGCGCTTACTGGATCAACTCAATCCGCTAATCTTTTGGGAGTGGGTGAAACAGCATCCAGAGATTCCGATTATCTTATGCGAGGGTGAGAAGAAAGCTGCTTGCTTGATGAGCCTGGGATTTGTAGCGATCGCACTTCCTGGAATTTGGAACGGGCGCGTGGGCAAACAAGATTTTGATGAACGGTTGCATCCTGACTTAGTACCAATGGCTCAGGCGGGACGCAAGTTCATAATTCTTTTCGACTACGAAACCAAAGCCAATACCCGTTGGTCAGTGTTTCAAGCCACTGTTCGTACCATTAGAACTATCGAATCCCAGGGCTGCACAGGTGAAGTGGCATTGTTGCCAGGCCCAGAAAAGGGGGTTGATGATTTTGTGGTTGGTCGCGGTAAAGATGCTGATGCCTTACTAACTGCGATCGTTAATGATGCCAAATCACTTAAAGATTATCAGCGCTCGTATCGGACGAGAAAATGGGGGTTAACCAAATATAAACCCGATGTGACAGTTAACGTCCGTTACCTGACTGACGCTTTCATTAAGAAAGAAGCCCGATTCTTGCAAGGGACACATCATCAAACTGAGCTTGATCGCTCTAGTATGATCGTAGAGTTGCCAGCAACCAACAATAAATTTGAGTGCTTCAACCCAAACAGCCACTTGACAAACCCTGAAAAGGAAAAAGAAATCTTATCACAGATATCTCGCTACCTTACTATGCCAGTGTCGGGGCTGCTGGTACTGTGGAGCGACATGGGTACAGGGAAAACTGAACTCATGCGCTGGTGGCGCGAACAAAACCCCGAAGCTCGATTTCTTAACAATGGGCATCGCGTTAACTTGTTGAAAAATCTGGCTCTACGCCTAGAAACTGCCATGTACTCTGACTTGGGTTATGCAGGTTTGGCCCAAGCCCAAGCTCTTAGTATTACTATCGACAGCTTGCATAAGCTCAATACCCAAGCCCTCACCTACGGCTGCATATTTATTGATGAAGCCTGCCAGTATCTCACCCACTTACTACACAGTAATACTTGTAAAGAACATCGAGCAGCCATACTCGAGGTGCTGGAATATATAGTATACAATGCCCCACTGGTTGTCATCGCCGATGCTCACATGGATGACCTGACGGTGGACTTCTTTCGCTCCATGCGTCCAAAAGACGAAATCCCGTACATTGTCAAGAACGAATGGAGAAATGGCTCACGCACAATTTACTGGTACGAGGGTAGTAATTCTTCCGCTCTGGTGGCGACTATTTCGGCAGCGTTGATGAACGGGCAGAAAATCATGGTAGTTTCTGATTCCAAACGTTTCATTAAGAAACTTGAACAATCATTCTTAGTGCAGATATTCGACTCTACTGAATCAGAGACATCGGAAAATACTTTGAGTCAGTCTAATGGTGGCATTGGTATACAGTCGCCAAAACTACGCATCTGGTCTGTTCACTCCGATAATTCTGGATCTGAAGAAAACGTCGCTTTCATCAAAGATATCACCAACGCGGTTAAAAACCTCGATGCCTTGTTCACTTCCCCCAGCCTGGGAACCGGAGTAGACATTGCCGAATATCATTTTGATGTTGTATTCGGTGTATTTCATGGAGTTTCCCAAACTGCTACTGAATGCGCCCAACAACTTTACCGCTATCGCCCAAAAGTTCCGTTTCACGTTTGGGTGGCCCCGCGCCCTCCCTTTGATTATAAAGATACTAACGCTACCAAGATTAAAGAACGACTCTTGCAATCGAACTCTATGACGGCTTTTTTAATTCGCATTGACAGAGATTCGGGTAAACGTGGTGCTGAGAAAGATTGGGCGTTAGATGCCTATTGTCAAATTCTGGCTAACCGTAACTATTCTCTGAATAATCTGCGTGATGATTTGCGACTGCTCTTAACTGAAATGGGTAATACTTTTATCTCAGTGGGCAGTGACGACGATCATGAATCTAGTGAACGGATGAAAATTGCGGCTGCGGCTTTGGACACTGCCCATTATTCGGCTGTTGCTAGAGCCAATAATATTACAGCGAGTGAGTATCGCGCCCGTCAGAGTAAAGATTACCTCACTCCCCAAGAAGTTTTTGAAAACGAGAAGTTTCGGATCTCTGACTCTTACGGGATCGATGTAACAAGAGAACTAGTCGAACTCGATAATGGCGGTCGATTAATTAGAGCGATCACTGGACTTGAAGCCATTTTATCAAAACCAGAGGGAATAATTATTGATAATACCACTGAAAGAGTTTACCCGGAACCTCCAAAACTTGTTACCACCAAAGACCGCACCGAACGAGAAAAGCTACTTCTCTGTATGGACTGGGGTAATTACTCGGCGCGGTGGTTGGCACGGTTCAACTTGGGTTTGCATCAGATTCTCCAAAAATTGGTAGCTGGGGGCGAGATTACTGCAACTGATCCAGAATTAGTGAATATGATTGCGATCGCCTCATCTTGTGCGGCTCATGTGAAAGCAATTCTTGGGTTTACTGTCCCCAGTGATTGTAAACCGATTTGGTTGCTGGGTACTTTAGTTGAACAACTGGGGCTAAAGTTGACCTCCCGCAAGCAGGGTAAGCGTGGTCAACAGGTGACAATTTATTCGCTATCTAAAGAGGAATTGGAATTTGCAAAACAAGTAATTGCTCATCGCCAAAGCAAACGAGAGTGCATTGTATCCTCCCATTCTTATCAGGCTACAAGAGAGGCTGGCTATAGGGTTGAGGCTGATTTATCACCCGTATCCACCCCCCCCTATGATTGTATAGAGAAACCCCATAGGGAAGGGGGGGATACTACCGAATTTGACCCACCCCCAACAGATCGCACTACCTTACTCCATTGCGTGGAAATGCTTCGTTCTGGTATCAAGCAGGGGGTAGACGCGATTAAGGGCATACTTAAGCGATGGGTTGGGGATTTGCGCTGGGAGACGGTGCTGGAGTTGGAAGCGATCGCCGCGAATGAACTGCGACGAGTGGAGGCTCAAGTCCCGGAATTTTACGCCTTGCTGAATGAAGATGTGTTGCCGATGTCGGAATAGTGCCTACGCCGCGACTGAGCTACGTAAATAAAGAGCAATCTATGCCTCAATTTTATCAGTGGCTATCGGTTCAGGTGTTGCGGATGGAATTGTCAATGGCTTTTTGGGAAAAATCACTTTACGCCTTATTAGTGAATGATCAGAGATAGATCAACTAAAGTATATTTCCTGATCTATCACTCGGCTGAAATTCCTGTGTTATTCGCATTTGCCTTGTCAAAATTACTGCTGCTCACGGATGGTGGTGATAGCATCGACAACGCCGCGATCGCACCCCGTACTTGGGATGGTTCCACCTCCAGGTAATTTTGCAGTTGCTCTAAGCTGCGATGTCCGCTAATTTCTTGGATGACTCGTAATGGGATTCCGGCATTACTCATCAGTGTCAGGGCTGTTCTCCGACAACTGTGGGTGCTTGCTCCTTCGATGTCCACTCGTTCACAGGCTTCTCGAAAGATCAGGCTTGCATATTCTGGGTGCAAGTGACCACGACCCCATCGCCCGGGAAACAAAAAACCGTCACGGGAGTTTGTCGATTTGTAAGTAGCTAAGAAGCACCTTAGTTCTTCTAAAATTGGAATGGTGCGGGTAGCTAACTTCCCCTTGCTGTTCCCTTTGCGGATGATCAGTTCTGCTCTGATCCGTCCCTTGCTGTTATAAACATCTTTAATGTTTAGGGTAACTGCTTCATTGACGCGACAACCCGTGTACAGCATCACTGCACCGAGTGTTCTATCCCGAACTGTAATTAACCCCGAAGTGAACAGACGCCCGATTTCTTCCGGCGACAAAACCTTTGCCTTTCCGTGACGGTCAATTTTCACCCCTTGCACTACCCCCGATGGTTAATCATCCTATCAGCGATCAGTTCATACAATTTTAAGGTGATGAAAAATTGGATAAGGCAATTCTCTAAGTGTTTAAGCCGGAGATAAAATCCTTAATAGTACAATTTTACTATGAAGCCGAAAAAATGACCGAGCGTAGTAATCCCCTCTGCTCCCTGCTTGTTCGGTCATGCTTTAAAAAGCAATCGCACTTATGCGCTGACGATGGTAGCATCAAGGTAATTATCATGATGAATTAAGCGATTAAATGAGCGCGGACAGTTACGGTTTACCTAGATGATACGTAGAGATGAGCAATACAGGGCGTAAAAAAAAGTTAGCATCTTTCAACTGTGACGAAAAGATGTGGTCGCAGTTTATCGCCCGTTGCAACTCCAAAGGCACGACTGCAACAGCCACGCTCACAGAATTTATCGAACTCTACTTAGATGATTCCCTAAATAACCTTGATGCAATTGGTGACAATGATTTAGATAAACGCCTGGACTCTAAGATTAAGGCAAGTATTGAGGATTACTTGGTTACTAGTAACAATAGTCACCTCAATCCGACCAATGAAGCGATATTAGCTATTTGCTCACGACTTGATCATATTGAGTCACAGTTTTTAAGTGAATCTGATAGCCATGAAACCGGAACAATCCATAATATAGCCGATTTATCACAAAAAATTGAACAGATGACAGCCCGAATGACACAGTTGGCTGAGGCGATTATCAAAATTCAAAATTATCTGAATAACCAACCGAGACGGACTAAGAAATCGTACTACAATAATTCATCCTATCAAGGGCAAGTTCCTCGAATGCAACCATTAACAGAAGAAGGTTTAGCTTCAAGACTTGGTTTAGCAATAGAAACTGTACGTGAGCAGAGAAATAAGCTGCACTCACCGCTTTTTGTGGCATGGTGCAAGGGTAAAGATAGAGCAGGGTTAGGGTGGGAATTTAATCCTGATACAGAACTGTATCATCCGGTAAGTTAGTCGGGAGCATCCAAATATTTTTTCAACGTGTAGAGGCAATCTGGAGCTTTGATTCCACTAGCGTAAGGCAATTTATAAGATGCCCAAAGCTGCCACCGTAAGACATCAACTCCAATCGCTGCACTACCGAATTGTACACGACAGTCTTTGTCTGGGTTTTGTATAACATTTTTGATTATGGTGTTTACAGCCTCCATCTTCAAATTATTGGTTATTCCCATTGGGAGTTTGGTAAGCCACTGTTTTATTTGTGGTGACTGTAGCCAATCTGTTATTTGTTCCTCGGTGGGAGTTAGACGATTGGCTAATAGCGCGGTCTTTTCGTCATCTAGATTAACTGGTTTTTTTGGTTGGAATAGTTGGTGAAAACGAGCGTCTGGATTTGACATAAATTAGACTAAGAATCAGAAGATATCTGAATTATAGATAATTGAAATTTTCCTAGCAACAGTTAATTATATTTAGAAAGATTAAGATAAATAAATCCCAAGTATTTTTCAGATTTAAAAGACAAGGCATTAACAAATGATTAGCTAATTATGCTATAAATATTAAATAAGTTCGTCATGCAAGTATCAAGTAAATACTATGCACCCAATAGAGTTTAAGAAGAAGTGGAAATTAACTTATCAAGAGATGGCGTTCGTATTAGGATACGAAAGTTACGATACTGTCCGAAGCTGGTTCAGGTGTGGAAAGAAGCATCGAAATCCAATGAAGGTTGTTCATACAACTTGCTGGCTTCTGAATGAGAAGTGGGAACGCGAAGGAAAAAAAATAGTTGCTTTTTACCTATAAATATTTCCTAACTGGGTAAAATGTCCCCTTCCCCGCCACGAAAAAGGCGGGTATTTTTATATGTAGTTAGAAGTGACAAGAAGTTCTCAGAATCATGGGGATAGGGGGGAATGCTTGGCAAAATGAAGAACTAACAAGACCAGAAGTTGCAGCGATGTTAAAGCCAAAAGTTTCTGCAAGGCAACTGCAAGCATATTTAAATATCGCTCGGAAGTACTTGCCAGAATTCAAGAAATTCACCAACAAAAAAACAGGTGGTCTAAATGGCATGAGCAAGTTATACAAGTGTCATATTGCTCCCCTTCAAGAAATTCGCTCACTAGCTAGAGAGCATACTTTAGCTGATATAGAGAATGAGTTTCATCAAAGAGGATCTCTAAGATGATTTTGATGTTTGTCGAAGAACGATGAAGAAAAGGAGCAATTCTCTTGGCATCTAATAATTCTGTTAATAATTCTGTGCGAAGAAGACAATCTCAAATTCTGGCTAAGGCACTCGCGGTGATTGGGCGCAAGTATCAGCATCACATTTACGCGGCAGGTACGGCGACAATCATTGTCATGCAGTCGATGCCCTCTTATGGTTGGGGCTTATTCGATTCGGCTCAGACAGCAATGACTTGTATGTTCGGCGGCGCTGGTGGTATCGGCGCTGGTGGTGCGGCTGCCGCTACCGCCGCCATCAAAGCACTTCCCGCAGTTATCAATGCAACCATCACAGTGCTTTTGTTTGTATACTTTGTGGCTTCTGGGCTTAAGGTTGCCAACGGCATTGGTGAAGGACAGGAAGTAACGCAGATGGTTCAACAGCCCGTAGGCGTGTTTTTCATAATCCTGGTGCTTTGGATTGCTCAAAGTATCTTATTTAACGGCGTTACAGCCGCTTGTTAGTGATGAGCGAGTACAATAAATCGCCCATCAAACGGGTGAATCAGTCACTTGGTCAAAATGCAACAATAGGCATTTTTACTGGCTTTCAGTTTGCAGTCGCCTTATTTATGTTTGGCGTGGGCTTCATCATAGCGATTATGTTTGGGGCAGGAATAGTTTGGGGACTGCTGGCTGGTGTTTGGTTGAGTGCAACTGTGATAGTTTTATCTGGCAAACGTCCTTACTTGTTCTGGTCAAGAGTGTTCCCAAGCGTTCCAGTTTTCACTCGTGGCTATGTCAGATATTCTTCGCCCCAAAACAAAAAAAGGGCGGGTTCAAAGGGGATGCCTAAACTATGGTAAAAAGCAGCATTCGTAATCAAAAAATAGTACCCTTTGAAGACTTTCTAGACCTAGCAACTTTAGTGAAATTCAAAAAGGGTAACTATGAAATTGGGGCTTACTTGTTGAGCAAAAAACAAGTAAGCGACACTAACAACACCCTGCAATTAG
>NZ_JABXKJ010000271.1 GCF_017115085.1 Nostoc sp. NMS7 | reverse complement strand
AATACCCTTAAACGGCTGCCCATATCCCTGTTACCTTTATAGAAAAATTCTACGTTTTTACTTATCTTTACATAGTTTGGTTTTTTCACCTCGTTCTACTTAGCTCAACTTAGTTTGTTTTTAGAAAACTTTAATTTTTTGAGAAGTTATCAGAAAAATGGGTTTACACAACTTAATTCAACCAGAGGATAGAGTCAGTGCTGGCACTTATTCCCATAAACTAGAGAGGTTATTCTGAATAATTTCGTCTTTGCGCTCAATGTTAATGTTATCCTGTGAGCTTTCTACCTTGCGTGTTCTAGTAGTTGATGACCACGAACTGACTCGTTTAACCTTACAATTGGTTTTTTCTTGCCAGGAAAATATGCAAGTAGTAGGTTTAGCCAGTAATGGTGAAGAAGCTATAGAAATGGTTAAACGTTGCCATCCTGACGTAATTGTTCTAGATTTACAAATGCCAGTTATGGATGGCTGGAGTGCGTCTAGTCACATTAAAGCTATATCTCCGAACACCCAAATCCTTGCTTACTCCTCAGTGGAAGACGTAAATTTTCCGGGGACAAAGGCAATGTCTAGCTTTGATGACGTTTGCAAGAAAGATGTACCTACAAGCGAACTTATTGCCTTAGTTAGACAGTTAGGTCAGCGTGCAAGAGATGCTTCAGTTGCAGGATAATTAATAGCTTCGCCAACTCCAGCTTAGTTAAATTCTGGGCATTAGAGGAGATGATAGTAGTGAGGAGCGTCGGTATAGCCTGAAGTTGACGGTTAGACCGACGCAGTTTTTGATAATTTCTACTCTACCGGAATGGTGCGTCTAAATTCATCAATTAATTCATCCAGTTCTTCCAAAGCCTGATTTACGTCAACTCTCAAAGTTCCCAGATTTGGTTGCTCCAGTAGGCTTAACAAGTACTCGCGTTTACTTTGAACTGCGACAATTCGTTCTTTTATAGTCTGTATATCCATTATTTTTTTCCCATCTTTAACTACCTTTAAATTTAAAGTTAACTCAAAATCCAACATTCTGGGGCACTAAGTAGCTCAACCTAATTAAACATCAAAGGCTCAGGAGATAAATCCCCGACTTCTTAAAGAAGTCAGAGGTCTAAGTATTTTGTATATTTATACCATATACTTACTGACTTAAGTTAATACTCTTCCCTAATTTGTTATTCATAGCCGATGATAATAAAACTGAGGTATTAACAATTTATACTAATTTAAACTTATGCTACGCCAAATCTCTTTGGGAACACTCGGTTTAACTATCGGCGGCATATTAACCATCATTGGCTTCGTCGCCTATGGTGCTAATAATGCCACACTCAATCTTGTCGGATTTTTTTACGGGATTCCTCTATTATTGGGAGGGCTGGCGCTGAAAGCCAATGAACTTAAACCAGTACCATTTAGCGAAACTACGTCACCGTCAGCATTGATACTGCGCCAGCAGCAAGCAACTGATACTCAAAATAAAATTCGCAAAGACATCACCCGATATCGCTATGGTCAAGATGCTCATTTAGATACAACACTTTCTTTTCTGGGTTTGAGTCCCACAGACCAGGAACGGCCAATAGTCACAGGGTTCCGAGAAACAGAAGTTAATGGAAGCTATGCCCTAATTTTAGAATTTGATTCACCGCTAATACCAATTGATGTATGGCAAAAAAAGCAGGAAAAAATGACCAACTATTTTGGCCCTGGATTGGAGATTGAAATAACACAGCCATCTGAAAATACAATTGAACTAGCACTGATCAATACTCAAAAAGAGTTAATAGTCAATAGTCAATAATATCATTAGCTCTGAAACCGTGTGGAAAAGGGGTTTTTTATTTTTCCCCTTGTCCTATAGAGGTCATAATATCTCCGATGTGGTTCGTAGGCGAGAAAAAATTATGAGCAAATATCGAATTTTAAAACCTGAGCAAAGTTATACTTTTAGTCAATACTTTTTGTTGCCCAACCCAACAATAGACATACTAGCTGAGTTTGACTACAGCTACGATCGCACAGAGCTAGAATTACCAAGATACTTTGCTGAAGTGAGCTATTTAGAATTTTTACAAAATTATTTGCAGCGTAATATAAAGCTTTTTAACCCAATTGCTGAGATATCAATACGGGAATTTTTAATTGCACCTATTCTTGCTGAAATATGCGCTCAAACAAAGGCTCAACTATATAGTGAGTATCCGATTAATGTCAACGAAAAACTCAAAGGCACTTTAGATTATTACTTACATAAATCTAACTCCCTATTGGTGATTGAAGCAAAACAATCAGATATCAGAAGAGGGTTTACACAGCTAGCAGTAGAATTAATCGCTCTTGATCAGTCGCTAGATCATGAAAAAACTATTTTATATGGAGCAGTTACCAATGGAGATGACTGGAAATTTGGTACTCTTGATAGAGAAGATAAGCGGGTTGCAGAAGATATTAAACTTTACCGTGTTCCTGAAGGTTTAGAAGATTTGGTACGAGTGCTTGTAGGCATTCTTTCATCTGAGAGTTAGAGGCGATGCCCTTCTCTACGAGACGCTGCGCGTAGCTTGCTTCCACGAAGTGGTACGACAGGCTCAGGGTAAGACCTACAGTGGTAAACTACGCATTGCTATAAGTTGTGTAACAGACTTTTAAGGAATCGTCGAATTAACACATTTTCTTATTAACTACTTTCCAAAAACTTACTTTTCCAAACGAACTGCATACCACTGCAAATATTGCCCAGGAGCAATATCTAATTCGCAACTGGTGTCGATTAAATATTGTGCTTGCGCTTCCACTGTGTCAAACTTTTGCAAGTCCGGCGGCAAATCTTGAATTATGAGTTTTTGGAGAGTTGTTTTAAGCTTTTCTAATAACTCTGATGGTGTCATAAATTGTTCTGATTTATTTGTTTCTAGAACAACAAAGTGATCTTGCTGATACATTAATGAGTCTGGCATTTTCAAGATTTAGTGAAGGTAAATAGGTTTTAATTTATTTTGTAATAGCTTATGGTGGTTTGTCTAGTCAAAAAGATGGCGGTTTTATCGGCTATCTGTGAAGTAATTATCGGATTTAGTTGCTCAAAATAATAAATTTCAGCCAAGTGATACTAGTATTACCTGTCTTCTGAGCGCAGTTTGGCAATTACTTTGCCATCTGTCACTAGGTTTCCAAACTAACTCCAAAACTCAAGAATTAAGGTCTGTATTTGCAATTTTCCCAAAAATCGCAATTTCACTTTAATAATGGGGAAATATAAAAGTAACATATCCTCAGATCACCATAGGCGAACAAAAAGGTAACAATTGCCTTCGTGTTCCAATTATAGATTGTCTATGCAACTTAGTTATCTACCGCTTGCTTGGCTCACTAACATTGAGCAGTCTATTGCCAAAAAACAGTTGATTGCCAAGTCATACACACCTTTGGCGCAAATCCGGGCATTGACGAAAAGAGCGATCGCCCCCATACGATTGAGTTGCACAGCCTTTTTTAAGATAGTCCCTCAAGTGGAAGCCAACTCATGTCAGGCATAAGCTCATCTTCTGCTTCTCACCCAAAACCACTGATTTTAGTGGCTGATGATGACAAGACCAGCCGAGTAGTGTTACGTAAAATGATGGAAGAAGAAAAATATCGAGTGGTCGTGGTTAATGATGGTAAGCAATGTTTAGATGCTTACCAGACTATTAAACCGGATATAGTTTTGCTAGATGCTGTAATGCCTGTGATGGATGGCTTTACCTGCTGTCACCAGTTGCGCGAGATTGCTAGGAATCAGAGAAGATCAGCCGTTGCAAGCTTTGATAGTGACTCGCGCCTTAATAATACTCTGATCCCCCAGATGTGGGAACGCACTCCCATATTGATGATCACATCCTTGGACGATGAGCAATCCGTAAACCATGCTTTTAAAGTAGGAGCGACTGATTACGTCACTAAGCCAGTTAACTTCGCTGTATTGCGCCATCGGTTAAGCCGACTAGTACAGGAAGCGCAACTTTACAAACACTTAGAGGCAGTAAACCAATCTTTGCAGCATCTCGCCAATGTAGATGGCTTAACTGAGTTGGCAAATCGTCGCCGCTTTGACGATTATCTCAATAATCAGTGGATTGATCTCATCCAAAAGGAATCTCCCTTGTCAATGATTTTGTGTGATATCGACTTTTTTAAACTTTATAATGATAAATATGGCCATCCTGCTGGAGATATCTCTTTACAAAAGGTGGGTGCCCTCTTAAGCCTTAAAGCCCAAAAACATCAGGATTTAGTAGCGCGTTATGGTGGCGAAGAATTTGCTGTGATTATGCCATGCACCCCTGCATTTGGCGCAGTTCACGTTGCCGCAGCGATACAAGCGGGAATCAAAGATTTGCAAATTGTTCATGACGGTTCGCCGGTGAGTCAGTATCTCACCCTCAGTATGGGTATTGCAACTGTTGTCCCCACTTGGGAATCCTCTCCTTCAGATTTGATTGTGCTGGCAGATAAGGCACTCTACCAAGCAAAGAACGGGGGGCGCGATCGCTTTATCTCAAGTTCGTAATTGTCATTAGTCATTTGTGAATGCCCAATGCCTAAGAAGGATAAACTGGCAGTGTGAAGTGGAACCATGCTCCGTTATTGGGGGCAGAGTCCACCCAAATTTGACCATAATGTGCCAGGATGATCCGTTGGCATAAACAAAGACCAATGCCGTAACCTTCTGTACCTTCATCCCGTTGCAGGCGGAAGTGGTTTTCAAAGATGCGATCGCGATTCTCTACAGGAATACCAGGCCCAGTATCCCCAATCGTAAACTGAACTTTTTGGGTAGTGCGGTGCAATCCGGCAACGCTAATCTTCCCACATTCTGGGGTGTATTTGATGGCATTATCCAACAGATTTACTAACACTTGGCGGATGCGTTCTGGGTCAGCATATACATCAGGTAAGTCATTGGGAATATCTGTTTCTACTTTTTGGGATTTGGCGGTGTAGCGATCGCCTAATTCTTCCAGTACATCTAAGCACAGTTGACCTAGCTGGACTTTTTGTGGTACAATTGGTAACGCTATATCTTTGCCACAACCTACCTGCAAAAGATCGGCAATCATCCGATCAATAATCTTAGTTTGATTCCGGGCTTGTTTTAATAAATGTGCCGTCATTGATGGTTTGAGGCGTTGGAATTCCCCTGTCTCTAAATTGTAGTTAGATTGGAGAGTTTCTATGGCGATCGCGGCAGCAGTTAACGGATTGCGGAGATCGTGTGCCAGCATCGCAATCACCCGATCTTTAAAATGTAGCTGCTCTTGGAGGTGCTCTTTTTCTTGTTTCAAGCTAAAAATTTCGTCTGAGAGTCGGATTAGTTCGGCAGAAACAGCAACTGAACGGATTGTGGATTTGGGTAACGTCGTCCTAGCATTATCATCTAGACGTTCCTGGAAGTCTGACTGTAATTTTAAGTAAGCGTCTACAGCAGCTTGCCAGCGAGGCCACGAGTTTTTCAATTGCGCTATGATATTACTCCCAGCTAAAATCTGTCGTGGTTCAGGATGGATCTTGATTAAAGCTGGCGTTGCGATCAATTTAAAGTGTTCTGCTAAGTAAGGTTGTTGCCCAATATCGATAATTTGAAGTTCAAAACTATACTTAGTCTGCAATTCTTTTAAATAAGCACGTATTCGCTGCACATATTGTCGGGACTTGGGGCGTCCATCGACAAACAATAACAGCTGGAGTGGAGCTTCAGAATAAATAGGCTGATCCTGGGAAACTTGCATGTAATCGTGTTTCAGCACTCGTAACAACCCGGTAACGCTTTACAGAAAGTAAAATGGACTGACGGTTGTCGATGGTCGTTGTTTTTTCTTCAATTTAATATCTATTTTAGATTTTGATACTCTGATCAGAACTGCGTTTTTGACATCAGACATATCTTTTTGCTGCCTTTTGCCCCTTTCTTTTTGGCTAACTTCATCTCCAAGAAACACCCTTGCCCTGAATCAAAATTTTCGCCAGAGCTAGCAGGTGAAAGGTTTAATACTATGTCACATCGGCTAGTGCAGCACCATGTCAATTCGAGTTCTCGCTTTGAACAAGCCATCGCCCAAGCAAACGCAAATTGGATCTAATCTATCGGGAACCTGTTAACTAGAGTGTTTTCTCAACCGCCAGTGCATTCGATGAAGTGTCTTTTTTGCCTCTACCCAATCATTGGTAGGATTGGGAAAACAGCCATAGCTAACAGATACTAGGGAAACTGCTGCGACACTTGATTGCTTTGTATATAACCCCAGTCGCCAAGAATAACGAACTGACGCTAAGTTCCTGGAATTGCTTAAAACTGGCATTTTCCAGCTATTGCCTTACTCAGCTTACCATCGTCAGATGAATAATTTCCAGAATCGATTGTCAGCCAGCGTTAGCGAACTTGATCTATTCCCCTCCTTGGATGAGGCTAAGGGGGGCTTTAGTCTTAGTCTATCACCTCAGTTGCTTGGCGTAGGCTTTGCCCCCACTTCGACCCTTCTCTACGAGACCCTTCTCTACGAGACGCTACGCGAACGGCAAGCTCAGGGCATCGCGCTATCCGAACGACGCAGGCTCAGGGCAGGTGTTACCCTGAGCCTGCTGAAGGGCAAGCTTAGTGACCACCGTAGGCATCGCCTGACTGCTAGTGCATCTCGAAAGGAGATTAATCTATGCCCTGCAAGGGAATTATTCTATGCAGGCTCATATAGATTTGGTATTAACCTGTCATAATCCCTGTGGTGAAGTACTAGCTTAGAGCGCCAAAATCGCAAAACTCATATCTAGCATGCGTTTCAGATTTATTTGTGTTTTTTTTACGAAAATGTTAGTTTGCCAGAATTTTAGGGAAATCTATAAATAAGCATAGGAACAAAACCTAATGGCTGTAAAACAAAGACAACACGGTAGCTTTTTGCTACCGTTTACTAATTTTTTGAGATATCATCATTTTCACCAATACGAAGAGGACTAGGGGAGGCAGGGGAAGCAAGGGGACTGGAGGAGAGCAATCCCCATTCCCATTTAATCAACAGTCTGCGCTAGGGTAGGAATTGAAACTCAATTTGTGATTCCCTGTGCTTCCCTGTAAACGTCCAGCTGTATTTCTAATTTGGGCTGTTCTACTCACTTCCTTAACAGCTTGTGCTAACAGTCCAGTTGCCAAAAACCTTGAGCAATCTTTGGCGGCAGATCCTAAGTTGCAAAACAATTCAGCTGTCTTTGGAGAATCTCAGGTTAACCAACCGCAAGCACAGCAAAACGAATCAACAATTCAGTTACCAGCTGATTTTCCCAAAGATATCCCACTATATTCCAATGCCAAACTACAGGAAGTTACACCTGCTAGCGGCTCAGAAAACAGAGTCTCAACTCGTTGGTTGAGTTCTGATCCCAGCAACTTTATTGCTAGCTTTTATCGCAGCCAGTTTCAAACAAATAACTGGCAGATTTTGCAACAGCCAATAGATGATGCCGGAGGTGCCTTTGACGCACGTCGTAACGATTTGCTGTTGAAGGTTTCCATTCAGCCTAAATCAGTTACTAAAGCCACACCTAATCAACCCCAAACAGCCACTGAATTATTGATTGAGTACGTACCGAATAGTACCGCAACGGCACAACCTACGCCAACTACAAATTCTAACGAAACTACTAACGCGGTTCCTCAATCAGGCAATCCCCAGTTCATTGGCCCGGTATCACCTGCAAATTTGCCTTCCCAGCCACCAAGCACGGCTAATAACCAAACAACTCCTACAGCCACAGCCGAATCTCAGGAATTCAACGATCTGAACAAGATACCGCAAGAATCGCGGCAACACATCCAAGACTTGGCGGCATTAGGTGTTTTATCTCTAGAACCAAAGGCAACTAAGAGCAATACGACCACAACTAACCAGTTTGAACCCAGTAAAATCGTTACACATCGAGAATACGCCCGTTGGCTAATTGCTGCTAACAATGCTATGTATGCCAGCAATGCAGCTAAACAAATTCGCTTGGCATCAGAAAGCACTCAACCAGCTTTTACTGATGTGTCGGCAAAAGACGCGGATTTTCCAGCAATTCAAGGATTAGCCGAAGCTGGATTAATTCCCAGTCCTTTGTCTGGAGATTCTACAGCAGTTTTGTTTCGTCCTGATGCACCCCTAACGCGGGAACAGTTGCTGCTGTGGAAATTACCCCTAGATACTCGCCAAGCTTTACCCTCTGCTAACTTCAATACGGTTAAACAAACCTGGGGTTTCCAAGATGCAGCGCGAATTGATCCCAAGGCTTTAAGAGCCGTGTTGGCTGATTACCAGAATAGCGAACAATCGAATATTCGGCGGGTGTTTGGTTATACGACTCTGTTTCAACCCAAAAAACCAGTAACTCGTGCTGAGGCTGCTACGGCTTTGTCATATTTCGGCACTCAGGGGGAGGGTGTATCGGCTGCTGAAGCTTTAAAGTTAAAGCGCGGTTAGTCCATACATAGCATAAAAGTGGGCAATTACCACCCCTGAGCAGATAAATTTTACTATCTCTTTATAATACAGCAATTTTTTATCAAGAAAATGTAAATCTAAGTAATTACAGCGTTTTTATCTGGGTTTAATAAACTTTTGAGGCAGAGTTAAGTAAAATAACGTAAATTAAGTCAATAGACGTACTTAATTTTGAGTAACTTATACCAATTCTATATGAGGCTGCGGTTTATTCATGTAGGGCCAATACGCTGCGGTCAGCTAAAGCTACATGAATTGCCCCTACAGTCGTAGTTTTGCCTAAGTTTTTTAGGCGCATCTTCAAAAAGAAATGGTATTACTATCGGTCTTTGATTACTTTTAAACAAACTCAAAAATACCAGGGGTAAAACGAATATGAAAAAACAAGCGATCGCAGCCGGATTTGTTCTATTTTCTTTCATGTTGCCGACTAAAGCCTCGGCTGCGAGTTTTGATCAGCTTTATGTATTTGGCGATAGTCTTTCCGATACAGGCAATATATATAATGCTTCGGGTAAAACATACCCTGCAAGCCCACCTTACTTTGAAGGACGTTTTTCCGATGGGCCGCTCTGGGTGGATTATCTCGGAGATCAGCTAGGATTAAAGCCGACTTTATTCACTACTATTCCTCCCACACAAATTCCTACCCAAGGGATAAACTTCGCTTTCGGTGGTGCTAGCTCTGGTTTAGGTAATGCTGTCCTTCCCGATTCAAATTTACCGGGAGTACTCAAACAAGTCCTTGGTTTTGCTGGAACTCTGAAAGCAAATAATCAAACTGCTGATCCAAATGCACTTTATACATTGTGGGGAGGTGCGAATGATTTCTTTTTTCTCAACCCCAAAGACTCTACCACGCCAATCAATAATATATCCCTGGCGTTGAATACTCTGGTAGGAGTCGACGCGAAAAATATTTTGGTGTTTAACTTGCCAGATTTGGGACAGCTACCAGCAGCTAAAATTGATAATCGCAACCCTACAATCCTTACCAAATCAAGTAATGAGTTTAACTTGGGTTTAGCAAAAACTGTCAGCGCTTTGAGTCAAAACCCGAATCTCAACATCATCTCTGTTGATACTTATTCTTTATTTAATCAGGCAAGTACATTAGGTTTTACGAATGTAACCGAGTCTTGTCTATCTAGGCTAGATATATGTAAACCAGGTGACAACAAGTTTCTCGTCTGGGACGGTTTCCACCCAACGACTGCTGCTCATAAGGTGATAGCAGATACTGCACTGGCGGCGATTGAGGCTAAGTCTGTCCCGGAACCTGCGATAAACTTGGGGATTTTAGCCCTTGGTGCTTTTGGTGCGGTAGGAGTGCTAAAGCGTCAACAAAAAAAGTCAGCAAGTCGGGTTGTGGATGCACAATTGTCTCATACAACAGTTGAAAATTAAACTAATTGTATTGATGTGGGATTACGATCGCTTATTTCAAATTATTGAAGAATTGGTGATGCATCATTCCCCTAGTGGTGCAGAAGCTGAGATTAACCAGCTGTTGATGCAACGATTTGCGGCGCTAGGTATGGAAGTATGGTGCGATCGCGCCGATAATATTATTGCGAAAATTCCAGGGAAAAATCCAGACGGAGCGATCGCGATCACCGCACACAAAGACGAGATTGGCGCAATTGTCAAGAATATCGGTGATGAAGGTCGTGTGGAAGTCCGCAAACTCGGCGGTTCTTTCCCGTGGGTTTACGGGGAAGGCGTTGTGGATTTACTTGGAGATAACGAAACTATCAGTGGAATTCTCAGCTTTGGTTCCCGCCATGTTTCCCATGAATCTCCTCAAAAAGTGCAGCAGGAAGATACTACTGTGAAGTGGGAAAATGCCTGGATTGAAACGAAGCTGACATCTGCTGAATTAGAAGCAGCTGGCATTCGACCTGGAACTAGAATGGTAATCGGTAAGCATCGCAAGCATCCAATTAGGTTAAAGGATCATATTGCCAGTTACACCTTAGATAACAAAGCTTCTGTTGCGATTCTGTTAGCTTTAGCTGAAAATCTGAAACAGCCAGTAGCCGATGTTTATTTAGTGGCATCAGCAAAAGAAGAAGTGGGAGCAATTGGGGCGCTATTTTTCACCCAAAATCAGCGTTTGGATGCCTTGATTGCTTTAGAAATTTGTCCATTATCTGAGGAATATCCTGTTAAAGATGGGGAAAGTCCTGTACTTTTATCTCAAGATGCTTATGGAATATATGATGAGGGGCTAAATGGACAACTGCGCCATAGTGCCAAGCAGTTGGATATGCCAGTGCAGTTAACAACTCTGAGTGGATTTGGTAGTGATGCTTCAATTGCGATGAAATTTGGTCATGTTGGGCGTGCTGCTTGTTTGGCGTTTCCTACCCAAAATACACATGGATATGAAATTGCTCATTTAGGAGCGATCGCTAACTGTATTGATTTGTTAAAAGCTTTCTGCGAAACTGAGTTTGAGTGATACTTCGAGGCTTTGATTGGAAAGAGCGATCGCACAGCAAAATTATTCCTACTGTTGATGTCGTGCGATCACGATGCCTACGGCTGTAAACTACGCCATATCTCTAGATTAGGCATTAAATGTATAATTGCTGAATGCTTCGTATATTTATTTACTGGTTAAAACTATTAAATGATTACCGTTACACCAGAGGAAATTAGTCAGTTTCGCAGACAGTTGGCGAATAGTCCAGAAGCTTTAACAGCATTGGATACCATACAAGAGTGTGAAGGCTATTTAGACGATGCAGTTCCACTGCTTGTTATGCGCGAGACTGCACAAGAAGCAGATAGAGGATTAAATGATTGGCTGGAAAAATGCCGCCAATTTTTCTGTCAGCAGGAAGTTAGAGAAGCTTTGGAATCTGGATTCCTTGCTCCAGCGATAGAAGCGATCGCAATTGGTGTTCCGATTCCTCCAGGTATGGCAACTGCACTGAGTATTTGTGTGTTTAAGTTAGGGGCAAAGAAATTTTGCGGTGTAAATAAACCTGATGCTTAAACTCCTGTTGCGGTAAAGGCTGCCCAGTGGTAAGGATTTGTAAATGGCAAGGATTGTCCTTGCCTGATGCGTTTCAGATATTCTTGAAATAATAAACGTTGTCCGGGTCGCATTTGTGCTAACGTTGTCGCAATTTGCGGCTTATATTGCTCCAAAACTATTTCAAATTCTTCTATGGTTAAATTCCGTAGCCATTGTTGAGCTTGATTGAGTGCTATGGAGACACTATTTAGGGTTTGCAGGTTTTCATAAAATTTCATCATCAAAAACGCTGTAGATAAATCGCTGACAGTCCACAAACTACTGACTACAGCTTTACTCCCGACTAACAGAAAACCGCTAGGTAAACCAATGTATTCGTCACTGGTATTGTTAAAATCAATCAATCCAGTTTCGCAGGCGGAAAGGGTGACGAGGCGACATTTTTCTAATTTGAGAGTGAAGATTTTATCTAGGGTAAGGCATTTGTCTAAATCATGGATTTCACCCAATCGCAAATTCAGATAACGTTCTGTATTTGGTTGTGGAAGTGTGTCAGCGACGGGAGCATTTGCCAAAATTAGGGCTGATTGACTGGAATTTATGAAGTTAAAATATCCGTGACAGCTAAAGTGGGCGCAGTGATAAGTATTTAAGTCAGTATTATTAATAGCTGTGAGTGTCGCTGCTGTTTTTTTCAGAACGTTGGAAGTATTAAAGTAGCTTTGAATAACTTGTACTTCTAAATCGGTGTAATTCAGGTCTTCTGTAGGATTTTGAATTGCAAACAGAGATTGAAAATCAGGACGTTTGCGCTGTTGTACCTGTTGCAGTAGTTGACAACTGGGTGCATAGCTCACACCACCAGCAAATAAATCCAGCAGACAAGACGAATTTTCAGAATTTTGATTTATTGGAATTGCATGAAGGGGGAATAAATGCAGGAATCGATGGGGAATTAGGATGAGTTTATCGCAGTGCTTTGGTATCTGGGTTAATATTTCATCAATATGTAGAATCGAAGCTAATTCTTTCAGTGCTTTCTCTAAGTTATTTCGCCATTGCTTGTTTTGATTGTAGTAATTCTGCAAATATTTATTTGCCCAATCATACAAAGCTTCTCGGTCTTCTGGTTGGGATTGCCAAATAGTTACCTCTCCTTGTTTTGTGACAATAAACGCCAAAATTTTATCGTTGAGAATATACCACTCGATAATTGCTGTACGCTCATCCAAAGAACCTTGGAAGGAGTCTAATTTGAAACCATAACCAACAGGTAAGTATTGGTTTTGCAATTCATTACGCTGCTGTCGCAATTCTTGGAGATGTTGTGCAAGGACTTTGGTATTTTCAGCTTTGCCATTTTGGATTTGATATTGTCCTACGGCTATTTCATCCCTGTAATTTTCTAATTGAGTGAATACTTCTGGAGGGAAGATGGTTTTAGAGTCGCGTTCAAGAATTTGTTCAACTAAATTGCGGGTTTTACTACGTTCAACATATTCAATCGCTTCGGTAATCTTATTTAATTCCCTGCAAACTTCTACCATGCGGCTATAAACTTTGTTAAACTGTTCCGCTTGTTTGCGTTTGCTTTCTTCTCCAGATAATATTTCTTCCCGTAAATATTCTATGGTGGCGATGGCAGACTCAAAATTATTGTATGCTAAGTCAAACTTGTTTGCGTCTTGGTAAGTTATTCCCAGTCCAAACAAGGTTTCTGCATGGTTTTCAGGCAAAGCTTCTCTGGTGTAGACAGTTAAAGCCGCAGTTAAAGCCGCGATCGCCTGTTCGATGTTCTCTGCCTTATCTCCTTTAATTC
>NZ_JABXKJ010000080.1 GCF_017115085.1 Nostoc sp. NMS7 | reverse complement strand
TACAGGATTGCCGCGATTTCTTTTACTGCTGCTTGTAACCGTTCTTTTTCTTCGGAGGTCATGGCTATGACTCAAGTGAGTATTGTGTTCTCCCCATACTACACTCAGCAATCGGTATTTCTGCAAAAATGGGATTCTCCCAGCGATGAGTCAAAGTAATTATGTATTCAAGTAATATTTGCCATATTCTGTAAGCAGTGCCAAAATTTATACTACAATCTTTTTTACAAAGAAAGGCAGTTCTTGCTGAAGGCTCAGTTAAAAAACTGTCTTTTCTGGGTATAAAGCCTAGTCAAAAAAAGAATTGTATCGATAGCGCAGCGTAAAGCCTTCTCTACCAGATGCAACGCCTTCGGCATCGCAACTCTACCAGACGCTGCGCTCCCCGCTTAGAGCGAGTCATCGAGCGTCGCGGCACTTTCCGCGAGATCCAAAGCGCCCAGGTGAGTGTCTTTGCCTCTTTTTCTTGCTACAATCCCATGTTTTTAAGCATGGGTTCCTCCTGCCTCCCTGCTTCTGCCTCCTGAAATAAATATTACTGATGAAACTTAAAAATTTTTTACAACAGTTCCAACAAGTTACCAGATTATCAGAACAAAAAACTCCCGTTGTGTCGCAACAGGAGCCAACTAACACTCTTAGTGAATCGAACAATGTTTTTAAGGAAAAATTATCACCTGCTTGGATTCGGCATCTGCTACTACTTACAGGATTAGGAGTCTTGTTTAGTGTAGTTGCAGTTTATCTAATCAATTCTGCTTATAAGCAATGGCAGTATATGCAAAGATTTTTAGAAACTGATAATGCTCAGATCAGCGCAGAGATTAATCCTGTGACTACTCGTGTACCAGGAATAGTCACTGAAATTACATTCAATGATAATCAAATGGTATCTCCGGGCATTGTGTTAGTGAAACTTGACAAAAGTAAATATCAATTATCTTTGTCCCAGGCAAAAACATCTTTAGAATTAGCAAAGCAGCAAGCAGTATTGGCACAAGAGAAAATTCCGAAAATTCCGATTGAGATTCCATCATTACAACCAGTTCCCGAAAATAATTTGGATCAAATACAACAACGAGCTTTGATTAAAAAAATCACTTTACAAGTACAAGTCCTGAATCAGCAAAAGAGGATAAGTGAGCAACAATATAAGATAGCATTAGCTACTTTTGCTCAAAAGCAGGTAGAGGTAAAAAAAGCGGAACTTGATTTAAGTTACACTAACATAGCAACTCCGGTCGCTGGAGTCGTTGGGAATAAAAACGTCCAAGTAGGACAGCAGGTGCTTCCAGGGCAAACTCTTTTATCAATAATACAGCCACATCCTTGGATTATTGCCTATTTTCCCGAAAAGCAGTTAGAAAAAATACAGCCAGAGCAAAAGGTAAAAATTACAGTTTCAGCCTTTGCTAATCGGCAGTTTTATGGCAAGGTAGATAGTATCGCTTTGATGCCACAAGATCATCTGACGAGCAATTCAGCTTCTAGTAATTCACGACATGAGATTCCCGTCAAGATTCTGTTTGATCAGTCAAGTATTCAAGCTTATGAATCTCGATTTACTCCGGGAATGTCAGCAGTTGTAAAAGTTGAAACTAAGTAAAACTTATTCAAATTAGCGATCGCTCCGTCAAGGAGATAACGGGAAAAGACTACAGCCAACTGAGACTATCCTTTTTTTAAAGCTGCAACCGTACCATCTAACACTTTCTGGGTGTCGCTTGTGGCAGTAACGCACTGCATTTTCAACTAGTTTATCGATTTTAGTGGGTTGAGATTGCCCAAATCCCTTTGCACACATAGCACTGCCTCAACATTTATGCGATCCCAGACGCGATTTTAACAGAATTGGTGGGGCAATGAGCAAGAGCGAAAGCAGGATGTATTGATTTGGTCAGTTTTAAACAACTGCCTTTGCTCTGTTTAGATCACTTAGGCGCACGGAAACCAGCAAGTTGTGCTGTATTTGTGTCTTTAAAACAAATATCCGGCTTGACTTTTTCATAATCTAAGGTTTTGGGAAGGTGGTAAATGTTGCCTCTCTTCTTCGTAATCTTGCCTTTTACCAGTGCATCACTTGGGCAAGTTGTTTCGCTTTGTGGTTTCACTCCGAGATTTTGTGCTGCTGCTAAAACTGCTGTTTTATTCCCCGCCGATGCTGGCTTCTTAGAGCTAGAAGTTGTATTTCCAGGAACAGGACTAGCTGCTGTAGTAGGGACAGGACTAGCTGCTGTACTAGAGGCAGGACTAGCTGGAGCAACAGCAGTTGGTGCTTGAGGCGTAGTACTAGTAGATTCTTCAGGTTTTTTTCCACAACTACTTAGCATCAATAGTGTAATTAAGGTCACTACCATGCTCAGTGACATTCGTTTAAGTTGATTGTTCATTGGCGTTAATTCTCTAATATTTAATTCCCAATATTTTACCCGATACTGACTTCATCACTCTGTACATCAGAAGTCCCACTCACCCCTCTAGCAGTCTGTTTACTTTGTTTAGTGTGTTTACTATTGATATCTCCGGCGAACTTGATGTGGGTTGATTAGCACGCTGACTCCAACTGTCCAGCCCAATGCCACCATCCATCCTGCTAATACATCACTTGGATAATGGACTCCTAGATACAAACGTGTCCAACCAATTATTAAGACAAACAGAGTTCCGATAATCAGAACAAACCAACGCCAACGGCTGTTCCAACTCAAAATGCTCAAAGCTGCCACCAAAGTCATACTAGCCATAGCATGGCCACTAGGAAAGCCATAATCAAATTCTGGAGCGGGTGATGTCCACAGATGAGGACGTGCCCGGTGCAGCAACAGCTTGACCGTCTGATTAATGATTATACTGCCCACCGAGACTGTGAAAAAGTACTCTAAAGCATGCCACCGTTGTCGAATCAGTAGGAACAGCGCAATTATTGCTGCCACTGGAAATACCCCCCAAAACACTCCTAACTTCGTCAAGTGTGAAACAAAAACGTCTAGTTTCGGTTGGGCAGTGCTGTGAATAGCTAATAATAGGGGAACATCGAACCAAAATCCGCCTTGTTTCCAGACATCCTCTGCTAAGTCCCCAAATACCAGTAAGGGAATAAATCCGCCAAGCAGTAGGAGCAGTACTACCATTGGGCTTCTAGTAAGGCGCATCAACTTGCTCCGGCATTAATTAATCTTTCTCTAATACTAGAGGCATAAGTAACCAAGCAGAATTAATTACATGGCGATTCTTAACTAGACAAGATTGATGATTTTTGACAGAATTCTTGGTAGTCTAGTTCTACTTGTAAAGAGGTGCTGATTGCATACTTAAGGATTTGATTACGCCAATCAGATGAGTGAGCAAACTTGATTAAATAATCTGCGATCGCAGAACCTTGTCTACCACTACTGCGTAATTGATCCCACGCTATCACTTCACCCATTGTCTGCATCAACTTCTCTAAACGTCCCAGCTTTCCATCCCACGCCTGTAAACTCACCTGATCTTGTACTGGCTGCAACTCTCGCAAAACATAAGATTTATTCCCCTCAACTATTACCCCTAAAAGAGCAGGTGGGGTTCCTTGCACCCGTTGTTGGATAGCCACTACCCGTGCAGATTCACTCGACCAATCCGGCTGAGGTAGTGTTAAATAGGGTTGTAATGAGGTTGTTTGTATTTGCTTCAAATCTAATAGATAATTACCATCAGGAGAACCAAAACCTTCTACCAAAACTGCATAACGTTCTAACCCTAAACTACCTGTACCAGCTATTCGCTGTTGTACATCTAAAACTTGATAAAAATTCGCATCTTTTTGTGTAGATTTGTGCCAATTGGAGATGAGTTCTCTAATTTTTTGCTGTTCTGCTTCTGTGGCTTCCATAATGCATTTATTGTCAATAATTAAGTGCCGCTTACCTTTCTTTTGCTTGGTGTGCTGATCTAAAAATTCTGGACGAAGGCGGTTTTTTAAACTTCTTAATAAATCTTTAACTAAGCCCGAATCAGCAACTGAAACGCCCAACTATTCTTATGTGCTTGGTTTGATTTAAATTGTCGCGTGTCAAGGCTGCGCCCTGCCCGCTATTTGTGCCAGTTGCGTAAGTCCTGTTTCAGTTAAGTAAAGTGCATAGATAAAACCCGAACCCCCCACTCCCCGCTGCCTTTGAGTCAACAGCAGTACTACCCCCGACAACCTCCGTCATCACCAGTCAGTATTCGGTCATGCGCTTTGGAATTGTAGTAGTACTCAAAGGCTTACTGTGGCTGGGCTATTTCTAAGCGATGCCCTTCTCTACGAGACGCTGCGCGAACGGCGCAGGCTCAGGGTAAGACCTACGGCGGAACGAAAAGCGACCATCGCACTCGGCACTGTGCCTCCATTTAATCACCTTTTTGCCCACAACTGACGACCTACTTACAAGCGGTAGCGATGTCTACGACGGTAAACTACGCTCATCTTTTCCTCTCTTCGAGACGCTACGCGAACGCTTGAATGATGTGCGATGTCTACGACGGCAAGCTACGCTTTAGTATGTTATCGCTGCTCTCAAAAATTGGTAGAGTTAATAAGACTACCCAACAGCTTTGGGGAGTATCATCGGCAATGCCCATCTACAGAAAACGCTACGCAAACAATTGGGATGAAATAGCGCTGTCTATCAAACAAGCAGCCCAGTGGCGCTGTCGGCACTGCGGACAAAAGTGTTTACGACAAGAGCGAGAAGCCAAAGGGATTGTCCCGTTCTGAATGGACAGTAATGACGCTCAATCCCGTTGAGTGCAATATTTGCTAGTAATGGGCTGACCACTCCCCCTTGTGGGGTTCCTTGTTCAGGAAATTCTGGGTTAACTCCTGCCTTGAGGCATCGGAAGATACCGAGTTTTAAGCCTTTGGGGACCATGAGTTCGTCCATTATTGCTGAGTGGTTAATCAGGTCGTTGCACTTTTCGATATCGAGTTCAATTACTCGTTTTTCTATTCCATTGGAAATGGAGTTGAGATTGTCAAAGATGTACTTCTGTGCATCATGGGCAGAGCGCCCAGTTCTAAACCCATAACTCCTGGCGTGGAAAGTGGCAACGCGCAAGCTGGTTCGAGTGCATATTTTGCGAGGCATTGCCAAGCTCTATCCGCGATGGTAGGTATTTTTAACATTCTGGTGGTTCCATCCTTTTTAGGAATTGGAATTTCCCGTAAACCGCTATGATGCCAGTTGTTATACTGGGTCTTGAGTGTTATTTCAAGTGCGTAATCTGCTGTCGGGCTGGCTTAGTTATGTACGGTCTGATTACCGTGATTCACTAAGCAACGAATCGCACCAGTGTTGTCAGTGCGATCGCCAAATGTCGTCCATTTGGTAGTATTACCAGTCCCACATCATTTGTAGCCGCCGTTACGCAGCCAAGTCTTTTTAATCGCTATTCTAACTCACCTCGCTAAGGGTGAGGCATCGGTGAATGAGTTAGCGAAGCCTTTTAAGATGAGTCTTCCTACAATTTCAAAGCATCTCAAGGTGCTAGAACGTGCTGGACTAATCTCGCGGGGTCGCGAAGCTCAATGGCGACCTTGCCAGATTAAAGCACAGCCGCTCAGGGACGCGGCGGATTGGATTGAGCAATATCGTCAATTGTGGGAACAGAGGCTTGATCAGCTTGATGATTACCTGCACGAATTACAAACTCAGGAGAAACAAAATGAGCAACATTGAGGATGACACTGATGCTCAATCTCAACGTGAGATCGTGATCACCCTCATCTTGAAAGCGCCGCGCGAAGTTGTGTTCCAGGCATGGACTGATCCTAAACACATAGCGCAGTGGTGGGGGCCCAAAGGTTTCACAACCCGTGTGATTGAGATGGATGTGCGTCCAGGCGGGAAATGGCGCTACGTGATGACTGGCCCAGACGGCAGGGAGTACCCGGCCAAAGGTGTTTTTCGCGAAATCGTACCCTTTGAGAGGATTGTTACCAGTGATGAATTTGATGAAGGCTTTGAAAAAGTCGTAAATGCTGATTTACCAAAGGGAATGTTTGTATAGCAGTCGCCAAAGCCGTTAGGACAGTTCGCGGGAAACGCGCCTTCAAGAGCGTATTTTGTGATTTTATTGCTGTCCTAAGCTCCCTGTCCGTTGCTATAACAGCCATTTTCGAGGATTTAGATAGCAAAACTAAACTCACACTCCAGATTATGCATGAGTCTATTGAGGATCGGCGTAAGCATGAACAGATGGGTGTGATCGAAGGGTGGAACTCCACTTTTGACTGCCTAGATGAGTTTTTGGCGAAAGCTTGAGTCTCTCTTATTAGGCTATCCATTAGTCACATCTTTCTTAACAATCTTGAAACCATTGTTTTATAACGCTCACAAGGCTTGAGTTTTCTTCCTGACTTGACAAATTAGCGCTTCTTGTTCTCGATAAAAACTCAATTTTATTGAGAATAGACAACGTAGCTTTAAGGCTTTGAGGTTTGGTGAGCGATCGCTCACCAAATGTTAAGAAAGATCCGGGTAATGGATAGCTTATTAGGGATGAGGTGCTTGTATGTTTATCTTCATCAAGCGGAGAAAAAGTTGATGCGATGGTTGCTCCCTGCACTTGCCGCCGATGGAGCAACCTAGAATGAACCACAAGACCACAGTTTTATGTACGGACACGGGTTTGCTGACTTAAACTGCAACAGATTCAGATTTCCGAGTAATAACACAGCAGGTAATAACTGCCCCTTGTTAAAATCTGGTTTCCAAATCGAATTCTCCTTAGCTTCTAACTGCGCTTTTGCTCTTTTGGCATCACGAGTTGTCAGAAACTCTCGCCCCAGGGTCAAATAATAGTGCATCCGCAGTTGAGGATACCAGCCGTCGTCATCTTTCTCGACCAAATCAGGAGTGATACCGTTTCACTTTAAAATTGATACAAATAGGCAGTCGAGGGAAAGAATTAACGCTTCTTCGCCGCCGTACTAACCGCGAGTCGGGCCAATACATTGTCTATACCCCTGCGTGATTGGGTCAGATGAATCGGGTCATTTCTCATAACAAAGAGGAAATTCGCAGCCAAAAGCATAGCTTCAATTTCAAAAACTGCCTGAGCAACGTCAGCTTTGGCATCTATCTCGCCCTGAAGTTGTGCATCAAGGATGCACTGCTTTAATAATGAAAGCCACTTATCTAGCACCTCAACGACGCGATCGTGCGCTGGACCGGGGCGTGTGTCGAGTTCTGCTGCGACTGCGGCAAAAAAACACCCACCCGGAAAAACTTTGCGTTCAAGATGAGAAAAAAACGAATTAGCCACTGCTTTAAGTCGCTCAGTTCCCGGGTGCGCTTGCATCGCAGGTTGAAGCACTTCATTATCAAAAATTACGGCTGCCGTTTCGATCGTCGCCAATTCCAGTTCTTCTTTGTCTTTGAAGTGCGCGTAGAGGCCACTCTTGCTGATCCCAACCTCAGCAGCTAGATCCCCAAGTGACAGGCCATTCAGTCCCTTTATTGTTACCAACTTTGCCGCAGTCAGCAGAATAGTGGCGCGACTAGTCTCTCCTTTCGAGGGACGAGACTTAGCGCCTTCCTCAGTTTTTAATGACGAAATATTACTCATAGCTTGACAATAACACGAACGGTCGTAATATTCAGAAGAGTGGACTAAAAACGAACGGTCGTCTTTTTATGGGAAAGGTCTGATCGTGGCTGGCATTGCTAACAGTGCAAGAAATCCAGAATTAAGTCAAACTACCTGTCTTTACAGGCAAATCAAATTGCTAGAGATATTCGGCATCATTAGAAAAACCAGAGAAAACCCTGGATAGCTTAAATTTTAATACCACCCCAAAGGAAAGAGATTGCATTGCTGGCTTATACATCACCTCTTCGCAAAGATACTAAGGAGAAATATTATGACAACACTGCTGAATGACAAACTTGGGACGCTGAAAACCAATGTGAAGGGTTATGTAGTGCTTCCTGATGATCCACGTTATGACGAAGTGCGCGAAATCTGGAATGCGATGATTGATCGGCGACCTGCTGTCATCGTACAATGTGCAGAAGCCTCGGACATTGCCGTTGCGATCGCCTGGGCGCGAGAGAACGGGGTAGAAATATCAATCAGGGGCGCTGGACATAACATCGCGGGGAACGCTGTATGTGATAACGGCATAATGATTGATCTTTCAACTATGAAGAATGTCCGTATTGATGCTCCCAAGAAGCGGGCGTATGTCGAACCCGGTGCAACACTTAGTGATTTTGATTCTTCGGCACAGGTGCATGGGTTAGCAACTCCAGTGGGAATTAATTCAACGACTGGTATAGCCGGTCTGACTATAGGTGGCGGTTTTGGTTGGTTGACTCGTAAGTACGGACTGACGATCGACAATCTGATCTCTGCGGAAGTAATCACAGCAGATGGGAATAAAATACGAACAAGCGAAAACGAAAATCCTGACCTTTTCTGGGCGATTCGAGGTGGCGGCGGTAACTTTGGTGTCGTCACTGAGTTTGAATTTCAGCTCCATCCTGTGGGGCCTGAAATATTGGCTGGGTTAATTGTTTTTCCGTTTAGCCAAGCCAAACAGGTGCTGACACAGTATCGGAACTTTGTTGAATCAGCCCCCAAGGAACTGAATGTGTGGGTGGTTCTTCGCAAGGCTCCGCCACTGCCTTTTCTGCCTGAGAGCGTGCATGGCAAAGAGGTGATCATACTACCTGTCTTTTATGTAGGCGATATTGCAGAGGGTGAGAAACTGATCGAACCTCTGCGTAGTTTTGGCGATGCTTATGGGGAACACATCGGTACTCAACCTTATATAGAATGGCAGCAAGCATTTGACCCTTTGCTGATAAAGGGTGCGAGGAACTACTGGAAATCTCATAATTTCACAGAGTTACGAGATGGAGCATTAGACGTGCTTGTGGAATTTGCAGGCAAGCTACCCTCTCAAGCGTGCGAAATCTTCATTGGATGCATCGCAGGGGCATCTAACTGCGTCTCGGCCGATGCTACGGCGTATCGTCATCGGGATGCGAAGTTTGTGTTGAATGTGCATGGACGCTGGGATGAGGCAGCACACGATGTGATGTGCATTGCGTGGGCACGTGAGTTTTTCCGAGCTTCTGCCCCTTATGCCTCTGCTGGTACTTATGTAAACTTCATGACTGAGGAGGAGGGCGATCGCGTCGTAGCGGCTTATGGAGCTAACTACGAGCGTTTGGTGCAGATCAAGAAACGGTATGATCCTGAAAACATTTTCCATCTCAACCAGAACATCAAACCCTAAGCTAGCAGTCACAATACTTCAAAGCAAAGATGTACTAACGCTGCTCCCATTGCTACCCGACTGGGAACTCACTCACTGTTTCAGACCTTTAGCCACCAATGTTTTAGAAAAAAAGCACTAGGGTTCTTGACAAGAAGCCGACAATAAATCTCACGAGCCAGGAGAACAGATGCTGCAACCGCGCAAGTCAGTTGCTCCGATAAAGCAGCCCTAAACCCTCCCTGGCAAGGATTTCACTTGATCGAGCGTGATATTCCCATCTTGACCTCCGCGCATTCTACTCCTGTGACACTGGAACGGTTCGCGGCGATGGGGAATTACGGGACAATTAAGGGGGTTTATCCAGCCAACTTTCTCATGCCATCCATTCAGTCCACTGTGGAGCATCTGTCACCAATTGAGCAAATTTTTGAGGGTAAGCATCCTCAAACTCCAGGATCACGCCACAACGCTCATCAATCGTTAGGGTACTGAGTAATTCCTTTACCGCATCAACCCCGTATTCAACCCCTTCAATCACCAGCCGAGCGTAATATTTAACCCGCTCCCACCAAGAATCACTGAGTTCTGCATCTGTGTCCATACCCCCCCGATTATTATCTCCACTTTCATATTTTGGGGGTGTGGACGGCGGCTTAATCCGATACTGAGCTTGCATCCTAGCCGCATAAGCTACATGACGTTCTTGCTCCTCTTGGCGTTTGGTTTCTTTCTCCTCCCTCTGACGAAGGCGATAATTCAGCACGTTCTGGGCAAATGCAACATCCTTAGTATTGAGCCGATAGTACCGAACCCTCTGACCATCCTCCAGCGATCGTTTTAAATCATTGGACAAACCCAGTTGCGAGAAATACTGCTCGGCTAGTTCTGGAGTTAACATTAAAGAAGTCGGAAGTCGGAAGTCGGAAGTAAAGTTATTGTAAGGGGATTTGACCCCGACCCAAAACTTACCGGTTATAGAACCGGGGGACTTAAACCCACGGAGTATGTTAACCAATTGGGGCAGTGACAAAAAAGTAGATATGACATGAGTAGCAAAACATCCAAGGTCGGTGTCATTGGCGCAGGGAATGTGGGTGCAGACGTAGCAAATGCTTTAGTGCTACTCCGTAAATGTGTAACAGTGGTTCTTTTTGACCGAACCTTATCAAAAGCTGAGGGGCAAGCATGGGATATTGAAGACAGCATTCCCCTACTTGAAGAGATGGGAATTATACCATCAAACAAGTATGAGGATTTAGCTGATTCTGATGTGATTGTCGTGACTGTTGGGGTACAGCAGAAACTTGGACAGACCCGATTAGATACGTTGAGTGACAATTCAGAGATCATACGTTCGACGATGAAAGAATTGGATCGAGTTGCACCGAATTCAATCATACTTATTGTTAGCAATCCAGTAGATGTACTAACGCGGATTGCGATTGCCAATTCCACGAGAGCAGAAAACCTAATTTTCGGTTCGGGAACCGTTCTTGATACAGCTAGACTGAGATATCAACTTGGTAAACGACTGAATGTTGCTCTTCAAGACGTTCATGTTTATGTGATTGGAGAGCATGGAGACAGTGAAATTATCGTTTGGTCTAGTGCATTTATTGGGGGAATTGCGTTAACGGAATTTCCCATACCAGAAGGAGTGACGCTGGAACAAATTCAGCAAGAGTACACAGAGTTAACCCGTAAGCGAGGTAATAGCATTTTGGAACGTAAAGGAAATACTAGCTATGGCATATCAACGGTAGTTTGTCAGTTAGTTGATAGCATTCTGCGAGATGAAAAGCAGATATTTCCAGTATCGGCCAGAGCAGATTCCAACTATGGAGTTGGCAGTGAAATTGTTCTTGGGCTTCCATGTATCATTAGCTCAATAGGTATTGAGCGCCAACTGGTGTTACCAAGAAATGCTGATGAACAACGCTTATTAGAAGAGTCAGCAAGCAAACTGAATGAAGCCTACAATTCGAGAGCATAATTAAAACAATTCGCAATGACGCTCGTTCCTCGCTAACGCAATTACGTTTTGTGACGGGGATTTAGCTTAGGCTTCAATTCGCGCTAATTAATAGAAGCAGGGGACTTAAAAACCCAAACTGTGTTAAACAACATGAGTAAAGTAAACATTGCGACTACTGTATTTTTATCTACTATATAATATATTCTTGTTCCTAGTTTTGAGCTACTTCACTAATAATCGTTTGCAACAGAGAATTTATATTTTGTGGCTGAAAAGCATTAAGTCCAACCGAGCTAAATCTTTGAATTGCTTGTTGATATGATTCTTCATCATCGTATCCTTCCTCGAAGTATTCATTATTGTAATACCCATAGAGAATAAAATTAGAATCAATTATTTTTATAAAAGGTTCAGGTTGAACCACAGATTTAGCGTTATTAAATAGCCTTGCGTCCGGGTGAGTGGGTAATTGTAGATAATGCGACGTTTCATCATGGCGGTCGGATTGCCCAATTAATTGAAGCCGCTTTCTTGTCAGCTAGTTTACCTGCCGCCCTACTCGCCAGACCTCAATCGAATTGAAAAGTGTTGGGCGACTTTAAAAAGCAGAATTCGCAAGCTGTTACTTAAATCTGATAATTTACGTGATGCTATGGAAATCGTTCTCAAGCAAGCTGCGTCCTAATTAAAATGGCTACGGCTATAGAAGCCAGCCGAAACCCGTTGGCGACTGTGGTGATGGCACACCTAAAGGCGATGGAGACGCGCAATGATAGAATTGAGCGCAAGCAGCAGAAATTGGTTTTAGTACGTAGGTTGTACGAACAGGGCTTAAGACGGGAAGATGTTATTAACTTATTCGGGTTCATTGACTGGATAATGACTCTGCCAGCGCAACTAGAGACAGAATTTTGGCAAGAATATCGTGATTTTGAGGAGTCTTTAAGTATGCAGTATGTTACTTCTGTTGAACGATTTGGTATTGAAAAAGGTAAGCTTGAAGCTTTGTTAAAAGGTATAGCCTTGGGATTAAAGCTCAAATTTGGAGAATCGGGTCAAGATTTATTCCCCGAAATCGAATCTATCCAAGATGTAAGCTTGCTAGAAGCCATCTTGGAGGGAATAGATACAGCGAGTACTGTTTCACAATTGCGTCAAATTTACCACTCGCACACAACAGACACGCAACCAGAAGTTTGATCTGGTTCACTTTGGTCATTTAGTTTCAGGCAAGAATTATCGCCTCGTCAGACCCTCGTAAGTGTTCCCCAGGTGTAAGAAACTGCAACAGATTCAGATTTTCCAGTAACAACACAGCAGGTAATAGCTGCCCCTTGTTAAAATCCGGCTTCCAAAGCGAATTCTTCCCTAATTCCAACTGCGCCTTAGCCCGTTTCGCATCACGGGTGGTCAGAAATTCCCGCCCCAGCGTCAAATAGTAGTGCATCCGCAGTTGAGGATACCAGCCGTCGTCATCTTTCTCGACCAAATCAGGGGTCACGTCAATTTCGTAGCGGCGGGATAATTCAGCCTTACGCTGCTGGTGTGGTTCAGTTTTGATTTTCGCCCTTGTGTCTTCCAGCTTCTTGAGTTCGGCATCAGAGATGGTTGGAGAATCCGCGATCGCCTGACATTCAGCACTATACAATTCCTCACTTGCCGCTTTAACCGACTCGATTACTGCTCAACTCTCATCATCCAATGCATCGGCTGCATCAATAATGGTGTAGCCATCCTCGACCAAACCCCCAAGCACCGATTCCCGATAGCGCCGCATCTCCACATTAATCACAGAACCACGCTTGCCCCAAGTCTGTAATGATTCTGGCTGAAAATTCTGATCAATATAGCTCAAATCCGCATTATCCGCCGCCGACAATAGCGCAATATTAGCTTGTGTGGCAACGTGTTGGCTTCTTAACAATCCTCCTATGGATGTAGAGCCATTCCCCACAACCGATATCCCCCATTCTCTGACCCAGATATGGCGGTCAACTGTTTCCCTCAGCCGCGCCAACATCTGCCGCACAAAGTTAACCGGCTGCACACCCTGAAAATTGAAAGTAACTATGCCACCACCAGCCAAAAATTTTTTAACTTCAGAACAAGTT
>NZ_JABXKJ010000097.1 GCF_017115085.1 Nostoc sp. NMS7 | reverse complement strand
CTACTGCCAAAACAATTTTATCTTAGTTACCGCTCTACACAGCATCATCCATCCAGTTTTACCAAAGAGTGATCGCAGTTGCAACTGATGGTGACACCGGACTACACCAATTCTGTAGATAAAGGATGGCGTAATTACAGCGCTTTCTGCTGTTATGAAGTACAGTTTCTCCCCTTCCTGCTATCTCTTATACCCTTTCAGGACTGAGAACGTACCTCACAATAGCGGGAACTTCTGTATCTGCCACTCCCCTGAATGGTTACGTTTTGAAGTTACACAAGCTGATGAAGTTCAAGATATTGAAAGACTCATAACTAAATCGTTTATATTTTACCGACATCAGTGGGTGTGAAGCCATCGCCTTTTGGTTAATGGCATTATTAATGCGGTGGAAGAAAAAGATAACCACCTAATGCCTTTGGAATTTAAAAAGGGACGTGTGACAAACCACCAAAGCGATCGCACCAAGCTCACTGCCTTCATGCGATCGCAACTGGGATATTTTTATTGTGGAATGCGTTCAGCCCCGAACTTGCGCTGATGCCAGTAAGGATAGATTGGCGCGTTGGCGCTAACCTGATTGAGCCGATTTACTTCCTCTAATGTTAGCTCCCACTGAGCGGCACCAAGGTTGTCTCGAAGTTGTTGTTCATTCCGCGCTCCGATAATAACGGATGTAATACCAGACTGACGTAACAGCCAGTTGAGTGCGACTTGAGCAACACTGACACCACGGTTATTAGCCACTTCGTGCAGAACTTCCACAATGTCGTATCCCTTTTCCAGGTCACTGACAGTGCCAATATCACCGATTTTTGCTCGTCGCGTCCCCTCCGGTTGGGACTGACCACGGCGATACTTACCTGAGAGAAAACCAAAAGCAAGCGGACTCCACACCAAGATACCCACACCTTGATCTAAAGAAAGAGGAATTAGTTCAAATTCCAACTCTCGCGCCACAAGCGAGTAATAAACCTGTTGTGACACATAGCGCTCCAAGTTCAAACGCTCTGATACAGACAGCGCCTTCATTAAATGCCAAGCTGAATAATTAGAGCAGCCAATGTAGCGAACTTTACCACTACGTACAAGTGAATCTAAGGCGCGAAGCGTTTCTTCTAGTGGAGTCAGAGCATCGAAACCATGAACTTGATAGAGGTCGATGTAATCTGTGTCTAATCGTCGCAGGCTGTCCTCACAGGCTCGAATCAGATGATAACGTGACAGTCCAGTATCATTTGCTCCTTTTCCCATACGACCATAAGCTTAAACATAAGTGATTGCACTTGTAAAAGTACGCTTTCGTTTTTATAGATAGTTTTAAGTTTAATTGTATCACGAGTATGATTTAAAAGACTTTTCAGGCTCTATGAGCTATTAGCTATCGAAAAGTGTTTACTTCCTCAATTATGGTCGGGTGCTGTAGTTGTTATGGGTAATGTTCCAGCACATAAAGTCGAAGAGATTGAGCCTTTAATCCTATCAAAAGGCGCAAGTGTTCTTTATCAGTCTCCTTATTCTCCTGACTCGCCTAACTATCTCCTAAGTACAAAAGAATATTTATTACGCTTTCAATAATATTAATATTTAAAGCTGCTATTTTGAGCAAAAAAATATCTAGCACTCGTGAGAGAAATTAAACTGGTGTTATGCCAAAAATCAACAAGTGTGTAGGCGTATTTAAAATTAATAAAAATCCTAACTTACCGGATGATATAATCCCGTATTTTCGTTAAATTCCCACCCCATACCCGATTTATCCTTGCCCTTGCACCATGCCACAAAAAGCGGTGGGTGCAACTTAATTCGCTGTTCGCGTACAGTTTCTACACTGACACCAAGTCTTGAAGCTAAACCTTCTTCGGTTAATGGTTGCATTCGGGGAGTATGCACTTTGAAGGATGAATTGTTGTAGTACGATTTATTGCCCCGCCTCGGTTGGTTGTTGAGATGATTTTGAATTTTAATAATCGCCTCAGTAAACTGTGTCATTCGGGCTGTTATCCCCTCAATTTTTTGTGATAAATCGGCGAGATTATGGATTGCTGTGGTTTCCTTGCTATTAGATTCACTTGAAAACTGTGACTCCAGCTTATCAAGTCGTGAGCAAATAGCTAATATCGTTTCATTGGTCGGGTTGGGGTGACTATTGTTGCCAACAACTAAGTATTCCTCAACACTTGCCTTAATCTTAGAGTCCAAGCGTTTATCTAAATTATCGCCACCAATTGCATCAAGGTTATCTATATCATCTAGGTAAAGTTCGATAAATTGGGTCAGCGTGGCTGTTGCCGTCGTCCCTTTCGACTTACAACGGGCGATAAACTGCTCCCACATCTTTTGGTCGCAGTTAAAAGATGCCAGCTTCTTGTTTTTCCCTGTTTGGCTCATGTCTAGGTAATGTCTAGGTAAAACGAGACTGGACGCGGCTGAGTGAGCGCGTCATCCCGAAAAGATAACTACCTTGACACTATCATTTTGGAGCGCATGAGTGCGATTGCTTTTTTACCGATGTTTGCTTTTTTTACGCAGTGCGTGAGAAGTCCCAACACGCCCGACATGGTGAATGTACTTTGCAGTCGTCGCAGGCGAAGCATGGCCCAAATCTGCTTGCAAGTCAAAATCAGAAGCTCCATTTTTCTTAGCCAGCGTCGCGTGGGTGTGGCGCAGAAAGTGGGCGCTGAACTTAATTCCCGCACTAGCAGAAATGGACGCCATCATCAACCGCAATCCGCGATCGCTTAGAGGTTTACCTCTGTCTCGACGACTGGGACTAGGAAACACCGGCTGATCATTGCTGGCATCGCCACGGTAATCCAGTAGCACCGCACTCGTCTCCGGATCGAGACTAATAGTTCTGGTTTTATTTCGTTTCCCCGTCACAGTTAACAATAGACAATCCCCATCCTCCCGAAACTGCCGCCAAAATAACCCCGGCGTAATTATGCGCTTACCATAATCAGAAGTTTGCCGCGCAATTTCTCCCGCCCTCACTCCACTGTAAAAGACGAGAGTCAACAGCAGCCAATGCATCTTATTAGTGTTGTGTTGCAAATCTACTTCAATCGCCGCTTTTTCCAACTTAGCAATCTCGCGTTCCGACAGAATCCGCTCTGCGAGCTTATCGTCCCACTGGATACTTAAGTCCTTGCCCAAGTCGATAGCAAAATAACCAATAGAAGCCCTAGTACCCCACTCCCACAAACTTTTAATCGCCGCCGTGTATTTAGCCGCCGTATTTTTACTAATTCCATAAGTATTTTTCTGTCCCCGTACTGGCTTTTCATCCTTTAGCCAAGCAAGATTTGCGTGTAGATGGAATAACGTTACCATCCTCAAATCAGATATCCCAAACCGCGACTGCATATAATCAGCAAGCTCATAACCAATTTGCCGATATGCCCGTCGCGTTTGGTCGCTTTTAATAGTGACAGAATGCACCCATAGCTCAATTAGCTGCTCCGTCGAATTAATTCTCTGGCGGTTGGGAAAATAATAATCCACAAGCGCAACCCGAGCTTCATCAAGCGGCAGAGTCACCATCTCCACAGCAAGTGATTCCACGCTTAATACAGGTAAATTTTCCATAAGATAAATCCCCAACCCCCACTGATAATTATGATGCCGAGAATAACAATTCCCGGTATCTTTATGATAGTTGTTTCCCAGACACGATCCAATTGCCCATCTAGAATCATCTATATCGTATATACGCGGATATCCTGTATGCGATGATAGTAGTGGGAGATAGAGAGGTAGGGGGAGTGAGTAAATATTAGAACTCGAAGCAAATGGTTAAAGAACTGGTTAGAAATCACTTCTCCACAACAAAAGCGCGAGGGACTGGTGGAATATCCGCAGATAAATATAAAACTTCTGTCAGAAGAAGACCGGGAGTTGGTGAAGCAGGCCAAGCAGCGTGCTGAGGATTTGCGCTTAACTTTTAAAGAGTTTGTGCTGGATTGTATTAGAAATGCACTCTTTGAAGAGAGTCCCGATAGTGCAGATAGTGCAACTGCTGCCGAAATTGAAGCTTTGAAAGCTCAAATCGCCGCCCTGTCAGAGAAAGTGAGTATTCCTTCTGCGACCAAAACGGAAGTGCATACGCTCCAGGAACGGTTAAATCAATTGCGGGTGGGGATTTCAAATGAAATTAAGAAGGATAGGGAGCAACTTGCTTCTTTGGCGCTGGCGCTCTCCCGGCTTGAAAGCCAAATTGAACAGTTGGTGCCTTCTTTAAATCTTCAAGTGGATGGCGAGGTAAATTCAAACAGTGATGGCGATTGGCTTTTTGGGGAAGACTCCGGTGCTGAACTACCGTTAACTTAAGCATGGGAATTGAAGAATGGGGACGGCGTAAAGCCTGCGGCATAGCTACGCTTAACGCGCAGCGTCTCGTAGAGAATAAATTCGCCTGCGCCTTTCTTCTATGCTTGAAAGCACCAGGTGTCCCCGCAGCAGAACACTTGGTGTAGTTCACCTGACTTGAAATCTGCTGTAATTATTTAGTGGAGATTTTAGCCTTGTGTGAGCGTTAATTCTTCACGCTTGGCGGAATTGACAATTTTCACCAAATGTTGGTTTAAATAACTTTGGGCCGAAATGTACAGACTTTCCCAAATTTCTGAGTTACGACAAATTTTAGTCCCCACTGTATTTCCTGCTGTTTTCTCCGATATCAAGTATTTACGGTAATAGTTAACCCACAGGTGTTGGAGAAAGTTTTCAGCAAATTCCTCAAAAGGAATAATCCAGTTATAGTCTTGGTCTAGGAATACCCGATAGGATGCAATTATGGGTAGTGCCAGGTCAGTTGGCGCACCAAACCCAAACGAGTACTTGCTGTCGGGAAGCAGGGTACTTTTGCGTGTATCAATTGATGCTAAGTCGTTAACACCCTTTCTTCTGGGGTTGCTGATATGTTCTTGGATGATTTCGTACAGTCTTTGCTCAATCCACAGAGCTTTGGGAAGTAGAGGCAATAGAAGAGTTAATCTTTCTCTCTCAGTGTCTGTGATTTGGCTTGGGGTGTTCGTACCTGTAGGGTGCTTGCTTCGTTTATTGCCGTCGGGATTGTATCTATTTCTGTCGAGGCAGTTTAGAAGCTTAAACAAGTGGTTAACATTACACTGAGCATTTCTAGGAGCGCCGCTTTGGTTTTGGTAATAGGCGATTCTAAATTTTCTATCTTCTGCTCTTTCTAACTGGGCTAAATACTGCTTGATGAATTTGTAATCTCCCCTAGCGTTGACTTTGGAGCGAGAATCCACTGGCGATGTGGTATTGGATGCGAGAGCGATATCTTTAGCTTCCTCTTCTTGGAGTCCGATGTGGATGGTAACTTTGACTCTGGCAAGGCTGAGGTCATATTTGTAATTTTTAGCACTTTCAAACGCTAAAACTGTGTGACCTCCGTTGATAATGCCATCGCTACCCCCCTCGCTAGCTTCTAAGACTTCTAACTCCAGTTCGGTTTTGTTTTTGCTGGGCTTAACTTTATTGGCTGACAGAACTATTCCACTGTGACGAGAGAAGAATTTTTCTGGTTGAGTCGTCACAGAGTCGAAGATTTGTCTGTAGGTTGCACTTTTGCGGTTTGGTTCCCGGATGTTGGGTTCTAGGGGTAGGTTTGTGGGAAACGTGTCCACATGGGCGGTGGCGATGATGCAATTGGGGTTTGCATGGAAATAGTTGTCTACTTTAATAATCCAGTTTTTCGGCATAGGTGGTTTCTGCATCTTAGCGATACATTCTCAATTATTCTTCTCGTGGGAAGAAGCTCGCGCTTAAAGATTATATTTTTAATTGATGTCTAAAGTTGTTGCAGTTGACTGGCAACGTCTAAAGTTGTTGCAGTTGACTGGCAACGTCTAAACAACTTGCGGTAGTTACTACTCGAACCCGAAGTAGAGGTTGATGGCGAAGGAAATTCCGACAGTGATAACGACTGGCTTTTTGGGGAAGGCTCCAGTGGTGTGGGAGCAGAAAATACTGAAGGTTTTTGAAATTGATCATAAAACAATTGTATTGACCAAAAATAAGCCCCAATGAATTGAGCCAGAGGTTTTCTGGATTGAGGAGTGAATTTGACGGATAATACAGAGTTCTAAACAGCCCTCTAGGGAACTCCAAAAAATAAATTATCCAATTTCTGGACTTCACTACAGCTTTGCCTCCCCTGCTCCCTACTCCCTGCTCCCTTGCCTTCAGAGCGATGGGATATTTTTTTATTTGGAAATCCCGTATTGTGCAACGCCAATTCTTCGCCATCCTCAAATTTTAAATGGTTTTCTCAACTACTACATAAGTAGTAAATTTAACACGATATTTTCCGCGCTCTCTTGCTAAAAAGGTCATCCCGATGTCAAAAATCACTTGATAATGCAATCCGTCTTGTCGGTAGATTTCCAGAACGCGACCGTGAGGAATAAGGTGACTCCATTGTTTGAAATCAACTGAGCGTTTAACTCGAACCAACAAATTATTTTCATTCGGTTGGAGTTGAACAAATATTTTTTTAAGCTCTTTCTCTATGGTAAAAGCGTTCTTAGCATCCTTATCTTCAGTTGTGAGAATTTCGACATGAGATTGAGTATCAAATCCACCCCATTTTAATAATTCAACTAAAATGGAAGCCCCTTCTTCCCTCAGATAGCGATCGCGGTAGATAATCTTCGTCACCTGGCTTCCAGATAAAGCAGCCTCTAATCTCAGTTTATTTCTAAGTTCTGACATGCTGAAGTCACCGTGCCATTCCTTTTGGGAAGGGTTTAAGAAGATTACGGTAGTGTTTATATCTTCTAACTCAGATGCTTGAACAAGTCTTGCTTCTTGGCGTAATTTTTCTAACCGACTAAAAACTGTTTTAACACCTTCTAGGCTTCGGGTTTGAAACCATACCTGTGGTTCATTGTTTGAGAATTGCTGCAATGACAGTGCAATACGATTACTTTGGTTGCTATTGAAACAGAGAGTTGGGACATCCTGATGTAAATTTTCAGGAAAATGTTCAGCACAAGCCTGATAAAGTTTTACTAAACCTTGGTCTATCAACTGTTGTAAGCGTTTTCGCCAAACCTTGAGGTGATTTCGTTGGTCTAAAGAAGCATCTGAAAGTGTATTCTGGTCTGGCAAATGGTTTACTATTAATTCAAGTGGCTTATTAATCGCTCTCATAGAGTAAACTGCATCTGTAAGCAGATTTAACCAAGGCAAATTTGAACCTTTATTTAAACCAAACTCATCGGTTAGTTTGGGTAAATAAATTAAAGTATCTGGTGCAGCCGCTCGGCAAATTGCTGGTAAGATATCTGCGATGAGAGACAAACTTATTCTGTTAGAGTTGGGAGCAAATTTTTGTAATTCTTCATCCGGACTGACTTGCTCAACTATCGGTCTAAGAAAATCTGCCACTAAATGACGGTTAAATTGGTTGTGAAATGGCTGATTTGAGTAAGTTTGCAAACAGTCATAACAACTAGTTGCACAGTTGCATGATGAAACTATTTTTAATGCTATCTTTAAAACTTCATCAAAGCGTTCGGCAACGCGACGGCTGTATCCTGCCCCTCCAGGCACATTGTCATAAATAATAATGTTAGCGCGTTTGTCCGAACGAGGCGTAAACAGCCCATCTAATTCTGTACGCGGTACGTCAATTACTTGGGCTGCTGCTGCTAACAATGCATAGGTGAGAGAACGCCAAAATTCTAAACCTCGGTTGCGATTTTTTGTATTGGTAAAAATTTCGCCGTCATCTTCGCGTTCTCCATCTTCGCCGAACAGGGGTGTGGGTTCAGTTTTGGAGTCAAAGACAATTTTTAGTAAATCGCTACAAAATTCATGTCCCAAATGCATCAATGTATAGCGGCCAGAACATGGTTTTCCTGTTCTGGGATGAGTATGAGGAATTTGCGATGATTGTTGGCTAGTTGCAGAGTTTTTATTGGCTCCTTTTTTACCTCGGCTTTTTTTCGGTTCTCCTTTGGGTAATAAATCGCTCAAATCGCGTCCACAGGTAGTACAAATTGCAAATCCTTTTCTATCAAATCCTTTGTCTTTACCATAGGAACCTTGATTAGCTAAAAAGAAATTTCCACCTTTGCTAACAGTAAGAGTATACAAACCCAATTGTGGTGGTAAGGTTTCTGATAAATCCCCATCATTTATTAAGAAAATCTGAGATACTGGTTGACGCTGCGGTTTGATATAGGGAGTGACTTCTGGAAGTTTTTCCCAATCAGTTGTAAATGCTTTGGGAACTTTGTAAAGTTTCATTTTTTTAGCCGCAGGTGAGGATGGCTCATCACCGCAGACGGGACAGGATTCTACTAGTTCATCTCCCGTATTAGCATCTAAAAAATGATTACAATTTTGACAAACCCAATAAAATTTTTGTTCTAATTCTGTTGGTTTGAGAATGCCAACACTTTTGTACATTCGGTCATCTACTATTATTTCTTGGTCTGGAGCATATTCACCAAGAGCAAGTCGGCGATCGCGTTCTAGTCGATGTTTTCCTTGTGCCGAATTATACTCATTGCTTTCCCCGGTCAAAAGGCGAACTACGTCAATAGGAAAACCATAAATTGGTAGGATACTGGCTTGCGCTAGTTCGTTGTGTAGGCGACGAGAGCCAACTTTATCAAGTTCGCGCTTTGTCCCAGCGATGAGTCTGGCTATTTTCTCTAAATTTTTTGTTTCAGATGGATCGGTAATGCGGTTTCGTAGTTCAAGCATATCTTCCGCTAAACTATTCCAATCTTGAAGTTGCTGCTCTTGAAAATCTTCAATCCCATCTTTAAAGCCTCTCAGCACTATAGCTGCTTGACTTTCAAAGCTACCTAACCGAGTTAGCCACTGCGCGGTTAGCTCTGCTGCTTCATCACTATTTAACCATTGTTGTAACTTACAAATCTTGGCTTCAGCAGCAGGAGTGAAATTTTCAGAGGAAGCAGGATTTTCTAGTGGTAAATCCAAAAACTCTGCTATTTTTATTTCTTCTGCACTGAGATTCCAGTTTTCTCGTAAAAATGCAGCTAGTAACTCAGCATGAATGTGACGCTGCTGTATTTGGAAGTTAGCAGAATCAAGCTTGGGAATTTGATTGCTACCAGCAATTAACTCTTTTGGTTGCTCAAAATAAAAGCGGTCGTGGGGACGACGTTGACCGTACATTAAAGTAATAGCTACACCATCTGTGCGTCGTCCAGCGCGTCCGGCTCGTTGCTGGTAGTTGCTAACATGGGGAGGGAAATTGCGAAGAACCACCGCTTGCAACTCACCAATATCTACACCCATTTCTAAGGTTGTCGAACAACTGAGCATATTGATGCGACCTTGGCGAAAACGATTTTCGCGTTTTTCTAGTTCCGCAACACCTAGCTGTGCTGTATGTTCTTGCGATCGCAGTGGCAAGGGTGAGCGTTGTTTAATTAAATACTGCTGGTAATGTTCGGCAGAGGTTTGTTCAATTTTTTCAGGTGTGTAAGGCTCAAGAGTACCACCACATTTATAAGCCGAACATCTTTGAACGCTAAGTTTTCCAAGAATGATTTTTGATAAACTTGGAACATGAAAAATCTGCTGGCAGCAATTACATTTATACCAATCTTGCCGCGTCTCTATAATATTTAACAGTCCCCAGTTGAGTTGAAATCCCTTTTTAGCTGAAACAAGTAAGCCAAAGTCTTGAAGTTGCCGGAAAAGCCATATAAAATCTTCTTTACTAGGAAGTTCCTCTTCGCCAAATATTTGTAAGAAGTACCAACCCAAGCGATTTGGTGGTTTTCTCACCTTTCCTTGTTTCCAAGGCATAAAAGAGGGAGAGTCTTTATATTTTTTTGTGTCATCATCTGATTTTTCTAAAAATAGGTAATTTTTAGACTTACCCTGAGCATCTATCATTTCGGGACGGCGACCATCGCCTCCGGTTTCTTGAAAGTAGCTGGATGAGCCTTCAATGCTAACAATTCCTGTGCGACGGATGATGTCAGTAATAACTGTCAAGAAAATCTGTGCCTCATCATTGCTGATTTCAAATTTACCAGCAACTGACTCTATTAAATGCCTCTCCAATTCTATATGACAAGTTAACAATGCAAATGCTTCTAAGGTTAAACGACGGTTAAAATAAAGAGCAAATTCCTTAACTAATATTTCCTTAGCTCGTTTCTGAGCTAAATCTTCCGCATCTATTTTATTTTTTCTATCTTTAGGTTCCTCTTCTGGATCGTTAGGACGGTAGCTTTTATAATTTACATCAGATTTTCGGTCAGGGTGAGGAATATAAAATTCTAAAAAGTCTGCTTTCAGTTGGTGAATTACTTGATTAACAGATGTAATACCTTCAGTATTTTTTACCTGGTTAAATGCTTGCCAAAGCATCTGGCGGTATAGCATTTCGGTATGGGTACGTTGATAGTCAGAGGCAAAAAAGGCTGCATCTTGACGACCATCGGAAAAGGTAAGTATTTTCCGCTTTGAAGAGTTTTTATCAGTCTTTTCTGTTTCGGGTAGTAGTTCAAATAGACTATCAAGCATCGCCTCTAATGGGCCATCTGTATAAGTTACAAATCGATTAATTGCTAGAGTAGTGCGTCCAGTTCCAGCACCACAAGCAGCACATCTGTTTAAATAACAACCGCCTTCATCCTCATCATTTTTTTTGTGATGCCATGCTAAATTAAATTCATTTTCTGGTGTTACTTTGTTTGTAAACGCTTCATCTGGAAGTTTACCAATCCAGCCGTGCTTCTGAAGTTCAAATTTAAAAGTTTTTAGTGTTGTTGATTCTTGTTCCTCTTCATCTTCACCCATTTCCTCTTCTTCTGTTACACTGTCTAAATTGCCAGAAGTCAAAGTGTAAATATTGGTACTATCCTTTAATGCTTGAATTGATCTGGGTAGAGATTCTAGTTCTCCCGAATCTTGACGTTGAGTAAATACATAACCCTGACCGCATTGAGAACAACTACCCAATTCTAATACAGGGGAACCACAGCATTCACAGGTTTTTTTCTCATTCAAATAAAGTTGCCCATACCGTACTTCACGGTCTGAATAAATTGGGTCGTGCGCGGCTCCCGAACATTTGGGATTAATACAGGCATAAAGTCCCTCTAAACTGCGAAATAAAAGATGCAATCTCACAGGAAGTAAAGGTAAATCATCTGGATTTGCACGAGCGAGAGTACCTATTTGCAGCAAATGAGCTAGTGCAACTTCTGCATCTGTATCATCAACGCTACCATCTAATTTAATTGGCAGATTTACACCCCATAATTCTGTAGAGCGAACTATTTCTTCCCAAGGTTTAGGTTCGCGACAAAGTATGTTAATCAGTCGATGTATTAAGGGATGTCCCTTGAGAGCAAACCAGAGGAATTTGTGGATATCGCTATCAGCTTGCGACTCAGCTAATTTTAGTTTTTGTTCGGGTACAATAGCGCTCAGTGGGTCAAACCAAGAACTAATTGGAGAACCTTGTTGTGGTAATTCAATAATACTTAAATATTGTATAATTTCTTCATTAGTAAGTGCAGCAGGTAGGGTATAAGGTTTGCCTAATCGGTCTTTGGCATTGAGACGCTGACCGCGAATTACTTGACTAAAAGTTTCACCAAAAAACTCTCCTGCAAATGCGATAACTTTATCATCAACCGAAGCATCTCCTAAGCTGGCACTGGTAGCGATGCAGCGAATTTTACCTTTTTGTTCCACACCTACGGAAGCTTTAAAACGCTCCAACAGCATGGAAACTTCACTACCCTTAGCACCATCATAGGTGTGAGCTTCATCTACTACTAACATTTTGAAAGTATTTACTGAAGCCTCAAAAATTTTTTCTCGCTCCTTGGGTCGAATCAACATATGCTCCAGCATGGAGTAGTTGGTAATTAAAATATGGGGTGGTGCTTCCCACATTTCTTCTCTTGAGAGTAATTGCACTTGGCTAGTTTTTTCAATAGCTTTATCAATTAATTCCTCATTTTTTATAGATTCTATTTCAGCCAAGGTAAATAATTGCCGCAGTTCTTCTGGATCGTAAGCTGCAAATTCTTCTCTTAATGACTCTATTGCTTTACCTCTGTCCTTTTCGGTGCGACTGGTGTAGAATCCAAATTTGATTTTGGTTGTCGTCTTTTGGCGACATAATAATTGCCGTAGACGTTTAACTTGGTCATTTACCAGAGCGTTCATCGGGTATAAAATTAGCACCCGCACTCCAGCGATCGATAAATTATCTCCTTCTTTCATCAGCATATCGAGCATGGGTGTCAGGAAACACTCAGTTTTTCCCGAACCTGTACCAGTTGCAACGACTATATTTTGCTGTTGTTCCACAACTGCGCGGATAGCTTTTTCTTGATGTTCGTACAACCAACGGCTACTAGGTATAAATAGTGTTGCCATATCAGGGTGTAAAACCCCTTGTTCGACCAAATCATTGATACTAAGACTTGATTTATACGGCTGAGAACCTTCGAGGTAAGGATGTTGCCAAAGGTTTCCAGGTTGCTCTAATAATTCCTTAAAACCGTAGCGGAGATGGGGGTCACGTAGGGGGTAAGCTGTAAGTAAATAGCGAATAAAGTCTGCACGGGGTTGTTCAACTGCTGCAATTGGATCTAGATATTTAGTCATACTAATTTAGCTCCTAAACGTTTAAATGCTTCTTTTACAAGTGGCCAGTTTTTTGATTGAAAATTTCGAGTTCTGTATTCTTCTCCAGGCTCAGAAATATGCCATAACCACCGTGCATAGGTACTGGGAAAATAGACACCTTGCAAATTTAACTTTCCTGGAGGTTCATCCCAAATTATTTTTAAAGGACATCCCATTTGTTTGTCTTGGTAGAACATGGCTAAAATAGCTAAATCTGGCTCTAATTCATAAAAATTTTGGTCTTCAAACCAGAGATATTCACCTGTGGGTAAGTGCAATATATCTTCATTTTTGATACTTTCGCGGCTTGGATTGCGCCAACGTTCTTTCTGCGCTTCATTACAGGGTACGTATCGCTGAATATAGCTTCCATTTTGCCAATTTTTGATAGAAAAAGGGTCTTCTGTCAAAGTTGAACGCAACTCCGATTTCAAGGGTTTTCTTGGGATTGGGAAATTTTCAATACTATCTGAAATAGTCAGCAAACGAATACCAACTTGATTAAGACGGTTTTTAATCCTATGAAATTGATTACTTTGAGGGCGTAACACTAAAGGATTTGGAGGGTTTTGTTGACTTTCTAGGACTTGATGAGCCAGAGTCAAATAAGCGCGATCGCCCCGAAATAGCAAACTTGTTAAATCTTCTTTATTCTGGGCTAAAACCATCGGAGGAGCAATGCAGTAATGGTTTCGCGTTCCTGCTAATATTTCACCTTCTGCTTGTAATTCATTTAAGGTATTTTGAATTGTATCTGTTAGGTTTTCTTGAGATTCGTTGGGAGAAAGACTTGAAACTAGCAGCGAAATAATCTGATGCTTTGTTAAAGGCTGTGGAATTGTCTGATTATCGGAATGACGATGATTGCTGAGTAGTCGAGTAATTTTTTCGGCAAACATGATTTTATGATATTAATATTTTTTGAGCCTCATTTGAGGTTAAAGGCTGAGTTTGTTGAATGTATTCTAGAGGTATATAGCTGTTAATATTATTTATATTCTTGTATTTCAATACTAGAATATCATTGTAAACAGGTTGTTTAGGAAGATGAATACTTAAATTTCCTTTCTGCCGATGATTCTTTTCAATGTTTATTTCTATTTGTTTAAAAACAAAATTACGTTTTTTAGGGTTTGTTAAACTTATTAATAACCAATTTTCTTGAATAGCTGCTACATGAACAGTATCCGCTCCTTTTGATATTGTTACTTTTTGCGTACTTGGCGGACTTTTCAACTTGACTTTTAGATTTTCAACAATAGCTTGGAGTTTCTCTGTAAGAGAATTAATCTGCAACCATTCTGGAAGATAGCAAGGTAAGTTTTTCAGGCTATCAATAGCTGTTTGTAATAAATAGGGGTCATAGTCATATTTATTGGCAGATTTCACAAAATCACTAACAGATTCATTATCTAGAATGGTGTAGCAGTAATCTGCCAAATCTTCATTTTCTAATGTTTCATCCGGTAAATCATTTTGATTGCTATTACACCACCAACCAAGGTTATGTCGTAGTTTACGTGAGCCTAATATCTGAATATTATAAATTCCAGGTTGCAATTTTAACGGAACATTAATTCTATCTTCATTTGACGAAACTCGGGAAATTTTAATTTCTACTGGCGGATTTTCAGGTAAGAGTAAATTCCAGCATGAAAGAGAATAAAGTTCGTTAGGTAATAAACCAGATATTTGAACTGCTTGATTATCCCAAGTGCAGCTAATTACCAGGGAAGCAATTTCCATTTCTATTAAACGTTGTGTTTCTCCACCTATCCTCTGGAAATCTAAAGCATACCAATTAGAATCAGGAGATAATAAATTATAGAAAGATGCCAAGTTTATGTGTAAATTACCCAATGAATCTGCTTGACACTGAGAAATCTGGGTTTCCTGCCCATCATATAAAGATAAACCGATAATTTCTAGAGGTAAAAGACCTTTCATTTTAATTTCTTCTGCCCAAAAAGTATCAGCAGAACCATTATGAATAGGTAAGTTTTCTACCTGTCCTTGCGAACTGCTACTAATTAGTAAATTTTTAATCTCTGGCTTGCTAGCCATCTGATAGTTTGACTGAGTTTCAAACTTATATGACCAGCGATGAAATTGACTCCAAAACCGGGCTTCATATTTCCCTGGTTCAATAATCCATTTATCGAGAGGAATTGCTTGCCATTTATCGCTTGATTGTATTATTTCAGTTGTAGTAATAATTGTTTTTTGATGGGTGATATTTTCGATAGAAACATTTAAGGATATTTGTCCCTCAATAGGCGGATACCAGAACGTGGGAATTTCTAAATAAACAGATTTTTTACCCTTGAGCTTCAGTCCTCTTAAGCTTGGTTGTTCCTCAGAAGAAAGTTTCCAGCTAATCGTTGGGAATGTAGTAATCTCTTCATCGGAGAAAGCTATGAAGACAATTGATGATTCTTTCGTTGTCAGTGTCAGCTGTTTACCTTGCCAGCCTCTAATACTAGATGGTACACAAGTATCTACAATTTCAATACCATTACCAAAGTCTAGACAAACGCCTTTAGGAGTAAAGAAAATAATTTCTTTGGCTCCCCTGATGCTAGGATTAGTAGAGTCTAAATTTAAGTGTTCGCCTGTCCCAGCATCGAATATTAGACAAGGCAGATTCCTGGCTACACCCTCAAGCTTCCACTCATTTAAGCAATTTTTTCGATGATCTAAGAGTTGCCATTCCCATAGTTCAGCCCCACTTTTGATATTTACAACTTGTTCGGGAATCATTAATCCTGGATTATTGGGAATAGTACCTTCCCAATGTGCTGCTGGAATTTGGCAGAAAGTACCACTTAAGCGTTCCCAACCTTTCTTCCAAAGGCTTTGTTCTGGCAGCACTAGCTGCATATTCAATGATTCAGTAACATCTAAAACCAGTGATAGAGGCTTTTGGCGACGACTAATTATTTTACGGCTATTACCAAAACGACGCTGTTTAGGAGTTAAAACCTGAATTAGACTGTTCCAATCCCTCAAGAAAAAATTGTTTGGTAAGTAATAGTTTCTCAGCAGCTTTTCGCGCTCATTGTCATCTTTCAGCGCTTCCGGTAATGTTCCTTGACGTTCAAGTTCAACAGCAATAATAGCAATACCTTGAAGTAACTGCCCGGAGATTGGTTCAACTTCCTCGTTTTCTTTCTGCGGGCAACTAGCTTTGAGAAAATGAATTAGAGTAGCCCATTGAGGATGCTTTTCTTGACAAAAATCAAACAGTTCTTCAGAAATATCTTCACATGAGCTATGGGCAATTTCCCACCATCCATATTCATTTGAGAATTCCTGAACTAAGTGGGCAAAATGATTGAGGTTTTGTTGAGGAATACCACTTTGCAGCCATAAAGTTGATACATAGGGATACCCTCCTTTAGCTTTGACAAGACCAAGTAGGTCAAACCCATCACCAACAATCCGACGTAGTGTCTTCTCTAGGCTTTGATTACACGAAAGTTTTAACTTTTGACAAAAACCATACCAAAATTTTTCTTCAACGCTTGAATAATAATATGCATACTCAGATAGAGCAAAAGTTAGAATTTTCAGCCAGTTTTGCTCAGGTTCATCGAATCTTTCATATAACTTATTATAAGTAACTGTACTTAGGTTGCTCAAGTTATAGCCTACAACATCTAAAACTTGGTCTGTGGCTTTTTGACTAATCTGAATGCTACCCAAAAATCGCTGCTTATCTGGACGATTATAATGAGACCAATGTGACGAAATTGTTTGCCAAAGATGTTGCGTTTGTCTTGGTATAGAGAAGTTAAAAGTAGTCATTGTTTAGTAGATAACTAACTTAGTTAAACTGCGTCGCTAACGCTGGGCTATCGGGCAATCGGAGAAGGGATTTATCCCTTCTGCCTTTTTCCCTCTGCTTTCTTGTTCAATTTTTACTAACCAGACAACCAACAAAGTTCGGTTGCTGCCCTGACAAAAAAGTATCTCTATACTTAAGATTCCCTGCCAAGGGTTTTAAGTAACTATTTTTACACTATATCTACAATTTACGCGGAAAATTATCTATTTAAGATATCGGTCTAGTACTTCTGCCGTTTGAGTGCAATGTAGGCTGAATGCCTTGATTTACCTTGTATAAACTGCATAGTAGCAAAAGGTATTTCAAGAAATCCATTAAATCCGAGTATTTATTTGATTATTTAAAATTACCTAAAAAGCAAGACTAGTAGAGCTTTGAGAGGTTAATTTAAGTACTAGTTGAATATTTTCTTTTACTTGACAGGTCAAAATGCCCAAGAAGTCTATTGCTCATCTTTATACTGACCTCCAGGCGTTTGAACGGTTGATGCTACTGATTGCGACTTTTGTGCGTTATCCCGGAGTGGGCAACAGTGATTTTAATGATTCAATCGATACAAAATCTGGGGGTTATCATGATGCACTTACTGAGGTGTCGGTGCGTTTGCAGGAAGTTGCTCGTGACTGCGGTATTGATTTGCCAGCTTACTCATTACACACGCTGCGAAAAGATTTGCGGACATTGCGTCACTACAATATCCTAGACAACCGTATGTATCGTTGGGGTTATTATCTGGGGACTGGTGCAATGAGTCTGGTCGAATTACAGGTTGCGTTCAATGCCTTAACCTCTCAAGCAAAATATCAACAAGATCCGCAAGTTAACAAAATTTATCAAATATTGATGCAACGATTACGGGGACTGAACTTAGCAGAACAATTTGCCTATCCAGTGCGAGCGCAAATCAATCGAGCAATTATTTACACTGACCCGCAAGAAATGATGGCTGATAGTAAGTATCGTGGCACCCTTTTTGAAAAACTAGAACAGCTAGAAAGCGCTATTATTCGGGGCCAGGCAATAGAAATTTACCGCAGTCGTAATGCTTATCAAAAAGGTATTACTGAGTTTTTAAATATTTACCCTTTACAACTTATCTATTCAGATATAGCTTGGTATCTATTGCATGAAGATTGTCAGAATGGACATTTAGCTATCTCAAGGTTGGATAGGTTTACCGAACACTTTAAGTTGCTTGACTCTAAAGGACGGGATTCAACAGAACAATGGCAAAGCCTCCAAGTCGCACATCAACTACTGGAGAATGGCTGGGGGTTATATTTAGGTAAACAAGAAGAACAAAGTTTAGAGCGACAGGGAAAATTAGATTTTGTTAAAGTAACCGTGCGCTTCTTCCCTGATGTTATGGTGTTTATTCAAGAAGGCGAAAAACGCCATAAAAGCCAGAAAATTTCTTTTGGAACGAAAACTCCAGATGGAAAACCAAGCTACCTAGATTACAGACTCAAACTTCCATCGCGATCGCTGACGGAATTTAGCCGTTGGGTTTATCGCTTTATGGGTAGCGCCCAATTCCTTACACCCAAGGAATTGGTGGAAAAACACAAGCAAGCTGCTCAGGAATTGCTCGCTCGTTATCTTTGAACTATTGGCATCTCCTTTCTTTTCTAGCCCTAATTGATTAAATGCTTGGTTAGAGCGATCGCAAAGGACACTAAGCGGTTAATTTCAGCGGCTAACTTTCAAAAGGTTCAAGAATTGGTGAAAGGAGAGTTGGCTCAAGTTCTTGCTGACGGTGTTGTTCCACAGCCTTTCTCACAATGGCTAGCTTTTCGACATCATGGTTGAGGTGAGGGAGAATATCTGAATCAGACACTGTTTCGATCACGTCTATATTGCAAAGTCCAGCATTAAGTAATTGCAGATATTCACCCCGTGTCAAACGGGTGGCCACCTGCCTTGCCAAATCAACAGCTGCTGGCGGAACTCCAACATTCAGCCGTATAAGCAAACGAGAAATAGGTTCGTCTAAATCAAGGTTAGGATGCAGTATTCCTGCGACTTGAGCCACAGTAGGTAATAAATCACAGGTTCGTTCAGCAACGTCACGAATTGCTCCTGCTGCTCCACCGGGCGCACCTCCAAACTGTGTAAGAATACTCTCAATTTCAGCTGTTGGTCGATGGGTTACAAATAGAAGACAAGCAACTGCTTTCTTTGCTCTTAAAGTGCTTTGATGCTGAGTGGTAACACCCCGTTCCAGAGCATTCAGTAACAAATGAGGAACACCTTGTCTTAAAAGTTCTTGTTTCCAAACAGTAGGTTCTTTGTTTGTGCTTCTCCAATTGATCGGAAACAAAAGTCGATCCAACTCAACTGTTAACTGTGTTGCAGCCAAAAGCGTTGGTTCAAGAATAGATTCAGGATTGAGTTGGGAGAGGCAGGCGACTAGACGAATGACCGACTCAACCTCAACGCCTGCCTCTCCAGCTAATCGTCCCAAAGGGGTTAGATAATAGAAATTGTTTTCATCTGGCTCAATCAGTCTATGCTGCGACAAACTCTGAAGTGCTGTTATAAGCTGGTTACGATCCCATTTCCATTGGTGGGCAAATTGCATTTGTTGAAATGCACCAAAGCTAGATTCCAAAAACTCAATTAAATCCTCTGCCTGCATTCCTTGCATATGTAACTGCTGGGTTGCTTTTAGCTTGGATAACTTTTGGATTGCAGAAAGAATCCGTAACAGCAGTGCTCGTGGATCTGTATCAGTACTTAAGAAGCGAGAAGTAAGGGATTCTGGATGACCTTTGACGTATTGTGTCCAAAAGTTGTGTACTTGGAGTGGATCTAAAGCTAAGAGGTAAGACGTTCCTCTTTCTGTCAACTGAAGCCGTCCGGCACGTCCAGCCAAGTTTTTGTACTCTGCTACTGAATAAGGACTAGATCCTTTGTTAGCCAAAGGATGGTTTAGACCAACAATAACAACAGCTTCAGCTGGTGTGTTAATTCCCATTGCCAGAGTGGTTGTAGCCGCAATCACTCGCAAAGTTGTCTTTTTGGCACGAAACCGCTCTTCAACGACTCGTCGTTCTTCTGCGGTAAGTTCGCTAGTATGGAATGCAACGCCAGCTTGCAATGCTAACTTCAAATCGTTTGAAGCTTTCGAGTCGTCGCCAGTTGGTAAAGAATCTAAAGCTATTTGATCTGATGGCAATCCTAGTTCTCTAGCCAAATAAAGTGCACATCCACGAGCCTCTCCCTTTTTCTCACGGAAAACAAGCACCTGTTTCCCTTCACTAATCAATTTCTGAACCAGTGGAATCACATAGTCCTGGCTAGAATTCTTAATGGGCTGGGGTTGAAAGAGTGGCTCCGTTATCTTTTCTTCACCAGAATCTCCATCAATAAACCGGAAACGCCCATCTGCGAGTAAAATTCCTTCATCCAAAGGAACAGGTCGTTCTTCCCGCCGCAGTAAGCGTGCACCTAGCCAATGTTCCAGCCCATTTGTATTTCCAATAACCGCTGAAAGCGCAATGACTTGAGGCTCAAGCCCTTGTTGTCGTCTCACTCGGAGCAAAGTTAAGATAAACTCTAAATTCACACCCCGCGTTTCATCCGCGATCATCTGCACTTCATCAATTACGACTGTACCAACCAGATTCAGAATATGTGGATTTGTCAAAACAACAGATGCAAATTTCTCATAGGTGAGCAGGCAAATGTCATACCGTCCTTGTAGTAAGGGTGTAATATCGTCTGTTTCCCCTGTAGCTTGCATTGTGATAATGCCAAACGAACCGTAAGATTCATTAAAAGTTCTAAATTTGTCACTAACTAATGCTTTGAGTGGCAATAGGAATAGCGCCCGCTTGCGCTCTAGCACACTTTTCAACGCAGCCAGCTCTCCTATGGTCGTCTTGCCTGAAGAAGTGGGTGCTGACACAACCAGATGCTCTCCTTCTAATACCTTAAATTCATTGATTGCTGCAAGTTGGAGCGCATTGAAGGAGGGAATGACTGTTGCCCAAGTTTGAAGTAAAGTTTCTGGAAAACCATAGGCAGCAAGGCTTTGAAGATCAGATGTGACTTTAGGATGCGATCGTTCTGGAAATGCCGTTCGGTACAATGAACCAGGTTTAAAAATAGGTAAAAGTAACTTACCGTCAATTTTGCCCCTTAGTGTGGGATGCTGTGGCTTACCAAGCTGAGTGGATGCGTCAATAACTCGCTGCGTAATGTATTGAAGCATGGGGTAAACAGCGAGTTTGCCAGATTGTTGTACTTCTTCTGCTCCTTGTAGGGCTTCCAATAAATAATGGGTCAGTAAGCCATGCCCAAGTCGTATATTTTCATAGGCTGATTCCGCTGAACCTGATGCCGTCAAAATTATTCGTCCTTCCCCGGACAATTGAGATAGCGCAGCATCAACAGATTCCAAATTGCGTGCCACAGTTTCAACCCGAAATACTTTGGCTTCCACACCACCAGAAAAGCAGCAATCTAAGAAGCAGATGAGCCGACGTGCTGGAATTTGTGCAATTTGCTCAGCTAAAAATTCAAGAGAGATTGATGTGTTATCTAAGTTGTAAGTATCCGTGTCATACGCAACAAGCTGATGAGAATTGGTTCCATGGCCAGAGAACGCGATAACAACAAGATCCTCTTCGTTACAAGTTGCTAGAGCGGCCAAACATTCGAGAATGGCTTGGTAAGTGGCTTGCTGGTCAATCAAAAGCTCAGCTTCACCACCCAACGTGTCACAGAATAAAGCATGGAGTGCTGTGGCATCACGTTTGGCACAGCTTAACCACGAGATTTTGGATGAGTCGTGGCGATCAATACCAATGAATAATCCTTTGAATCTCATACCCTGACGTTCCGTGCTTGGCAGTTCATTAAGCTCAGGCTGAAAGGCCATGGCATCGCGTAGGTTGGTAAGTAGATGACAATGTTCAGCAGAACTCACGCTAAGCTCCTAAGAAAGGGTAGGTTAATTTTTAACAGGTATGTAAGTGGACAATATAGCAAAAATACAAGCTGACGATCTTATTCATCAGGGCTTGGAATTTTATCAAAACCATCAGTTTTCTCAAGCACTTCAAACTTTGCAGCAAGCCTTAGACCTGTATCGAGTAATAGGAGATCGTGAATGGGAGTCTAATACGCTTGGTACATTAGGTATTATTTACTATCAGTTACAGGACTACCCAAACGCGATTGCATATTCTCAACAGAATTTAATAATCGCTCGGCAACTGGAAGACCAATGGGGAAAGACTCAAGCGTGGATAAATTTGAGTAATGCTTATCAAGCGCAAGGAAATTACGGCCAGGCGCTGGAATACCATCAACAGAGCTTAAAACGAGCTAAAGAAATGGCAGATCGGGAATGTGAAGAACAAGCCTTAACAAACCTAGTAAATCTCTATCTTGCACTAGGAGAATTTGAAAAAGCTGTAGAGTTACACCAAGCCTGTTTAAAAATCTTGCGAACTTTAAACGATCGCCAACACGAAGGTGAAACATTGAGTAATATCATGTCCGGGTAATTAGTTATGATATAAAATTTCCAGAGTCGTTATATTTCAACATCTCAGCGTCATTTTTATCGTAAGTGTTCAGGCGGACATGATATAACTTGGGCATTGCCTATCATGCCTGTGCAGAATACGAACGAGCCATTCGTTCGTAAAGCATAGTTTTTACCTATCAGTTGCTTTGCAAGAGCCACATGTTCAAATATTTTGTTCGCTGGGCGAAGTTATCCTGAATTAGTATCAATGTTCTTTTGAGAGGTATAAAGCGCTTGAGCTAGGTTTTTCAATCCATGAGGATTGGTAAAGTAGGTAAAGTGATCGCAGGCTGCATCAGGTTCCAAAATGATAGGTTTGGGCGAACGCTCGGCATTAACACTTTTAATGCTAGTCAAGAGTACTGCAATGTCGTTTGGTGGTTTGGAGTATTTATACCTCTACCTAAAGGCAAGAAAAACTCGCCATCATACGCAAATGGCAACAAATGCTCACCTTCTCTAAGACTAGTGTTTACCAGTATCTTCAACGGTGACTCTGGAGTTACTGCCTCCGGATTTGCGACTTCAGATAGTTGTAAGACGCTAAGTCCAGGATCGCTTCCCCGACTTGTAGTAAACTGGAAGGGCTGAATAATACTCGCGTCAGATTGCAAAATAGCAGGCAAAACAGAACTACTTAGCGATCGCACTTGCGGTACAGTTGTTAAACATGCTTTCGCCTCCAAACTTGGATGGGGCAGGATTTTAGCAATACCTTCTTGCAAAACAACATCTTGATTGGATTGGATAAGTTTAGCGTCTTGAGGGCGTACAATTGTGATTGTGATCGCCTGCGTCGTCCAATGGTCATTGCTTTCATTAGAAAACGGAACGCCATTGCGAGTATAAACCTGATCCATTAAACGATTCAAAAGTCCCTTGGGAATTATGGCAGAGCGTGTTCTAGTGGCGGGAGCTAAACCTTCTTGTTCCAAGAGACTGGCATCAAAGTCAGTTGTATTGACAATCAACTTGAGAATATCCTTGTATTCGGTAATACCCTGCTCCAGATAATCAGGTGGGATAAACAAACCAATCTGCTTACTCGCAATCTGTTCATTGGGTGGAATTCTTACACTACTCTGTGCTTCAAAAAATGGCAGATCCACCTTGTAATTTTCTGATAGCAGCAAAACATTACAATAAAGTGTTTTATTACTATGATTAGTAAGTGTTAGTTGAATGCCTGGAAATTGCCACTCAGTATTGTCATTGTCATAGACATATTCAAGACGCATGTCTGCAATTGTGGATTTGCTATGAGTAGAATCTGAAACTGGAGTAGTTGCTTGATCTCCTCGCAAAATCTCAATTTCCAGGGTAATATCGGTAGACTTAATGCCACTATTTGCTGGGCTGGCAAGATCCAAAATGTTCTGCCAACGTGCGATCGCTTCCAGATGTCGAATCACCTCGGAAGCGGACTGGGGTGTGTAATCACCTTGTGGATGAGGTTTACTTGGAACGGGAGGGATCAAAAGACGATTATCCGCAGGATGGATGATCCAATACTGTCCACAGCGAGCTAGAAGGTGATAATCAGCAGTTTCCGGCTCTGTTGTTTGACTGAGATATAGTGAAGGGCGTTGATTATAATTCCGAGTCTGAAGAGCTTGCGTGGCATGGTCTATTCCTACTGTACTATGAGTATCGCTCTCAAAGTAAATATTCAACCGTTTGAGCGGCAAACTGATAATCACTGCCCAATAGCTTGATTGGTCATCCAATGGTTTTTCGTTATCAATAATTTGGACAACACTGTAATTTGACCGTACTTTTGCAATCTTGGCTGTAGCTAAAGGATCTGACAAGTGACGTAAGCGCTCTTCATCGTTGGTTGGAAAAATTGCCACTAGAGCTTCTTCCCGCTCAGCAATCTTAGGAACACCGTGTATAACACCTCCATTAATTACCCAGTTATTTTCTTGGTTGCGGGTCAAGACAAAATAAAAGGGACGTTCTTTAATTGCATCTTTACCTAGAAAACTTTGCTTAAGGTCGTCGGGGTTGATTGCCTCTGCTTGAGGTGACTGACCTTGAACTTTACCTGTGACCAACGCATTAATATTCCAGTTTAAATCACGATAAGAAATGTTTCCCTTTGTCTGTTGTAGTGTTTGTAACAAGAAGTAAGAAAACACACCTCTGCGTGACCCATCCTCTGTCAAATATTCCTTAGCTTCCTGATGATCGCGGCAGGCGGCGAGGAGGACGTGCTTCCCTCGAGGGAACAGCAGACGGTTGGGCTTTTGGGCAGCATCGTTAGAAGTGAGTAAATATTCTGCAAATGCTCGATCTTCTGCAAAGATGAAATCGTGCAGTGATCGTACTCGTGCATCTGGCGGTGCAGTACGCACATCCGTAACCAAAACTCCCTCTCGTGTACCAGAACTAGAGTGACAGCAATCTAAAATTACAATAATGTGTGGTTTTCGTTCAGCAAGTTTAGCAATCAAATAAGATAATTCCTTATCAACTAAATCCCAACTACCTGCTGTGCGGCTGTCGTAGCAAACTAGGGTTTCGTTCAAGTGGTCAGGCTCGATATGCCAGAACTCTTCTGGTGCCTTCTCCTGAGAACCGTGACCAGCATAGTAGAAAAGCACAACATCATCAGAACCTGCATTGCATAGATGGTGGTCAAAGCCATCTATAATTGCTTGACGGGTTGCATCTTGATTCAGTAGTATGCATTTTATATCTTGAGGTTTTACTAGTTCATACTCATCCTTATTAATTCGTTCATCTAAGTAATCTCCGATAGCTTCAATATCAGCAACACAGCCTTGTAGAGAGGGTACTGGAGGATAAGAAGCAGGATGATAATTGTTAATCCCAACAAGAAGTGCATAAATCTTACGCATAATTTTTTTGTTTACACATGCTTGCGCTTAAAGATGTAGAAAAGGTCAACTAACAATCACTGCATCCCTGAATATTCTTTAGTAGTTTCCGCTCCTTAATAAAGTTAATGTTGATCCTAACATCTGCTCTTTGCTTTCTTTTAGCCAGATGTGGAGGCGATCGCCCTTTGCCGATTTTGCTTAACCCGCTTAAAGACAGCATTTCATTGACAAAAACGAATATATTCTTAAAATTGCAACAAATTGGTAAAAATAGGCAGTTTTGCCAATTTTGGCACTTAATCTGATAAGTGATATTGCATTCTAGATGTTCTCTAACCTGCATTCCCACAGCATATGCAAGCAATGGGGGCACCGAATTTCCAATTTCTCTTTGAGCGTGGAGTATTGCCTCACTGAAATTAAACCAATCAGGATAACTGTGCAAACGAGCAGCTTCTCTAACTGAGATAACCCGTGGTTGTTCTGGATGGAGGGGACGTAATGCGGTGCGGTTGCCACTCCCCGCTCTTAACGTCACGCAGAATCCATCCCATTGCAGCTTTTTTGATTTGGATTTAGCTTCCCTTGCACCTGGGGGAGTGTTGATAAATTGCTGAATTACTTGTGGTGCATGTATTGTCGCTGCGAATCCCGTCTCAATGTTAGTTACTATACCAATATTTGGGAATATTTTTTCAAGATACTTAGCATATTCTCCCTTCACCCAATCTGGATGCCATTCTTGAGTGTTTTGCTTGGGGAGTAGGGGGACTGGCGACAAGTCCGCGATCGCATCTCTAACTGTATGTTGAGATTGATGCTCTGGCAGTATAATTTCTCCAAACTTAGATGCAACAAAAAACACCCTTTTTCTAGCTTGCGGAACCCCGTAATCTGAAGCGGTGAGGTTCCATTTGCTAAGGAAATAATGTTCTTCTAGCACTGCTTGGAGGTTAGCAGTAATGCAGCCAAACTTCTGATTCTCAATCCCCGGCACATTCTCCATGATTGCCGCAAGGGGATTGAGTTCCAACACCAGCCGAACAAACTCCCCTACCAACGAGTTTCTCTCATCTTCAACATTTTGCAGTCCAGCAACACTAAATCCTTGGCATGGTGGCCCACCAAAAACGGCATAAATTTCCCCGTCCCAATCTACATACTTCGCCTGAATATGGGCGCGTATTTCTTCCGCCGTCACCTCCCGAATGTCTTTGCACAAAACTGTGGCGTGCGGGAAATTATGTTGGTATGTTGCTAGGGCGATGGGATTGTTATCAATGGCGATCGCTATTTCAAACCCTGCTGCTTTAAATCCCAAGTCAAATCCACCCACCCCGGAGAATAGGCTAACAGCTATTTTTTTGTTTGTTGCTGTTGAGTTCATTGAGATTCCAATTAATGTTAACTTCTTGCACTTGGCTTTAAAGACATGTCAATTACAATCGGAGTTCTGCCTGACTTTCAAATCTGCCAGCCATCTGTCTAACCGACTATTACTAACTGTTTCTTCTATTAGTGGGTAATCTGTAGTGAAGACTTTATATACCCCTCCTGACTCCATCTCATAAAAGTTGACAATCAACCCTTCACGTTTGGCATTACTAAGCTTTTTGATTGCCTCTGGAAGCATCTGCCATACAGATTTCCTTTCCGAATCCGAGAGGAGGTTCCAAGCTTCTTCCTTAGCTTGTTGATATTGCCATAGCCCCCGGCGCACTGAGGAATAATCTGAAGCTTTCCGCAATATGTCTGCGAGGACTTCTGCATCAGTTCCTGGAACTTGATTTGTACCGAACATCCCAGCCAATGTACTTTCTACTGCCTCAATCTGATCTTCTTCAAAGTCAATATTTGACTCTTCAGGTTCTTCCAGGTATTCTTCGCAGTCATATTCTTCTGTATCCCTTTGCCACAAGGTTTCAAGTTCTCGCTGCATTACCTCAAGGTTTGTTGGGTTGACGACACTTTCATCGTTGGCAGGAATCAATTCTTCTATGGTGTCAGTGAGTTGTTCACAAGGGATTAGTTCTTCAAAAGAGCCGATTTCATTCTTGGCTATTTCAGCTTGATGCTTTTCATATAAATCAGCGATCGCCATTCTGACAATTCGCTGCGGTGACAATCCCAATTCCTCTATTAACTTCTCGGTAAACACCCCTGTTTGGTGGTCATCCTCCATAATTTTGCCGAAGGTGTAATATCTATTTCCATCTGGTGTTGCTCGCCAGTTGCCATCTTTTCTTTCTTGATTCATGGCTCTGAGAAATAATCTTCTTTCCTCAATCAGTTCTAACACTAATCCACAAGTCAATCCACCAATAGGAATATCTTTCAATTGATCAATTAGGATTTTGTAGTTCACAGAACATAACCGAAGTAGTACCGATATTGGTAAAACCGCTAAGTGTTGCGGGCAACTGATAAATGCTTGAAAATTCTCGGCAATTCGGAGCGATCGCCTTGACTCAGCACTGCCCTTGTCCCACCCGTACTCTTCTAACAGTGCGCGATATTCTTTTTTGGTGTAAGTCTGCTTGTACTCATAGAGTAGGAAAGCCGTATGGAGGTACTCTAGGGTACTTTGCTCTATGTGGGTGGTAGGATTGGAATCTACCTGATGCTGCTCGACGTATAATTTATTTGCAAAAGTTGTTGTAGTCATGATATTATATGCGCGGTCTTAATCTCTAAGACCAAGTTTCCTAATTCGACTAGTTGAATAAGTCAAGCTGCTTTCTGCAAGTTTTTTGATGATGATTTAGAAATAGCAGCCAAGGCATAGCCCAAGGTGTACTTGTGAATTTTAGGCATTTTGTGAAACGACATATCCTGACCCCAATCTTGGACTGACTTGGTGCCAATATGTAATACTTGCGTGAGAGTTTTGACACAAGTTGCGCGAAAATTGGCGTGAGAGACAGTTTGTAATACTTGTTGTTCGCTTAATCCTTCGAGGAGTATTTTTTCTAGAAACGTTTGAGCATTTACTTCCGGTGCGTTGTATTCTCTTCTCAAGATGCTTTTTAGCTGCTTTGGCACGATTTCGGCAGCATGAATGTAAGCAAGTGAAACTTTGCAGTAGTTGGGTATCCCATCAAAATTGAGATCACTTCCCCACTTGCGAACTGTTGGTCTTTGTACACCTAAGACTGCACATAGTACAGTGATACATTTTTTGCGGTATTGTGAGTCGGTTTCTTCTTCGAGCAGTTCTCTGGGAGTGAGTTCGGCGATATCAAAACATTGGCGTAGAAATTGTCTGGGTTCTAGTCCTTGTTTTGGTAGTACTTCTAGTATTTTGTAGTTATTTGGCATCTTTATTAGCTCTTGCACGATTTTTACCGAGTTAGCTCGATTTATCTCAAGCCCTTCTTTTGTGCTTTTTAGGTAAAGTTTACCGATTTGCCGAGTTAGTGATGCATTAAATTAATATTATTTAACATTTAGTGATGTACTAATCAGATTTAGTGCATCACTAAAATGACAAGGTTTATTGATGGTGAGGTGTTTAGTTGTTCTAGCGATATAGGTTTTGATATAAAACTTAAGGTTTGTAACTAAAACCCCTGTTGTTTCTATAAACTGAAGAGAAATCTCGATAAACCAAGTTCAAAAAACGTGTGTCAAATCAGCGCGAACGCTTTTCTGGAGGGGATACTGACCGAGTATCTTTTACCCTTGCGCCCGGTGTGCGGCAAAAGGTAGATGATTTACTGCCGATATTGGGTGGCACTTTGGCGAAAGCTTTAAGGCGTTTAGTTGATTTGGGTTTAGATTTAGTTGACCTAGCTCAAAAAAGTGGTAAGCCGGTTCCTCAACCGGGTAGTTTGGAGCAGATGTTTTCTGGTTATACCTCTTTGGGCATAGAACTGATATTTGCGTGCGAATCCTTGGGTTTATCAGTACCAGAAGTAGGCCAGGTAGGGGTTTGGTTTGTAGATAATCTCTCCCTTGGCCTGGGTGATATTGAGGGTATCAAGAAAGACAATGATTTTCAGGCATCACGTATATTTCGCTTAAGTCGAGAAATTCAAAAGTTTTTTCAGCAGCAGCTTAATGTCTTATCGGAAGACGAGTATGCTGCATTTCTGAAAAATTTGCATAGAGAAGCTGTTATTGGACAAGAGTTTGTAGCTGCTTGTCGGACGCTGGATTTGCAGCTACCAGAGATAGGAAAACTACAGGAGTGGTTGCAGGATTTGGTGGTGCGATCGCCCTTGGCGGCTCCTCAAGGAGCATCGCGCAGCGTTTCCGCAGTAGAATTGCAATTATCAAACGAGTTATTAGAAGAATGCGATCGACTGGGGATAGACCCGCCAAAACCTGGTGAGGTTGTAGCATGGCTACAAAATACCCGCCCTGCGGTATTTGAGCAGTCAATGCACCAACATAGGTTACCTTTTACGGATGATGGTTTGCCTTTAGGGGGGTCGCAACCTTTTTTGGAGCATTTACTTACACTAAATGCACCGCCAACTGAAGATGAGGAGTATGACATTGCTCATAGGTTTGGTGTAGATCCAGCGCATCTTAAGGATTTGATATCCCGCATGAGGTTTGACAAAAACGGACAGACAAATAATTGTCATTAATAAGCTTGGGGCATAAATGCATGGATGCCATTGAAGATTCTTCTGCGTTATGGGCTTTACTATGCAAGCCTGGATGGGAAATTAAACCCAATCCAGTAAAGCATCTACTCAAAATTAAAGCTCCTGACTATCAGGAAGCATTAATGCTTTATACCAACTATCGAAAATTTCTAGCAATGTGGGCGGCATCCCTCGATTGTACCTGTGCTTTGATTGGAATTCAGGGAATGCGTGGGTCTGCATTTAAAATTATTGCAGCAACGCCAGCATCGCAGCAGAAGTTATATGAAGACTTGATTTTTGCAAGCTTACGAAAGTCGGTTAGTTGTGACTCCGAAAGACTAGTTGATCGGGAATTTGAGAAAGATATCAGCAAGTATTCAGGGTTTTACATTGCCGAAACTTGTTTGCACCCTGAGCTTAGACCAATTGTTGATGAAATATTCTCAAACCCAGACAAGAAACTTGCCTTAACGCGAATGTCTGACAATTTGCAATTGATCGTGTCCGCATCAGCAGCACGGGCGATGAGTTCTGACTCCCAAGATGTGGTGCGTCGCCGAACAACTGATTTTTGGCACGCTAGAGACTACGAATGTTTTTTGCGGATGTTCAAGCAAGATGGGGGAGCGGGGTTTGAAATTACTTACCAAGCAACAACCAATCTCCCAAAAATTAATCCTTTGGCACCGTGGGCGCGGTTTACTACAAGCTATCGGTTTTTTGAAATTGATGTTGGCGATCGCACAGAAGTGTACCGTTTGGGCGAAGGTAAAGATATCACCCTAATCAGTCGTCCCAAGGTTGTCTCATAATATAACGAGGTTTTATGGCAGTAAGATTCCTAGAAAACAAGGGCAGTGGCAATATCTTAGAAATTAGTCGAGCTAGGCTTTTAGAACTTACCCCCAATGTTTATCCCCTGACTTGGGAAGCGATTCTTTCAGGTAATGGTGATAGTGCAGCTATCTTGGGTGCAGGTTTTGCCGAGCGTGAAGTTTTTTTTGGTTTTGAGGGAGTTGACTTGACGCGCTACCAACTTCCGACAATCGACTGTTACGACATTGCTACTAATCCGCCAGAAAAGTTTTTAGCTTTACGCAGCCAATACCCAAACCTACAGTTAAATTATTTTTGCGATCGCAATCTAGCAGAACTAGAACTGACAAAACTTTATGCTCCTAAAACCTTACGGTTGGTTTCGGTTCATGGAGTGTTAGATTATTTACAACCAGATGCTGTTATGCAGCTGTTACTCGATATAGCGAAGGTGCAACCGGAGGCAATATCAGTGCGGCTATTTTTAATGGGCAACCCGTGGTCGCGGAATTTTGCGAGTATAGAGCAACTGGCGATGGAATTAGATTCAATAGAAATTACTACAAGTGGCTTAGTCGAGTCGATTGATTTTGATATATTTTGTCGTACAGGTGTTGTGCAATTAAATATTTTAGACCAGGATAAAATTGAACATAATTTGTTACCAAGTTACGGTGCATCTCATGTAATGCCTGATAAATTAGTTGGTTATTTCAATACTCAAGGATATCAGCTTGTTGAAACTGATGTGTACTCACTTTCAAGTCAAGATTTACAAGGGGATAAGTCGCAGGATCACAATAGTAATACAGATGTATCTTTAGATAATCCACATGGAATGTTGTTATTTTTTAAACGATAAAACACTCATTTTAATCGAGCTAATCAACGAAAATGAATCCGTCCACAATGAGAATTTATGAAATAATGTTGGTAATTAATATTGGCGACTGAGGTGAAGTAATTGATTCTGGTGATCCGCGATGGCTGCGCCAACGTCTTCTCTTCGAGACGCTGCGCGAACGACGAACGCGCGACAAAAGAGCAACTTGACGAAATGCTCAAAACCTGGGGAGTGTTTATAAAATCGATATAGACAGATAAATTCTTGCTGGAGGCAGTCAACTTCATTATGAATGTGAAGAATTTTTTCTGAAAAATGATAGCAGATAAAAAGATATTTGGGGTGAAATTTTCACAATTAACTTATTATAAATCAAAGGTTTGTTATAAGTCAAAGGTTATTTTACTTGACGGGGAATGCCTGTTTCAACAATGAAACGGAGCCATCAGCAATAAACCGTTAGGTTAAATTCAAGTTCAACATCACTTAAAAAATTCCCTTAACCAAAGAAAAAATTTTACTATCACAAACACAAATTCCGCGTATTTACTGATGAATGCTCAGGTTTACTATGGTTAATATGTAGCAAATAATATAGCATTGGCTACTTAAGCTAGTGGATCAAGTTTAGAAGTTAAATGACTATCAAAAAACCCTTGGCTATCAACCAGCCAGAGGTGGGGCAGATCATTCGTGATCTGCGGCTTTTGGCTGCGCTAACGCAAGAACAATTTGCAGCCAATCTAGGCGTTACTTATACCACGATTAATCGTTGGGAAAATGGACGCTCTAAACCGTCGCCGATGGCGATGAAGCTTATTGAGCAGAAGCTTGATGAGATGGGCAGTCAGGGTCAGGATTTATTGGCTAAGTATTTACCGAATTAGCTGTTTGCTCAGTTTTGGTATGGGCGGTGGGTTTTGCCCATCGCAGATTTAAGCCGCAAATTCAGGATTAATGAAGATAAACGCACTATTTTCAATTGGCTTAAATGTCAACAGTCAGATTTTCCCCCACCAGAGAAACTACCGCCAGTTGAGTTTGACAGGATGGGATCGCACCTTACGTAATTATTGCGTCAAAGCTTTATCCTGTATGAACTTTGCTCGTTTTATGTGCAATTAGACGGAAAATTTCAATTACAAGAAGAGTATTAACTATGGCAGGTTATCAAATTCCACCTGGAACAATTGTCAATAATATTAAAAGTCTATTACGGGAGAGGTATAAGCAAGGGTTTCCTATCATTAAAGAAATAATTCAAAATGCCAACGATGGACGAGCCACAACTTTAGAATTTGGAATAGTCAAAGAACTGGGAGATGCAGTTAAGCATCCCCTTTTAAAGATACCGGGACTATTTTTCCTCAATAATGGTACATTTTCTAAATCTGATAAAGAATCTATATCTTGCTTTGGCATTGATGCTAATGCTAAAGATAAAGGTAAAATCGGTAAATTTGGACTTGGACAAAAGAGTATTTTTCATTTTTGTGAAGCCTTCTTTTATATTGCTCGTTCTCAGGATATTCAAGAAGGTTGTGGTGAATTTATTAATCCTTGGGCTAATCGTGATGGGATTGATTCTAAACGCCCAGAGTGGGGAGAAATTTCTCTTGAAGATCGCCAGTTTTTACAAAATTATTTAATCCAGCAAAACTTAGTAAAACCTACATCTAATTACTTTTTATTATGGATACCACTGCGCCAAAGAATGCCAGATGAACGTTGTATTTTGGCTAACTATTATAATGATGCCAAATCAGTGGAATCCAATCTACCTGAAGACATGAAAATGAGGATTGGGCAATTATTACCCTTGTTACGTCATATTAGAAAAGTTAGATATTGGCTAGAAAATAATAGCGGTTCTCTTCAGGCGCAATTTTCTGTTACTTTAGATAGCCAGAATCCCTGCGATCGCTGTATTTATCCAAATTCAGAAAGTAAAATAATACAACAAGATGAACACGATTTGCAAGGGAGAATTATCATTAGTGCAGATGCAACAGGAATCCGGTTTGCAGGTAAAGAACGAATTTTACCAGCGAGTGACTTTTCATTACTACTAGGTCAAGATTCAGAAAGCGTATCAAATACTTTTTGGGATGATTTACAACAGTCACCTTATTGGACAAAAAGAGTATCAATTAATGAATCGGCGGAATCAGAAAGTATACCTGATAAATCAATCCCTCATTGTGCTGTAGTTTTTACCAAGCAATCGCTAAACAATAGACATAAAGCTAGATTAATGCTGCAATGGTCGGTTTTTCTACCTTTAGCCAGTGATGAAGCTAGCTATAGTCAAGAGGGAGCCGAACAAGAAGCTTATGAAGTAATTGATTGCAAAGGTGAGCAAGATTATACAATTTTTTTACATGGTTATTTCTTTCTTGATTCTGGTAGAAAATATATTGAAGGATTGCAAAAAATTCGCACTGATGGGTTTGTGCAAAAGACTCCCACGAATGAAGATGAAATGATAGCTCAGTGGAATTATTTGCTGGCGACTAAAGGAACTTTAAAAGTTTTTCTTCCTTCCCTTGAGAAATTTGTGAAAATTCATAGTTTATCTACTCCAGATATATCTAACCTTTCTGAAGGAATTTTGCGATCGCAGTTTTTCAAAAGTAAAGTATACAAACAGAGTATTTGTAGAGAGGCTCAGTGGGTATTTAGGATTAAACCATCTCGTAGTGCTTGGGAACTAATTCCGGTTAATGCAAATGTGCGATCACTGCCTGGTGTTCCCCCCAACTGGGAAATCTTCCCTGAATTAAGCAATTTAGTAGAAAGGTATTATTTAATTGACAAGGAACAACCTAATCTTCTGTCAAATGAAACATCTGTAGATTGGCAAAAGCAAGAAATTATTAATCTACTGACATCGTTAGATTTAAATTTGCTTTTTGCTCAACCTAAAAATGTCAACTACTTTGTGAATTTTCTCATCCAAAATAGACAACTTATTGGACAATCGGAAATTCAAACCTGCCTAATAAATATAGTTCGAGAAGCATTTATAACCATTGGTATCGAAAACCTCCAACAAGAGCAATACAATGAAGCTATTAAAAAAATAGTTGCATTAATTCATCCTGAAAAAAGGTTGAAACTTAAACAAGTTACTTACAATTGGCAAGCTATACAACTTGTTTTAAACGCATTATATCAGCTAGATATTGAACAACCACTATTAATTTATGAATTATTTGAGCCAAATTCCCCTGTTAGTACTGGTTCTTTGAGTAATGAACAAGTAAAATTTATTCTGACTTGTCTTAGCCAATTATTGATAACAGCAACTACCGAGCAGGTAGCTAAAAAAATTCTTGAGCAAATTCTTGAGCAGATTAATTCACTAGAAACTGTTTTAAACCTTGTGTCGAATCTTACATTATTTTTTGGGTATAATCATCAGCAGAATAAAACCTATATTTGCTCCTACTTAAGTTTACAACAATACAAACAAAAATATTTGCTATTTCAAGTTCATAAAAGAGACTATGAGACACCTATTGCTACTGCTGTAAAAGCAGCATTACCAGAATGCAAACTAATTTTCATAGAACCAAAAATTTCGCTGATTTTAGAAAAAACTAGCACCTTAAAAGCTATCCCTAAATTGGAACCTCAAACTTGCTTACAGCTTTTAGCCACAAAACCAGATTTAGGCAATTCCAGGCAACGAACTAATTTATTGAAGGAGTTAATTAATCATGTCTAAGCAATTGCGTTACTTGTTGCATGGAAATAAAGAAAAATACGAAGATATTACAACTCCTTTATATATCACTTCGCAAGAAAGTACAGTATGGCAAAAAGTTGGACAACAAGTTTTACAAATACGAGGTGAAGATTGGCGATTAATCGATCCGCTCATTGTTGAGTATATTCCCTCGGCTAAACGCCAAATACTGGGAATTAAATTATTACAAACTGAAGAAGTTGTAGATTTAATTCGTGAGTTAGGAGCAGACTGTGTAGATGGGAATTTGCTAGAACCATCTGAGAGATATGAGCTATTGCGCCATATTAGGCCAAGATATAGCAATCAAGAGTTATGGAAATCTCTACAACTGCATGAAACAGTAAATGGGGAGCTAGTTTGTATTGAATCTGGCAAAATGTATTTAGAAAATCCAGATTTTTTCCTTGATGAACGCCTTAAAGAATATATTATACTGATTCGTCAAAACAAGCAGGAAATAGATCAAGATTGGATTCCCTTGTGGACACCAGATCAAGCATTATCCACAATTTTAAAATTTTCTAATGTTAATAAATACTGTGATTTAATTTTGAATGCTATAGAAAAATTATCTCTAGCAGAAAAAGATAAATGGGAAACTGAACTGAAAAATATTCATTGGTTAGTGGATATAAATGGTAATGCAATACAACCAAGAGATATCATTAAATTACCAGCTAAATTATCAAAACATCAACAAATAATCTCCACTTTAGACGATAGTAAATATTCTGAATCTTCCTTACTTAACTGGATAAAAAAACATCAGGTATATAATTGGTTAAGAAATTTATTTATTTTGTGGAATGCACAAATCATATTAGAAAAAGTTTTTTCTTATCCTCAAAAATCAGTTATTTATTGGAATAACTTTGAGTTAGTAATTTTAGACGTATTACAAGATATAGACATTTCTAAAAATCAAAATCTAGCAACATTACTGAAAACAGAAACATGGTTAGTTGTAGATCACGAATTAACTTCTCCACAACAAGTAATTGAAATTATACCCAAAAGAATTAGTAAATATTTATCTAAATTAGTGGAAATTAGTAATAGTGAATATACAGAATTATCATTGTTATCTAAAGAAATTCAAAATCATGATAGTTTGAAAAGAATTAGAATATTATTTACAAAATGGCATGAAAATGATGTAATTGAATTTATTCTATATCAGTCTCAATCTCATTTATATATTGATATAATTCTTGATAGTTTAGAAGGTTTATTGAAAAAAGAAAACTTCAAACTTACTGAGCAAAATTTTAAACATCTAAAAACAAAATCTTGGCTTATAGATATAGATAAAAATGCTATTTATCCTCAAGATATTCTTCATTATCCAGATATTGAAATTGAAATTGAAGAATTACTACAAACAGTTTCTAGTAATTATATAGCATCATCACAATTAAATAAAAAAATTCGTGATCATCAAACTTGCTGGGAATGGTTAACTAAAGAATTATTTGTAACTCAAGATAAAGCATTATCGGAAATTGGCAAAATTTTAGAAATAGCAAATGATTATAAATTAGGAGAATTTAATATTAATGAATTTCCATTAGATGAGATATTGCAAGTATTTAATAATATTGATGTTAGTTTTTTACCAGCTTGGCAATTTGCACAAAAATTAAGTAAAGAACAATTCAAAAAATATTTACTACCAAAATTATTAGGTAAATTAGAACAACAGAGACTCAGTAAAATTTTGCAAAATATTGTTTTTGTAAATAACAAACCAGATTGCAATACAATTAATGTTTTTAACTGTTATCTACAATTAGCAGTTAATTATGATAGTTTCTCACAAATTCTAGAGAAAATTCGCTTGATTAACGGTCGTGGAGATTGGGAAATACCTTATCAATTAACTTGGGGAAATAGAGAAAACATTGACAATATACATCTTTTAGATAAAAAACAGGAGTTTATTCTTAAAGTTTATTTAGAAAAGGTAGAAACAAGTGAATTATTGTCAATTTTAGAACCTCCTGAAAAAGAAGTAGATCAAAGTAACTTTGATGTATTAAAAAATTATTTCCAGAATTGGGAAAAAGATTGTCCTTCCGAACCAATAGGAGCATTTTTGACATTATTATATGGTGGTGAAGGTAATGTTAAACAATTGGCTCATCTTTATCTTGGTAAAACAGATTTAGGAGGTTTACGGCAAAGTTTATTTGAAAATAAACCTATTCAAAATCATATAAACAACAAAAATTTCAAGATTTATGTAGGTCAAGCTAGTGAACGCACTAGAAAAGTACAATCTATTATGGGATCTACCTTTACAGCCAGTCTTATAAGTACACAAAATCCTCCTCATCTTTTTGTTAGTAAATTATCACCTGATATTACAGAAATTGAATTATTGCCTATTCAACCTCAACAGTTGATTCAATCAGAATTAGTCAATCTTTTAAAGAACTCAAGCAAGCTATTACTAGAAGAAGTTTATCAAATAGTTCCTAAATCACTAGAAATAACTTGGGAAAATTTAGAAAATTCAGATCAGCTAGATATTCAAATAGCAAAAGACTTGTTATTAGATACAGCAATACATACTTTACAAGAATTAGGTTTAAAGAAACATAGTCATGCGTTTCAAAAATTTATCAAGTCATTTGATGAATTACGTGAAAAGAAAGCTAACTTACAAATCAACAACCAATCTATAGAAAACATAGAGAAGCAAATTTATAATCTCAAGTCAGAACTAGTTACTTTACTTACTGGTGAATCTAGTGAAAGTATGCAAATACAAGAACAAACTTTAAAAGCTGTTAGAGAGGAAATACAAGAATGTGGTTACAGATATCCAAGTATTCCCTTTGAATTATTTCAAAATGCTGATGATGCAGTAGTTGAATGGCAATTGATGTCATTATCACCCAAGTTGGATGATACTAGAAAACAATTTATTGTTAAATACGATGATCGTAAAATTCAATTTATTCATGCAGGTAGACCTATTGGTTGTTTTCAACATCCCGACTATCCAGATAAAGAATATCGTGATAAATATCGTGATAAAGGATTTCATCGTGATTTAGAAAAAATGCTAACTTTCAATATTTCTGATAAAGAAAAAGGAGTAACAGGTAAATTTGGTTTAGGATTTAAAAGTATATATCTTGTGTGTAAAAAACCTTATGTACTTAGTAAAAACTTAGGTTTTACCGTAGAAGGTGGATTAATACCTTCACGGTTAAATACAGAAAAAACTAATCAACTACGAAATGATATTAACAGTTATATTAGCCTCTCTGACAGTACAATTATAGAATTAAATCTTGATGAAAAGCTGTCTGTTGACAATGTACTTCAATATTTCTGTTCTGTAGCTAATCTTCTTTTAGTTTTTTCCAAAGTTATCAAAAAATGTACATTTGTTAATCATCAAAATCAAATAACCAATTTATCTTGGTATCCTACTTCTGTGTTGAATATTTCGGGAGTAGAAATAGGTAAATATCAAACAGGTGATGATCATGAAAGTTCTCTCCTATTATGCCTAAAAACTACCCAAGAAAAAAACGCAACTTTAGTTTTAGGAATTTCTGAAAACAATGAAGGTATTAATAATATCTTACCTAAAAATACTGCTACTTTTTGGGTAACAGCACCTACTAGAGAACAATTATTTTTAGGTTTTGTTTTAAATGCTGATTTTGATATTACTAAAGGAAGAGAAAGTTTAGTAAAATCTTCAGAACACAATCGTTATTTAGCTAGAAAGATAGGAGAAGATTTAGGCAAAATTCTTGATAATCTTTTCTGTAAAAGTCATGAAAATTGGCAAGATTTTACAAATACTTTAGGCTTTAAAAACATTGATCAATATGAATTTTGGAACTTTTTATGGAATGAATTAGCAGTAAATTGGCAACAAAAAGACCCCAGTGAAGGAATTGATATTATCAGTAATATGTTGGCGGGCGATCGCGCTATGGGTTATCTCATCACTCGCTGTCAGTCTTTACCCAGTGGTTTGTATGGTCGCTACCGTCAACTCGTCTCACTTGATAATGTGAACTATAAATTAACAGGTAAAATCTCAGAGCAAAACACTTTTTTACAAGTCGCAAATTGGCCATGTTTTCAGCAACAGTATCAAAATAATCTCATCGCCCGTGATAAATGGCAAGAAGTTAAGAAGCTATTAGGAGAAGATTTGGTTCAAACACGTTATGTTGTCAATGATTTACGGTTAGTTGATATATTAAAAAATGAAATAGGAAATAGTCAGCCAAGAGTGGGAGTATCCCAAGCTATATATCTTGGTAGTCTGATTTCCAAAGATTTTCTTAATAACTTTAGTGCAGCTTATGAACTTAATGAACTTCAGAATTTTTTAGAGACAGTTTACTTTATGTCTCAAGCTGGTAGTTATTTGCCTTGTCAGCAACTATTAATCAGTAATTCTAATGCTATTGAGGAAAAATTGTTAGTTGATTTTGCACCAGATAGCCGCATCCTCCACAATGAGTATAAGGATACTGCTTTAAATTTATTCTATGCTTGTCGTTCCAGGAGAGATAGTATTTCTAAAGACGAAATTATTAGGTGGGCGCTACAGGCAAAAACTGAAGAACAGCGTCAAGCAGTATGTGTTTATCTTTTGAAGGGAGAGAAAAAACAAGAAATAGCTCCTTTATTATATTCTAATCGTGAACATTCTTGGTTTGCCAATGATAAACAGATTATAGACATACTTGAATACATGGTATTAATTGCTATAGAAATAGCGAATTTAGATGGTGAACCTAACCCTCTGCAAACTGCAACCATAGAGATAGAGACTACAGGGACAGAAGAAGTAGATAATTATAACCCTTTCTTTGAAATACACAGCAATTGCATAAGTAATGATTTTTATTTAGAGAGAACACCAGAAGAAATAGAAGAATTTGCACGTAAATTTCAAGCTGGGCTAAATCGTCAGAATTCCACTTGGAAAGGATACATCTACCACTTTACCCATATTGAAAATGCTGTTTCAATTCTCACAGATGAAAAACTACTAGCCAGAAATCTTTGTGGTAACTTCAGCAATTCAGCTGGCGCAAACCTTATCGGCCGGACCAGAAGCGATGTAAAAGATTTTGCACGTTTCTATTGCCGACCACAAACTCCAACTCAATGGCATAATGAAGGGTTAGGCAAACGTAGAGGAAATATTTATGCTCTTTGTCCTGTACCAATTTTCTTCCGCTTCGATCTAAAGCGAGTGCTGGAAACTCATGGCAGCAAATGTGGTATAAGTAGTGGGAATCTTGCAGCTTCAGGCTCTCATTATGGTAACAGTACAACTTTCTTGGAGCAGTGTTTTGATTTTGATCATGTCTATTCTACACTGGCAGCTGGCAAAGAGACTTTTCTGAGAGCATCCCAACAAGAATTTATCGTTCATAATTACCTCGATTTTACTGAGTTTAATTTAGAGGATATAAGTATTATTTGTCGTACAACCCAGGATAAAGATACTTTGCTAAAGCTCATTGGTACAGAATCAAAATATGCTAATCGCGTATTTCAAGAATTGGAAATTGTTCGTGAAGGGAGTTTGTTCTATCATAATAATCCTTATGTAACAATTAACGATCGGGGAAATTTTATTGATATCCAAATTGATAACTACGATAAATATGGAAACATTCATGGAGAATTAATTCTTAGCTTTACAGAACAGCTTCCATTTAATAGAGAAATTATTTCGCCGTTTAAAGACATTTCAAAAATTAACTTTGGACAATCTATTAATGTTAGTTCATCTCGTTCTATCCAGCTACAATATAAGCCTAATACTCCTATGAGTGTTAGGTTTCAAGAAAATGGTCAAGAATGGTTAATTTATACAAATGAGTCTCAAAATTATTAAAGGCAATTTATTTACTTCAAATTGTCAAACACTAGTCAACACTGTTAACTGTGTGGGGGTGATGGGTGCTGGTATTGCATTGGAATTTCGCTTAAGATATCAAGAAATGTATACATATTATGTAGAAATATGTAATCAAAATTTGATGGATATTGGTAAGCTGTGGCTGTATAAATGTGACAAACATTGGGTTCTTAACTTCCCAACTAAAAAGCACTGGAAGAAACCATCAAAGTTAGAATATCTGGAATTGGGTTTGCAAAAATTCGTCGATACCTACATAGAAAAAGAGATAACTTCTATCGCTTTTCCTCTGCTTGGAACACAAAATGGAGGAATTCCCCAAGAGCAATCTCTAGAAATTATGAATAAGTATTTAGGTGAATGTGAATTACCTATAGAAATATATATATACGATCCTCATGCACCTGATGATATATTTAATGAATTAAAAACTGTTTTTCTTTCACTATCAGATAGAGAAATTTTAGAGGTAACTGGCTTGGGGAAAACATACATTAAAAAAGTCAAGCAAGCAATGCAAGAGGAAAGTATATGTAATTTATCTAAATTTTTATCAACGAAAGGAATAGGGATTACTACAGTACAAAAAACTTTACTCCTACTCCAAAAATTTTACCCAACTATCTTACCTAACACTTACCAATAAATTTTCATTCAAAATCTAGGTGCGGAAATATCAGCGTTCGAGTTGGGTGTTGTTAGTTGACGAGACAGATTGCAATACAAACGACATTAGCGATAGCGAGGAACGAGCGTCAGCTATCCCGAAGGGAATCGCGCGACAAAGGAGCAACTTGACCAAATGCTCAAAACCTGTCTACGACAGTCACTGAGCTTTGTCGTACCTTTCGGGATCTTGCTACGCGCAGCGTCTCGTAGAGAAGTGCGGGCTGCGCCTACGCAAACTACAAAAATTCCAATGAAGTAAAAAATTTAGCATACATTTCACGGTTTGAGTTACTGAGTGTGTTCTCACGGCAGATGCTTTGCACCACTATCTTGAGAACATATCACTGAGAATTTTGACTGTATAGGAAAAGAGAAGTAACAATAATAACAACACAAACCTGTCTTTGATAATTGGTGATTGGAAATTCCCAATTTCCAATTCCCTACTCCCCACTCCCAATTCCCCATTCCCCAAATCATGGCTATAGTCAGAGCTATCCCAGAACAAGGTCAACTGGTTAACGTTCGCTCCCGGCAATTCGTCGTCACGGATGTGCGTAATACGACTTTACCCACCAATCCAATGCTGAGTGCAGTGGAAAAAACTCAGCATTTGGTCAGTCTGTCCTCTGTTGAAGATGATGGTTTGGGTGAAGAACTACAAGTAATTTGGGAATTAGAGCCTGGGGCATTAGTTTATGAAAAGATGGAGTTGCCCAAACCCACGGGTTTTGACGCACCCGCAAGGTTAGATGCATTTCTCGATGCTGTGCGCTGGGGTGCAGCATCAATAGCTGATATTCGCACTTTACAATCCCCCTTTCGCAGTGGCATTGATATTGAAGATTATCAGCTTGATCCAGTAGTGCGAGCAATTCAAATGCCTCGCGTTAATTTATTGATTGCAGATGATGTCGGATTAGGTAAAACCATTGAGGCGGGGTTAGTTGCTCAAGAATTAATTATCCGTCATCGCTGTCGGCGGATTTTGATAGTTTGTCCATCTTCACTGCAAATTCAGTGGCGAGACCAAATGCGCGATAAGTTTGGTTTAGATTTCCGCGTCGTGGACAGTACCTTAATGAAGGAACTGCGAAGGAAGCGGGGAATTCACGTCAACCCTTGGCAGCATTTTCCCCGGTTGATTACCTCAATAGATTTTCTCAAACGCGATCGCCCTCTGCGCTTATTCCGCGAAATCTTACCAGGAGAAGGCGAACCGATGTATCCCCGGCGATTTGATTTGCTGATTGTGGATGAAGCACATAATGTTGCTCCCTCTGGCGGTGGGAACTATGCTGTTGATTCCTTGAGAACTGCTGCTATTCGGTTTTTAGTACCGCATTTTGAACACAAGCTATTTTTGACGGCGACACCGCACAACGGTTATCCCGAAAGTTTTACAGCGCTGTTGGAATTACTTGATAGCCAACGGTTTGCACGGGGGGTATCACCCGATCGCAAGCAGTTACAAGTAATCATGGTTCGCCGTCTCAAATCCGAAATGAAAGGTTGGGACGGTTCTGATTTATTTCCGCAGCGCCAGCTAGAAGCTATACCTGTAGACTATCCTGAAGCAGAAAGGCAGGCACACGCTAACCTCAAAAGATATACTGAATTGCGCTGTAAGGGCGTAGCAGATAATACTGAAAAATATGCCACTGAATTTGTCCTCAAGCTGTTAAAAAAACGCTTGTTTTCCTCTTCACAAGCCTTTGCAACTACTTTGGCACAGCATGAAGAATCGCTAAAAAATGCCCGTCGCCGCACTTATAGCAGTTTATCTCGACCGACAGAAGGTATTTTGCGCCGTCAATTGGCACAAATTGAAGAAGATTTTGCGGATGATGAAGTTTATGAAGAATCGACAGATGAGGCAATTACTAATACAACTAGGTTATTTCGAGAACTGAGTGCAGAGGAACAAGGTTTGCTGCGACAGATGCGGGAATGGGCAGAAACGACATCGAGAGTGTCTGATGCCAAAGCCAAAGAATTACTTAACTGGATTCATACCCACATTCAACCAAATGGCAAATGGTCAAATGAAAGAGTGATAATTTTTACAGAATATCGAGCTACCCAGAAATGGTTGTATAACTTGTTAGCGGTAGAAGGTTTGGTGCAGGGCGATTCCCCTTCGGGGACGCGATGCGAACGCCTAATGACACTTTACGGCGGGATGAAGTCAGAAGACCGAGAACAGGTAAAAGCCGCGTTTCAAGCATCTCCTGATATATCCCCAGTGCGGATTTTGCTGGCGACGGATGCGGCGAGTGAGGGTTTAGATTTGCAGAATTTTTGTTCGCGCCTCATCCACTATGAAATTCCCTGGAACCCGAACCGGATGGAACAGCGTAACGGTCGAATTGACCGTCACGGGCAAAAAGCTCAAGAAGTGAAGATTTACCACTTTGTCGGCAAAGATTATCAACATAATACAACTGGGCTACGTCCCGGTGAGTTAGAAGGCGATTTAGAATTTTTGATGCGGGCGGTGTTAAAAATTAACAATATCCGCGAAGATTTAGGCAAGGTGGGGCCTGTCATTGCGGCACAGGTAGAAGAAGCGATGTTGGGGTATCGTACAGTTTTGGATACCACGGTGGCGGAACGGGAATCTGAAGTTGTACGGCGGATGTTAAAGTTTGAGCGTCAGGTGCGGGAGCAAATTGAGAAACTGAGAGAACAGTTAGATGAAACGCGCCAGCATTTGCGACTAACGCCAGATAATATTGAGGCTGTAGTCAAAATTGGTTTGAAATTAGCCCAACAACCACCTTTGATTGCTACCGAGATAGAGGGAATAGATGGACAAGGGTTTTACTTACCACCATTAAAAAGCAGTTGGGCAGTTTGCAGCGAAGGTTTAGCCCATCCCCACACCAAAGAAATTCGTCCGATTGTTTTTGACCCGCAATTAGCACATGGTAGAGATGATGTAGTGTTAGCGCACTTGAATCATCGTTTAGTGCAGATGTGCTTGCGGTTGTTACGCGCTGAAGTTTGGTCAAAAGAAGGTAGAAAAGCTTTGCACCGAGTAACGGCGCGTTTGGTTCCCAATTCGGTGTTGGATACACCAGCAGTTATAGCTTACGGTCGATTGGTGATTTTAGGTAGTGACCAGCAACGATTACATGAAGAAGTAATTACGGCGGGTGGGTTGCTCAAAGAAGGAAAATTTAACCGTTTGGGTGTGATGAAGATTCAATCGTGTTTAGCAGCTGCTTTACCAGAATTAGCGCCGTCAGATATCAGAGAGAAATTGGCGCAGTTATGGGATAGCCACGCATCAGCTTTGATGCAAGCTTTGGAGGCGCGAATGCAAGACCGTAGTAAAAGTTTACAACGAGATTTAGGCGATCGCGCTCAAAAAGAAGCGGCTGATATTACAGCAATTTTAACGGAATTGCGTCAAAGCATTCTCAATGAACTGGATGAACCTGAGTTTAAGCAGTTGGAATTGTTTAATACCGCAGAAAGAGAACAGTTTGAGCGCAATGTCAACAGTCTTAAGGTGAGAGTAGAGCAAATTCCAGCAGAAATTGAGCGCGAAGTGGCTGCAATTCAAGCTAGGTTTGCAAATCCGACACCGCGACTGTTTCCCCTGGCGGTTACTTATTTAATTCCCCAAAAGCTAGCACGATAATGTGACTGAAAGGATTCGAGAATTTACTGAAAAGAAAATTCACCGATTTTATGCTCCCTATGAAATTTTGATTGTAAACCAAATGAACATTGATATTGAATTAATTCCTACCGTCAAAAAATCAAGTATTAAGGAAAGGTTGAAGGAGTCTTTGTGTAAATGTGAAAATGTTAAAGGGGCTGTTGCTTACTGGACAATTGATACTGACTTTATTAAGGAATTAGCATTAGTCCTCAAAAGAGAGAATTCCTATTATTGTATTGATCTACACAGCCCTACTAATATTGATTATTTAGCAAATTTTAAACGTTCTGGCTCTAATATTTTTTTACATAATTACGAGATTAAAAAAAACTCAGAGAATTATGAGCTAAAAGACAAAAAGAAAGTATCTTATTTATTACATTCCAAAATAATTCTGTTTGAGATGCCTGATAACAATGTTGAAATTTGGTTAGGGAGCCATAATTTCACTCAAAGAGCTATTCTTGGGGTGAATATTGAATCTTCTTTTATTGTTAAAAGTAATAAAGATAGCAAAATATACAAAGATGTATTAGATTATCTTACTTTTATTAAAGATAATTGTATTGTTTTTGATGTTAATGATGTAGAGTTTTATAAGAAATTGCAAGGAGAGCAGGAACAAGATACTGGGGATTTGGTTTTAGAGTTAATTGGTGAAAATGTAGATAAGTTAGTTGACGAGAAAACGATACAGTTATTAGGTGTTGGTAATAACGATATAGGTGATATATTAGGGAAAGAAATTATTATTCAGATTTTAGATTTAGATAACGGTAAAGAATATCTTTATAAAGCTAAAGTCATCCAAGCAGGAGAAATAGATCCGCAAAATCCAAAGTCATTAGAAATTGAATTTTCGGCGAGACGATATGCTGTACGCGGGTTAGATAGAATTCCATATTTAAAAAAAGAAAAGGAAATAGATTCAGCGATTTTAATGGAGCACAATTACTTTATCAATTTGGAAGTCACTAATTTAGTGACGGAGCATAAGATTTATGTGAAACCACAAAGAGGTAAATCTATTTGGAGTGATATTTCAAGCTCTCCTCATTTAGAAAGAATGAACGAGGAAGATGTAAAAATAGTATTTAAAGGTACAGTTAAACCTATCAAACGTTCATGTAAATCCGAAGTGAAATATAAAGAGTTTTCGCTAAAAAAGATTTATAGTTTTAGGAGTGAAATCACAAATTACTTGTTAGAAGACAATATTACTTCCTCTAAAAATGAAGAAATGATAAAGGAAATGAAAAGAAAAACTATCCTAATTCAAAGATTATTAAAACCAGTGAATAAAGATGAGAAATAATTTCAAACTTATCGCTAACTTGATCATGTAACTCTTCAAATTATAATCTCTCCCTTATTTATTTCCTATGTCTACAGCCCGTCACCACGCCGAATGGTTATCGCTAGTTGAAGCTTCTGGCCCCTTTCTCAGTCTACCTGTACTCCTCAAAGTATTTCCTAATGGTTTAGATGCCCACGATCCAGAACACTTAAAGCTATTACGATTAGCATACGAAGAATGGCAAGATAATCAATTAGGGGCAAAACCTGAAACAGCAATTCATCGGGCGTGGGTAGATTTTGTGCTGCGGCAGACTTTAGAATTGCCGGATGAAGTTTTATTAACAGGTCAACGCATTCCCACGGGGCTGGCTGCCACAATTGCTGAACAGGGTGAAACTTTGCGTCCCGACTGGGTGGTAGTTGAACCGGATGGGAACAAACCTCGCTTATTAGTGCAGATTGTATCGCCTCAGCAGAATTTAGAAAAACCCCTCAAAGACCGCCGTTGGAAAGCAAGTCCAGCGACGCGGATGATGGAGTTGCTGCACGCCTGTAATGTGCGGTTGGGATTGGTGACGAATGGAGAACATTGGCTGCTGGTAAACGCCCCACGGGGGGAAACGACTGGTTTTATTTCCTGGTATGGGGCGCTGTGGCTGGAAGAACACATCACACTGCGGGCATTTCGGAGTTTGCTGGGTGTACAGCGCTTTTTTGGGGTAGATGACTCGCAAAGCTTGGAGGCGTTGCTGCAAGCAAGTGTTAACGACCAGCAAGAAGTTACCGACCAACTTGGCTATCAAGTCCGCAAGGCGGTGGAAGTGTTGGTAGAGGCGTTAGACCACATCGACCAAGATAAAAACCGCACTCTCCTTCAAGGTATTTCTGAAACCGAACTTTACGAAGCTGCGTTGACGGTGATGATGCGGCTGGTGTTTTTGTTTTCGGCGGAGGAACGGGGTTTGTTGCTACTGGGCGACCCGCTTTATGACCAGTATTATGCTGTTTCCACTCTGCGGGAACAGTTACAGCAACGGGCTGATAAAGAAGGGGAAGAGGTATTAGAACGGCTTTATGATGCTTGGTGTCGGCTGTTGGCGACATTTCGGGCAGTTTATGGCGGTGTTCAGCATGATATTTTGCAACTTCCCGCCTATGGTGGTAGTTTATTTGACCCTGACAGGTTCCCATTTTTAGAAGGTCGAATGTCGGGGACAAGCTGGGAAGAAACTCCCGCAGAACCGATTCCAGTAAATAACCGGATTGTGCTGCACTTATTGGAAGCTTTACAAATATTACAAGTTAAGGTAGCTGGTACTGTAGAACCACGTAGGCTATCTTTCCGGGCGTTAGATATTGAACAAATTGGTCATGTTTATGAAGGTTTACTCGACCATACAGCAGTAAGGGCAACTGCGCCTGTTTTAGGGTTGATGGGAACGCGATCGCAGGAACCTGAGATAGCGCTGGAGACTTTGGAGGATAAGCTGGCGCAAGGTGAGGAGGAGTTAATTAAGTTTCTTAAAGATGAAACTGGTAGGTCAATTTTGGCACTGCGTAAGACCCTCACCCCAGCCCTCTCCCCCTGGGAGAGGGGGCAAGATCAAGATGGGGGGCAAAATCGCCCCTCGCCTAGAGGGAGAGGGGACGGGGGTGAGGGCAAACTTCTCATTGCGTGTAATAATGACCAGGAATTATTTAACCGGGTGTTGCCTTTTGCTGGATTAGTCAGATTAGATACTTTAGGTTATCCGGTGGTGATTCCTACGGGAAGCGTGTATGTGACGCAGGGAAGCGATCGCCGGGAGACGGGGACACACTACACGCCGCGTAGTTTGACGGAAGAAATTGTGCAGTACACTTTGGAACCGTTGGTGTATGAGGGTGTGGCTGAGGGGAAGCCGAAGGAACAGTGGAAACTCAAGTCAGCAGCAGAGTTATTAAAGTTGAAAATCTGCGATATGGCGATGGGTTCGGGGGCGTTTTTGGTGCAGACTTGTCGCTATTTGGCGGAACGGTTGGTGGAAGCGTGGGAAAATGCGGAAAAGGCGAATCCGGGGAAGGTGGTGACTGCACCGGAGGGAACTTTATCTAAGTCGCGTCCAGAGGAGTGTGTAATTCCCAAGGATGCGGATGAACGGTTGATGGTGGCGCGGCGGATAATTGCGGACAGGTGTTTGTATGGGGTGGATAAAAACCGCTTGGCGGTGGAAATGGCAAAGTTATCGCTGTGGTTGATAACGTTGCAAAAGAATCGTCCGTTTACCTTTGTGGATCATGCCCTGAAGTGTGGGGATTCGCTGATTGGGGTGAGTTTGGAACAGTTGCGTTATTGGAATTTAGACACAACTGGGACACCGGAGTTATTTGCTGAGGAGATTCGGCGGGAAGTTGATAAGGTGATTGAGTTACGGCGAGAGATTGCATCGCTTCCGGTGTTGACGAGGGAAGACCAAAATCGCAAGGTGTATTTGTTAGCGCAAGCGAATGCGAGAAGTTTTGATTTACGCAGAGGTTGCGATTTATTAGTTGGGAGTTATTTTAATGATTGGTCGGAGAAGGAACGGGAAGGTTTAAGGAAGACTTTGTTAACTACTTTTCGGGAAGGTGCAGATATTCCTGAAGGGATGGGTAAGGCTTTACCTGATTTTGAAAAGTTGCGATCGTTTCATTGGGAGTTGGAATTTCCAGAGGTGTTTTTGCCCTCACCCCAGCCCTCGCCCTCTGGGAGAGGGAGTAAAGTCACCCCTCGCCCAGAGGGAGAGGGGACGGGGGTGACGGTTGGATTTGATGCGATCGTGGGAAATCCGCCGTTTATGGGTGGATCAAAAATTACAGGTGCATTGAGTACAGCTTATCGAGATTTTTTAGTTAAATGGATTGCGAATGATAAACGTGGTAGTGCTGACCTTTGTGCTTATTTTTTCTTACACGCCAAGCAGTTATTAAATATAAATGGTGGGTTTGGGTTAATTGCTACGAATACGATAGCGCAGGGTGATACGCGAGAAGTAGGATTAGACCAATTAGTTGCTGATAAATGTGTAATTACTCGTGCTGTACCGAGTAGAAAATGGTCGGGTATTGCTAATTTAGAAGTTGCTTATGTGTGGTTGCGACAAAATAATTGGTTGGGTGAGTTTGTTTTAGATGATAAGGTTCTTGATGGCATTACAGCATTTTTAACAAATCCGGGTAAAGCTGTCGGAAATCCACATAACTTAATAGCGAATCAAAGTAAATCTTTCATCGGTTCTTATGTGCTGGGAATGGGTTTTGTGATGACACCAGAGGAAGCACAAGCACTGATTGAAAAAGATGCTAAAAATAAAGATGTATTATTTCCCTATTTGAATGGTGAGGATTTAAATTCTAGTCAAACTCAATCACCAAGTCGTTGGGTAATTAATTTTAAGGATTATCCTTTGGATGCTGAACATGATGACTTAAAGAAGCCTAAAGGTAGACCTTATGCAAGTGATTATCCTGATTGTTTGGAGATTATAAGAGAGAAAGTAAAGCCAGAGAGAGATAGACTGAAAAACAATAATTCAACTGACCGTGACACAGCAAGACGTTGGTGGCAATTTAAAAGACCAACAAAAATTCTATATGATGCGATCGTAAACCTAAAACGAGTGTTAGTCCTTTCCATCGTTAATAATCATTTGGGATTTGCATTTGCATCAGAAAACATTGTTTTTGCTCATAGATTAGCTGTTTTTCCATTTGATAACTACACTGCATTTACAATACTACAATGTAATTTTCATTATCAATGGGCTTGGGAATATAGTTCTACGTTACGAAAAGATATAAATTACTCCCCCTCAGACTGTTTTCAAACCTTTCCCTTCCCCGCATCAACCGCAAACCTAGAAGAAATAGGCGATCGCTACTACAATCATCGCCAAAATATCATGCAAACACGCCAAGAAGGATTAACCAAAACCTACAATCGCTTCCACAATCCCGACGAAACCGCCGCCGATATTCAACAATTGCGCGAATTGCACATAGAAATGGATAATGCTGTAGCTGCTGCTTACGGTTGGCAAGATTTACTCCCCTCTCCCAGTGGGAGAGGGGCTGGGGGTGAGGGTTTATCTCATGGTTTCCACCAAACCAAACAAGGCTTACGCTTCACCATCAGCGAAACTGCACGGCGAGAAGTGCTAGATAGATTATTAGAATTAAATCACCAACGCTATGCTGAAGAGGTAGCACAGGGTTTACATGATAAAGGTAAGAAAAAAGGTAAATCTGGAGGTAAGAATAAGGCGCAAGCGGAATCTAAAAAGCAAGATAATGATAATGGGCAATTAAGTTTTTTTTAGGTTGAGAATATGGAAGATGAACCCTCACCCCAACCCTCTCCCTCTGGGAGAGGGAGTAAAGAAAGAGAAAAAGAACCACAGAATAAAAATAAACAAGAAAAATATAACGATAAATCTTGTCCCCCTCTCCCAGAGGAAGAGGGGCTAGGGGTGAGGGCAGAAATCTCTAAATTAGCTGGTAGCAACCGACAAATTCCCAAACTATTATTAGAACGCGCCCGCGAGTTAAGACAACGACAAACACCAGCAGAGCAAATATTATGGGAATGTTTAAGAAATCGACGTTTATTAAATACAAAATTTCGCCGACAACATAATATTGGTAGATATATCGCTGATTTTTATTGTCACGAAAAATTATTAATTATTGAGTTAGATGGTAGTATTCATGCAAATCAGCAAACTCAAGATTCTATCAGAGAAAACTGGTTAAAATCTAATCAGTTTATTGTAATCCGCTTTAGTAATGAGCAAATATTTGATGATATCGAGTTTGTTTTATATACAATTGCTCAAGCCCTCATCCCCTAGCCCCTTCTCCCTTGGGGAGAAGGGGGACTGGAACTATAATTTGGCAGGGTGGGTTATAATTTATCGCCAATTAAATACCTTTTTTACAAACCGATTTTTCCAATCCTTTTCATGTTCATATTCATCTAACCAAACCTTTAAATCAATTGAATCCGTAAATTCCATAAAAGCTATTGCAAATCCTTCTAACTGTTGCAGATTCAATCTGCGAATGCGTTCGGATATTCCAGGTATTTCTTCCTCAAGTTCACTAATATCACAAAAACGACTACGAACTAAACAATTAAACAAATGATATACACCTGGATATAAAATATCTTCATCATTGACTGACTCTTGCATAAAATCTTCACTCAATAATTGATCGGATATGAATATAGTACATTTTTACTATAATAGCCTATTGTTGTAAAAATATGAATTAAGTTAAATTTACTTTAATAATTATGAACAATCACTATATAAAAGACCGGAGTTTTTACCTCCGGCTTTATAGTTTATCAAAACCTAAAACTAATTACTTTCCTGCTGATCTAACCAAGTAATTAAATCAGATACTTCTGAAATGTTGAACAATGCAGCACCTAAAGCTTCGAGCTTCTCAACAGATAAAACTTGAACTCTCTCAATTGTGAATGAATTAAGCTCCCCAAAACGTTGATTGAGTAACCGCAAACAAAATGAAAACGCTTCTTGTTGTTTCCCCTTCTGCAAAATATCCTGATAAATTACAGATTCTTGCATAATTTCCTCTCCTAAAAATTGCTGAATTAAATCCTTCTCAAACTTCAAACCTGCTAATATTTCTGTGTAAGCGGCGATATTCTGCCTTGTCTCCCTATCCGAAATTCTAGCAACACTTTGGGCAACCTGCGATAATAACCTTTGGGGTGAATCTGTCTGTGTTAAAGGTGCTAACGGTAATAATGCAGGATTATCCAGAAATAACGCCGAATCTTGCTCCCACATTCTGACAACACGATAGCGGTGATGTGTCATTTCATTTACATATTCTTCGGTAAAAGCGATTTCGTTACTTGTCTCTTGTAAGAAAATTACTACTTGCGTTATTGGAACATCATACTGTCGCACTAACCTAACAAAGTAATCCAACATTCGTAAAGGAATGGGAGTTTCAGATTTTGCTCTTGTTTGAAATTCCAAATGCAAAATACGATTCTCTGTTTGTAAAAAAGTGACAGAATCTGCTCGAATTGGTTCGATGCTTAATTCAGTCTTTAATACTTTGATTTGTCGCGGTTCATGAGGTAGCAGCCACCGGGCAAAATCGGTTGGATATTTTTCTGCTAATATTTTACAAACGTTGTCAAAAGCCACTAATTTCACCCAAATTTATACTGATATAAACCACGTCTATCTTGAAACCTGTAGTTCAACTCTTTTGAAAAAGATTTGCCCTCATCCCCCAACCCCTTCTCCCCAAGGGAGAAGGGGAGCTAGAATTTCAAAGTCCCTCTCCCAGATATGGGAGAGGGATTTAGGGTGAGGGCGAAAACTACGGTTCTCAACTTAGATGAGATTTAGTAATTATAAAATTACATTGGATATAATAAGCACATAATTTTACTTTTGTTATGATTCATTCAACCTGATAAACCGAAAAGAATTATGCGAACAGTACCAATCCAATTACCAGAAACAGCATTTTCAGCACTCCGCAAAAATCCTGAAGAATTCATCCAAGAAATGCGAATTGCAGCAGCAGCTAAATGGTATGAATTAGGTGAAATATCACAAGCTAAAGCAGCAGAAATTGCTGGGCTAACTCGTGCTGAATTTATTAATGCATTATCACGCTACCAAGTAGACTTTATGCAATATACTGCCCAAGAGTTAGCCGAGGAACTAACAAATGTCGATTAATCGTCTAATTATTAACTCTTCACCTTTGATTGTTCTTTTGAAAAGTCAACAAGCGCAATTAATTCGCTAACTTTTTCGATAACCTGTAAACCTCCAAATCTTCAAAATCCGGTCTTCCCATCCCCATTCACCATTGAGTATAATTTTGAATAACACTTAAAAAAACCTAATCATATCTACGTATAGATACCCATCTACCATGATCTTCGAGATTATCCACAAACCCACCTTCACCAATCAACTCTTAGCTATCCCTAAAGAGTATGTGGTGCAAATATTGGAGAAAATCGAAGTATTGCGGGATGATCCCAAACCCCACGGTAATTTAAAGAAGAAATTACATGGCTACAAGGGTGATGTCTATCGCCTGCGTTCAGGCGACTACCGCATAATTTATACTTTTGCTGATCAATGGGTAATCTTGCTAGGTGTAGATGCCCGTAAAGATGTATACAAAGGCGATAAGCTAGTTGCTGAAACAACCGATATTGATATCAGCACTCTGCCAGATGTAGAAGCATTGCTGGCTGTAAAACCAACTTATACCCCAAACTTGGTTTTACCTGATACATCCAAGACAGAAAGCCCGCTACCCGTGGAAATTACCGAAGATTTGCTTCATAGGTTGCGACTACCGGAAGAATATTGGGCAACATTAACCGCGTGTCGGACGTTAGATGATTTAATGGCAGTCAATTTACCAGGGAAGTGGTGCGATCGCATTTTTGATTGTATCGCTGAACCCAATTTTGACCAAGTTCTGAACCAACCCAGCTTTGTTACGGGTAGCACTGATGATTTATTGCGCTTCACTGAAGGTGAGTTGCTGGGATTTTTACTCAAACTCAATCCCGAACAAGAAAAGTTCGTCAGTTGGGCAATCAACGCTTCTGGCCCTACACTGCTAAAAGGTGGCCCCGGTACGGGAAAAAGTACCGTTGCACTTTACCGTGTTCGTGCGTTGGTAGAAACACTCCAAGCCAACGGAATCGAAAAACCTAAAATCCTATTTACAACCTATACAAATGCACTGGTTGCGTTTTCTCAACAACTTTTAGCAAGTCTGCTAGGCGAAGACATACAGTATGTTAATGTCAAAACTGCCGATGCAATAATTGCGTCAGTCATTTCCCAAAGTACCGGAAAACCCAATATTGCTTCTGGTAATGTCCTGCGAAAAACCATCAAGCAGGCGCTAATCTACGCAATTGATTCTCTAGAAGGGAATTTACTACAACGTCAAGCGCAAGAACAAACGTTAAAACGTCTGAGTATTGATTATCTCATCGATGAAATTTGTACAGTTATCGAAGCACGCGAAATCAAAACTCTCGAAGCATATCAAGCAACGCCACGAAGCGGTAGGGCAATTTCCCTTAACAAAACGCAACGTCAAGCAATCTGGCACTTGCGTCAACAATTTTACCAGCTGATAGAAAAACAAGAACTCGAAACTTGGCAGCAAGTCCGTACCCGTGCCTTGGAAACGTTACGGGAGATGGATAATCCGCCGATTTATGATGCAGTGGTAATTGACGAAGCCCAAGATTTAGACCCCAATACTTTACGTATTTTGACTCAAGTCTGCCGTCACCCTAACCGCCTGTTTATTACCGCCGATGCCAATCAATCCATATATGGTAGTAGCTTCCGATGGAGTGACGTTAGCCAAGACTTGAAATTTGTCGGACGCACAGGAGTACTGCGCGTTAATCACCGCACCACCCGCGAAATTAACGAAGCTGCAATATCTTACTTGGCAAATTCGATTTTAGATGATGAGGGAATCGGAGAAATTTCCCATTCTTCATCCCCCATACTTCGACTGCACTCAGTACAAGTTCCCCATTCCCCAACTAGAGACTATATCCACAATGGCCCACCACCGGCTGTCCGTGCCGTAAATAATCCAGGGGATGAAGCAGAACTACTGGTACGATTTTGTAAAGGTGCTGCCCGTGAATTTCGGTTGGGTATTAACGCTTGTGCCGTAATTGTGCCGACAGAAAGTGCTGGTACAAAAATAGCTGGTCAACTTTCATACTTAGGTTTAGAAGCGCATTTCATGTCTAGCAAAGACTTGGACTTAAATAAACAAGGTGTTAAAGTTATTACGCTTAAAGCTGCAAAGGGGTTAGAATTTCCCATTGTAGCGATCGCCGGATTTTCGGATGCAACCTATCCAACAATTCCCAAAGGTACACCAGAGGATGAAATTACAGAAATTTTAGCACGCGATCGCCGGACTTTGTTTGTTGGTATGACTCGCGCCATGCGAGCATTGTTGGTTATTGTTCCTGCAAGCAACTCTTCTCTCCTCTTGGAAAAATTTGATTCTCAATTGTGGAATCTTGGGAATAGGGAATAGGGAATGGGGGATGGGGAATAGAATGATTATTAATATTTAGTAGGTTATTACTTTTATCAGCAATATGGAAATTATTAAGCTTCTTTCTGTACTTCCAGGTGAATTAGATTTACTAAATATCAATAAAGAACTGCGGGAACATAACATTCAGCTTGATTGGAGTGCGGTTGTATCTGCACCAGAATCTCAGCTTGTGGTTTTGCTGGACGGAATTGATCAAGTAGAAGATGCCGATTGGTTGATAAATGGAGATATTGCAGAGAAAATTGCCACTGATATCATCAATTTTTTGAACAAGCAGAAGCCGAAAGTTAAAAAATCGCGTTCTAAGAAAAAGCCGCTAGAAACTAAAGTAACTCCTCAACTTTGGGAACAGAGGAAACTATTAGAAACGCAATTTATACCTTCAACAAACGAAGGTCAATTATTAGAAGAAAAATTTATACTTGCGATTGATCCGCTTATTGAGGAAAAGCTAGAAGTAAAAGCAGATGAAACTAATAAAATTCTGGAATCGCAGTTACCCACACCTTATAAAATCCGTGATGAATTAGAAAAAGCAGTATTGGCAGATTTACTTGGACCTGCGGGTGGTGAGGAAGAAGAAGTAGATGAGGATAGTGTAAGCGATCGCTATCTTGTAGGGTTACTCGCACCGCAACAACGCCGTATCAGTGCTGAGACTGTAAATAAATCGGTTGTGGCTGACGAAGTGCAAGACGAATTATTTAGAGAAGTTGACTATCAACAACCAGAACTTCTTGATGAATTGGCTGTAGTTGGTAAAGGTACTGTCGAGGAAGGCACAACTGAGGTTAGTGTACCACCTGCTGAAACGATGTTTCCGTCATCTTTTGGGATGACTTTTTGCGTTAGTGGTGCAGCCAAAGTATTGCAAATTAACGCAGGTTGGGGACAATATAAACGCACTAAAAGCGAAACTATTACCAAAAAAGATGATACACCAAAAATGGTGTGGAAGCGCCAACAAATTATCGGAAATTCACCTCCCATTCCTCTAATTGAGGGAGAAATTCCTAAATGGACGGTGCATTCAGAATATCCCCAGGTGCAAGTACAAGGCAAAATTCGCCAACAAAGTAACGGGGATTGGATTGTTAGCTTGTTTTTAATTAACGGACAAAAAGAACCCGCCAAGTTACGTGATGAAGCGTGGTTATTTCAACCAGAATTAAGCGTACAATCAGCAGATTTTCAACATCTTGATATTTTTCTCAAGCGACACAAACCGCGTCAGGCTGGTAGGCTTGACCCGGTGATTTATGCTGAAGAAAAAGCAATGGCGATGCTTTATCGTAAACAGGTAGAGTTCGCCATTGGTCATGGGGTAAGCGTCCATGCCGAAACAGCACAAAATACTACAGAATGTGCTGTTAAATTATCTACCAACGTTGTACCTGTCTACGAAGTTCCCAAAACCTCTCCACCTCAAGCAGATGAAATTCCTGAATTGGCGGGATTGGTTTTAGATATGAAAGAACTGGCGCAAACTCCAACCGCAGATTTTATAAGTAAACTAAATCCCCTGGTAACAGCTTACACAGTCTGGATTCAACAACAAGCACAACGCATTTCTAATCCTAATGAAGGATTGACAGATTACCAAGATGTAGCTGAGGATGCAATTAAAAATTGCGATCGCACTCTTCAACGCATTCAGTCAGGTTTGACGCTGCTGCAAACTAACCCGGAAGCAGCCGAAGCTTTCCGATTTATGAATCAAGCCATGCACTTACAGCGTCTTCATTCTATTTACTCAGAACAAGTACGCCAAGGTAAAATACCAAAACCAGAATTAGACAAAATCCCCAATCCTACTTGGTTTCCCTTCCAATTAGCCTTTATCTTGCTGAATTTACCCAGCATAACCGACTTACACCATTGCGATCGTAGTCACGAAACCGATGCTGTTGCAGACTTACTTTGGTTCCCCACTGGTGGTGGTAAAACCGAAGCTTACCTGGGATTAACCGCCTACACAATCGGCTTGCGGAGGTTACAAGGGGTAATTTCGGGACGTTCTGGAGAATATGGCGTTGCAGTCCTGATGCGCTATACCCTGCGCCTGCTTACCCTGCAACAATTTCAACGCGCTACCACCTTAATTTGTGCTTGCGAATCTATCCGTCGAGACAACCCAGCTAAATGGGGGAAAGAACCATTCCGTATCGGGTTGTGGGTAGGTCAACGCACCACTCCCAACCACACTGACCAAAGTGAAGAATTTTGTAAGCAAGCACGAGGACAGTACCAACAAAGTGCTAGTGGTTCCCCTCACCAACTCAGAAATTGCCCCTGGTGTGGTTCTCAAATCGACCCAGGCAAAAATATTGAAGTCGAATCTTTTAGTAAAGGTCGCGCCCGTACCCTAATTTATTGTGGCGATTCTTTGGGGCATTGCCTATTTAGTAAAAAACAATCTTCAACCGAAGGTTTACCCATTCTTGTAGTTGATGAAGAAATCTACCGTCGCTTACCCACATTACTAATTGCTACTGTAGATAAATTTGCCCAAATGCCTTGGAAAGGGGAAATTCAAATGCTATTTGGGCAAGTAGATGGTTACTGTGAACGGCATGGTTTTCGGACATCAGATATCGAAGATACTGATTCACATAAAAAAACTACGTATTTACCCGCAGCCAAAACAATTCACAGCAACCCTTTACGTCCACCCGACTTAATCATCCAAGATGAGTTGCACTTGATTAGCGGCCCCCTCGGTACGTTAGTAGGACTTTATGAAACCGCAGTAGACCAACTCTCCTCTTGGGAAGTCGATGGTAAAAAGGTTCGCCCCAAAGTCATAGCTTCTACTGCAACAATACGTCAAGCAGAAACTCAGATGCATAACCTATTTCTGCGGAAAGTACAGGTTTTTCCACCCCAGGGCTTAGATGTGGAAGATAATTTCTTCTCACGCCAGAGGAAACCAAATGAGACTAATCCAGGACGGCGCTATGTCGGTATTTGTGCCACAGGGCGACGGCTAAAAGCTGCATTAATTCGAGTTTATGTTGCTATTCTTGCTGCTTCTCAAGACCTGTATGAAAACAAACAATACGGAAATCGTGCTGACCCCTGGATGACGTTGGTCGGTTACTTCAACTCTATGCGGGAATTAGGGGGTATGCGACGCTTGGTGGATGATGATATTCGCATCCGCCTTGCGAAAATGGATAGCCGAGGACTAGCAAAACGTCTGCGGATTAACTTGGAGGAACTTACATCCCGTAAGGATTCTACAGATATTCCCGTAGTTTTAGATAGGCTAGAAACATCCTTCGATCCGGTGCGAGAAGCACAAATCAAAGCCAAACGCAAAGCTGGGCAAAAAGTCGAGCAGCTTGAACCACTGGATGTTTTACTTGCTACTAATATGATTTCCGTGGGTGTAGACGTGAAACGCCTGGGTGTGATGGCTGTTACAGGTCAACCAAAAAATACTGCCGAGTATATTCAAGCTACCAGCCGTGTCGGGCGGACATTTCCTGGTATTGTATTTACAGTTTATAATTGGGCGCGTCCTAGAGATTTATCCCACTACGAAAGATTTGAGCATTACCACGCTACATTTTATCAACACGTAGAAGCGCTATCTTTAACTCCCTTTGCGCCCCGTGCGATTGACAGGGGTTTAGCCGCGTTATTTATATCACTGGTGCGGTTGGCGGGTAGAGAATTTAACGGTAACAACCAAGCAGGACGAATTGAACGCAACCATCCTTATATCCAGTCTGCCATTAATACAATTTGCGATCGCGCTAATTTAGTTGCGGGTACAGAAGCCCAAAAACTCGTTAAACAAGCACTGGAAGCCAAATTAGATATCTGGTTGAGTAAAGCACAAAACTTGATTGGAGGCGGTACTCTCAAATATCAGACAGACAAGCGTGATGGTTTAACCATTGAACTATTAGAATCAGCAGGTCAAGGAATTTGGCAAGAATTTACTTGTTTGAACTCCCTGCGAAACGTCGAACCGACAGTAGGGTTAATTTTTCAAGATCAAGTACCCGATGATGACTTTAGTCGCTTACCTCAAGCAATGAAAGAAGAGGGAATGGGGAATGGGGAATAGGTAAAAAATACAGTTTAATGATCCACAATTCTCAATTCCCAATGCCCAATGCCCAATGCCCAATTCCCAATGCCCAATGCCCAATGCCCAATTCCCAATCCCCAATTCCCCAAAATGAGCCAATCTAACTATAAATACAGAGTAGGCGAACTACGACCCAGCCAAATTTTATTTTCCTTCGGTGTAGGTGCTGTACTCGACCTGCCAAACCTTTCAGTTATGGTTATGGGTTTGGAGGACTGGAACACCCAACAGGGAGTAGTTGAATTGGGTGAACAGCGCCTCCTTGCAGCCATTCGCCGCGAATTGGGTCAACAAGTTAAAAAACTACTTGCGCCTCCAATACCTGCTGAAGATGCCTCTTCATCTAGTCCCTTTGACGAATATGCCAGAATAGGAATTCCCGTCGCTCCCTTTCCTGGATGGATGGTATGTCCGAGATGTCGATTGCTAGCCCCTTTATATCCTTATTTCCAACTTAAAGAAAATTCTTATCGTCCAGACCAAACCCGTTACGTTCATCTAAACTGTCCCAAAAGTCAAAGAAAAGACCCAACCGCAATACCATCGCGCTTCCTCGTTTCCTGCGATCGCGGACATTTAGATGACTTTCCTTGGTTATATTTTGTTCATCGTGGCAATACAGCCTGTAAGGGACCACTCAGGCTGGAGGAATACGGTGTATCGGGTTCACCTACAGATATTGTAGTGAAATGCAATGGCTGCAACACCGAACGTCGATTATCCGATGCTTTTGGTGAATTAGGCAAAAAAAATATGCCGCGTTGTCGCGCTCGTCACCCGCATCTACGTAACTTCGATGATAGCTGCGACGAACAGATGAAAACCATCTTGTTGGGAGCATCCAATAGTTGGTTTCCAATTACACTTTCAGCCTTATCAATTCCCATCACCTCCAATCAATTAGAGCAGTTGGTCAATCAAAACTGGACTATTTTGGGAAAAGCGAGTAACTTTAGTGCCTTAGATGCTGTACTGCAAGCTTTCTTCGCTATGGGGCAACTTCAGGAATTATCTAAATACACAACAGACAAAATCTGGTCGCTAGTTGAACAAAAACAACTTCAGCAGCAAAGCAATTTTGATGATGAAAGCGTCAGGGACTTGAAAACACCTGAATGGCAAATTTTCTCAGCAGCAGACCCAAATCTTAATACCCCAGATTTTCAACTGCGGACTGTAAACCCACCATCTGGGTATGAAAATTACTTTTCGCAGGTGGTGTTGGTAGAAAGATTGCGAGAAGTTCGTGCCTTAATTGGCTTTACACGCATTCAATCCCCAGGTGATTTTATTGACTCTGGAGAAATTCTCACAGAGCATCGGGTTCCATTGAGTCGCAGCAAACCTAAATGGGTATCAGCAAGTGAAGTCAAAGGCGAGGGTATCTTTATCCAGTTCAAAGAAACGACACTTCATCAATGGGAGCAAAATCAACTATTGCGAGATTATGAGCGTCAAGCATTCGATGCTCATAAAAAGTGGTGTAATGTTCGTTCTCTCGATCCAGACAAAGTTAAATTTCCCAGTGTACGCTACATTTTACTACACTCCTTTGCTCACGCCCTGATGCGGCAAATGGCCCTTGAGTGTGGTTATAATGCTGCCAGCTTAAAGGAGCGAATTTACTCCAAACGACCAGAAGAAGAAGGCGGCCCAATGGCAGGCATACTAATTTATACCGCCGCACCTGATAGTGAAGGTACCTTGGGTGGTTTAGTCAGTTTGGGAGAGCCTAAAATACTTGGATATCATATAGACCAAGCTTTAGAACAAATGCGGTTATGTGCTTCTGACCCCTTGTGTGCAGAACATACCCCCTTTAAAGGAGCTACATCACTACATTGGGCAGCTTGCCATGCTTGTCTGTTTAGCCCAGAAACCTCCTGTGAACGCGGCAATAAGTATCTGGATCGCGCGGTACTTATTCCCACTGTACTATCCGCAGACTTAGCGTTCTTCCCAGAGGAGAAAACGTGAGCTTTTTACCACCGCTTTTATTGGCTCAAATTCGTACCTGTGCCAAACAACTTCCATCTCCTGTTTTAGATGCTGTAATTAATTTGTTGATAGCTACTCCAGCAAGATATTGTGATTTTGCGTTGAAAGCATCAATCTTGAAACAACTGCCCAATACTAATTTTCGCCGACTAGTAGGGGAATTGTTAGAAACTTGGTGTCGGGAAGCTGTTTATTTGGACAGTAGTGCGATCGCGTCTGCATTAGCTACAGCAATTTACTGTGAGGTGGCGGCAAAGGATGAGTTGTCTGTTGAGTTGGTTTGGACTGGCCCCACAAGTGAGGGAATACCACTTCGCAGAACAGAACAAGTGTTACTACAATTAATTCACGAAGCGCAACGGGAAATAATTCTTGTCAGTTTTGCTGTTTATAAGATTCCAGAGATTGCAAAAGCATTATTAACAGCAATGAAACGAGAAGTCACTGTGCGAATTATTGCTGAAACCCCCGAATCTAGCAAGGGTAAAATACCTTTTGGAGTCAGTGCAGCATTGGGACTGGAAATTGCCCAACAAGCACACATTTTTATTTGGCCACGAAATAAGCGGCTTACAGATTCAGAAGGAAGGTATGGTTCCTTACACGTTAAATGTGCGATCGCCGATAGAAAGCACCTGTTTATTTCCAGTGCTAACCTCACTGAGTACGCTCTGACATTAAATATGGAAATGGGACTACTAGTTCATGGTGAAGATTTAGCTCATCAAGTAGCGGAACATATCGACCGTTTAATTCAGGAAGAGTTTCTCGTATCTTTAAACTCGCTGTAGGCATAAGTATTCAGTAGGTAACTCATTTTTGGCTATACATTTCTGTTAGAGCAGTTTTTTACCTAAAGAGTTATTTTTCTATTTCTTTTACTCATATATACAAACGTGCTTGCATTCTCAACAAGTACGTTTGTAACTTGGCAAGTATGCAGGTTAGGTAATACAAACATAGAATAGCTCCTGCTGAACTGATATATGCCAGTTTGATTTTGGGAATCAATGGCTCCTACGAGGCTAACGAGTGCCCAAAATATCTGTGTAAAGTATTGTTACATCTGCGCGAAAAAGAAATTTGTATCCAATTGATAAATTCTTCAGCAAGGGACTCGTATTTTCCATAGATTTGCTGTATCTTGTTTATTCCGTGCAATTAATTATTAACACCCAATTTCTCCCAACTTTGCTGTCATCCAGATTTTCAGCCAATGCCTTGGGGAGCAGTGAATGAAAACATTAACAAGATAAATTATGAAGATCATCAAAAAATCCGACAAGCTGACTCTGAAGAAAATGATGGAAATCCAACACGCTGAAGACCAAAATCTTCTCTTCTGTACCGTCAATTCTTCAGCCTCTGTGGTTGATGAGCAACCAGCAGCAATTCCAGTGGCTAGAGTTCCTGACTATATTCCATTCTTTGACAATCCTCCAGTACAGTCTGTTGGCAACTCTGGCTGGCAGATTTCTGACATTTGGCGGGATATCCGGGTGGATGATTTTTGTAGGTGATAATCATCGCAAATATAGGTAAAAAAGAATACGTTGCTCTTGTGGTGTACGTACCGTCACAAACAGGAGTTGCTCTTTGGTAAAGAAGCCTACCAAATAATCAACGATAGCATTAAAGTTGAGTGCGTAGACGTTTAGGCGGCAAGGCGATAGACATTGCAATGGATCAATGGGTAAACGAAAGAGAAAACATCAGAAGACATCCTTCCCTTGGATGGTAGAAGAAGAGAATCTGTTCATTGCAAAGACTGGTAACGAAATAGTTACAGATGCTGGATGGGAGAAAATTTCATTTGAAGAAGCGAGAAAACTATTTAGTCCCGAAACATTTCAAGAATGGTACGAACTGTTCCTAGAAAATACAGATATCTCGGAAATACTTTCAGAATCTAGCGTAGATATAGATTTAGATGATGAATCAGCAATAGATAAGTTTTTACAAAGGAGCAACTGGACACCAAAACAAGTCAATTTAGTTGTAGCGAAGGCTATCTATAAAAATCATGCCTGGGTGAGAGTATTGCTGATTTCTACACCTGATGTTGAAGAACCCTACTTTCAAAATTATGAAATGGAGGCAATTCGTTTAGGAGTCCAATTGCGGAAATACATCAAAGAAGATATTCCAGTAATTAATGACTGCAAAAATGCTGTCAGACATTTACATGGAAGATATGCCCTCATTGGCTGGCAACCAATAAATTGTGTGACAGCAGCTCACAACCTAAAAATATCTCAAGCAACTAAGGTTTACAATGAACTTCTCTGGGATGAAGATTGGGTAGATGAAGAAGACTGTGCAGCAGTGGATAAATCAGCACCATGACTATAATTAAATTCTGCCGTATTAGTTAGTTGTCTTTGCTGCGATCGCCCTCACCCCCCAGCCCTTCACCCAAGCCAACCATCGAAATGTGCCGCCCTTTTTCAAAAAGGAAAGCTCTTTATATGGGGGGAATAACTGTTGACTATTGACTGACAAGGTAGCCGTACTAGCTATTTGAGGAACTAGCTTGATTAAGAAGGTCAATAGCATCTTGATCGAGATGAAGATTGACAGCTTTGATGATATCGTTGAGTTGTTCAACCTTTGTTGCACTAACAATAGGGGAGGTAATGGTAGGATTAGCAATCAGCCACGCCAAAGAAACTTGGGTGGGAGTAGAATTATAAGTCTTTGCCACCTGATCAATTGCCTTTAGAATTCGCAAACCACGAGGGTTTAAATATCTTTTTACAGAACTACCACGGAGACTAATAGACAAATCTTCTTCTGAGCGATATTTACCAGAGAGAAAGCCACTGCACAGAGAGGAATAGCTAATCACACCAATTTCCTGTTCTTGGGAAATTTGTTGTAAATCCTGCTCATAACCATCTCGGTCATACAAGTTATAACGGGGCTGAAGGCTTTCGTAGCGAGGATAGCCATGCTGACGGCTAATTTCTAATGCCTGTAATAAACGCTCTGCACTATAGTTGGAAGCACCAATCGCACGTACTTTTCCCTGACGAATCAATTCTGCGTAGGTTTCAAGGGTTTCTTCAAGTGGAGTGTTTTCATCGTCGATATGCGATTGATATAGATCGATATAATCAGTTTGTAACCTCTGCAACGAGTCTTCAACAGCTTGTTGGATGTATTTGCGAGAAAGCCCTTTGCCTTTAACACCCATATCGTTGCCAACCTTCGTTGCAATCACAACTCGATCGCGGTTGCCACGCTGCTTGAGCCACTTTCCTAAGATGATCTCCGACTCTCCACCCTGATTCCCAGTAACCCATTTGGAATAAACATCAGCAGTGTCAATAAAATTACCTCCAGCTTCAATAAAGTGATCTAAAATGTCAAATGAACTATTTTCATCAATAGTCCAGCCAAACACGTTGCCACCAAAAGATAGTGGCGATACTTCTAGTTCTGAACGTCCAAGTTTACGTCTTTGTGTAATGACCATAAGTTTTCTCTCAAGACAGTTTTGGAATTACTTCTGCCAACTATGACTTTATAAAAAATACAATATGCTATTTTGCGATAAGGCTATCGAGAAACAGTATTTTAAGAGGTATACGTAGATTATCATGGAAAATCATCCAAAATCAAGTCTTCTTATCGTAATGGTCAAATACCTCTGCCAATTCAAGAGACAACTTTTAGCAAGCGTTCGTTAAGCACGTCTAATAATGGTCGGTTGTTACACACACCAGTCTGATTGCTATTCGTCAGAATATAGTAGTGCACTGTTACAAAAGCTAAATACAGAGGTAAAATATGTTTCCTTTTTGGGGTAATGCCTGTTATGGAAGCGAACCCATTTCGCACAAAGCTAGCTTAGAGCGGAAATTAAAATTCTTGATTTGGATGCGAGATGATTTAGAGTCCAAATTGGCTGGCATCAATGCTTCTATTGATACCATTCGGCAGCAAATAGAACGCTCCTCTTCAGCTGCTTAGAACTTAGTTCTTGCAGACATTTTTACTTAAGTCGATTGTAACTATGAAAGTGACTGGGGGCTGTAAAGGTGCTGCAAAGCGTGTTGTAGGTCTTTGTGCAGCGCTCTGTCACCTTCGTAGCATACAAAAGAGGCAGTCTTGAAAAAGTCAGCCCAGTTCTTTGTGCTAGTGACTGGTGAAACTAACCCTCAATATTTAACTCAAGACAGAGGTAAAGTAAGCAGAGTTGATTAATATCTGGAAGTTAGAGCCGTAATCGTTTGAAAGTGCCAAAACTTATAGAAATGAAAAATATTATCTCGATTGGTTTGAATAATTGGTTAAAACGGCACAAAGACTCTGTTTTACTATTTGACTCAATTGCTGCCGCTAGTGAGATTGCCCTGATGCTTAACGGTGAGTGGGATGGCTGCAATGGTGTAATCATAGCTAAATGTGATGAAGTAGCTGTTAACACTGCTACTAAACTATTAGAAGCTGGATGGTGTTATCAAGGCGCATCAAAAGCTGTTTTAGGCAGAGTAACAACTGATCAAATTTTACGCCGTTATGCAATCGGAGAAAGAAATTTTGTTAATGCTAACTTGAGGTGTGCAATACTTGCATCAGTGAAACTGAGTGAAATTAACCTAAGTTATGCCTCGTTGAGTTGGGCAGACCTCAGTCAAGCCAATCTCAGTAAAGCTGATTTAACAGCAGCAGACCTAAGCCAAGCTAATTTAAGTGGAGCGGATCTGAGTAAAGCATACCTAATGAGGACAAACCTAAGCGGGGCAGACCTGCAACAAGCTTCACTTCATGGGGCTAACTTAAGTAGTGCTAATTTAAGTGAAGTTAACCTCACTGGTGCAGATTTAACTCTCGCTAATCTATCACTAGCAGACCTAAGAGGGGCAAATTTTCACTTGTGCAATTTGAGTGGGGCTAATCTAACAGGTGCCTTGTTTATTGAAAGTGACTTGGCTTTTGCTAGACAATGATCGCGTCTGGAAGCGATCGCACCTACAAATGATTAACTGTGATGCATAAGTTGTTAGATTATTTCAGTTAAATATATATATTCAATAACCAACACAGAATAACCTATGAAACTCGCTAAACCGCTCAATTTGGCAAATCTTGTTGGTTCTATTTTACTGCCTAGAATCGCTAACAATCAAACAGCTACTTCTAACAAGAGTGAAACATCAATTACTTTACCCAGTAATCCCATAAATATCAATTACCTGCAACCCTTTGATACTGCTGTTATTGCTTATTACATGATGGGTATTGGCAACTTTGAATAAAGCATAGTTTCAGTACAGCCTTTGAAAAGCTACTTTACCTCTCCAACCTTGGAGGGGTTTTTAGTTAGTGCATTAATTATTCAAATCAACATTATATTACTCCAGAAGATAGAGACATATTGGAAAAGTTAAAGCACACTAGTAAGAGCAACTTTAACTATTCAGTAATGGTGTGGCAATGTGGCTAAAATATGGTGTAAATGAAGAAGGTATCTTGATATGTATTGAAGATATCAACAGGGGTAAGACTTCACTTAAGTGTCCTTACTGTAATAGTAGTCTAACTGCTAAAAAAGGCAAGGTGAAAGAGCATCATTTTGCTCATAATGAAGAAACCTGCCGCCCCATAGCTAACCGAGAATTCCCTACTCTGCCACTCTATGACAATTTCAACGTTCAATTATCTGGCAAGGATTTGGCACAGTTAAAGCTGCTTTGGCAGGAGTACGGAGCCAAAAATTACCCTATTAGTTCCTACTTAATTACTTCTGGTTTACTCAAAGCAGGAGTGTTAAGAAAAAACCTATACTTAACCCCAACAGAATATGAATTTAGTGATTTGGGTAAAATTCCTGTTGGATCGCTAGAGTTTGCGCGGTTCAATGATGTACAGGAGCCACTATTACTTAAAAAACTGCTGAAACTGGAGCTAGCTTTTAAACACGCCGAATACAAAAATGCTCCAGATTTAGCATATCGATTTACTGATTTGAAGCTGTATCGCGCTCAACTTCAACGTATTCTATCCTCTAGCCTATATTTTTTAGAGATTGAAACGAATATTGGCATTTTGTACAAGATAGGAGTAACCCAAAGACCCGTTGTCAAGCGAGTAGCAGAAGTAAAAATTGATTTACTTGCTCATTATTCGAGTGTTGCTATTAGAGTATTAGGAACTTGGGAGCATAGAGGGAATATTGAACTGTATTTCAAACACCGCTATCAGGGCTTTAATTATCCCATCGGCAGTTTAACTGAGTATTATAAGCTTAATAATGAGGATGTCAAAATTCTGCTGCATTATCTCCACCAAATGCAACCTAAAATACTATCTCAAGATGAAATAGATATTCTTGAGGAGAATTATAGCTGGGAGCAAATTGCTGTGTAGTATTCTCATAATCCCGTAGCAAAATCTAATTAATTACCAGGTAAAAATAATTATTTTATTGCTATATCTCTAAATACTCTACCACTGATGATGAGGCAACTGCCGACTCTTGATACAGCAGTATTTACCGAGGAGCGATGGCGTAACCGCCCAGCGTAGCTGATCGCAGTGGTCAAGCGCATTACTTAAGACTATGCACTCAACGATTTAAGAAGCTAGCAAACCCGACATCTCCAATACTCGCTGTGACCAAGTAGACGCAACAGATGCAATATCTGTAATTTCCATTGATTTGCCCCAAACATTAATCCAGTTTTGTAATAAGTCTTGGAGTTGATTTAATTCAACATTATTTATTTCACTTTTCTGTTGTATTAAAGACACGTACAACAAACTTTCTGACAACAATATTGGAACTAATTCACGAATTGCACTCTTTTGTGACCAAGAGTTAAGGCGTGCCAAACTTGCTGCCAATTCTCCTAATTGTTGCGCGTAGGGTTGACGTAAAAAACTCGCTTCAATTGCACTCCAGTTAGGCATTACAATCCTCCTAGCAATTGCTTGGTAATTTGGCTAACTTGTTCTCGAATTTGGTTAGACTGTATTATCATACTACGGTTATTCTGGCTTGGGCGAATGTTGATGATTGACTCAAACACGATTTCTTGAGTGAAAGGAGACCAATCCACACCCCAAATATCTCGTTGTCTGCTACCGTCTTTAAGTAACTCTTGTTCACATTCGTAATGGCGAACGCCACCACCTGCAAGAACTTTAGCTATTTGCTTCGATAAAGGATAAAAATGATAGAGGCTGACTCATATTAGCAGCAAAGCCCAGAATTCCTGGATCTCGATGAGAGTAAAGTAACTGGCCTTTGCTATCAAACAAAAAAGTTCCACCACGCTGAGTTAAGTAGGCAGAATTTGGTACATAAGTGTGCCAATTGCTTAGAACTTCCACCATGTTACGTAGCCGGAGAGTTGCTAATTCAAAAGGACGTTGAAAACCATTTGGGCCAGCTAATCGGAAAAATGAGCCTTTAAAAGCAGGTAGAGGAGTACCTTGAATAATTTCATCATCAAGAATTAGTTGAGGGGCTTGACGATCTCCTCTGTATCCCCGAAAAACTTCTCTTAGTGTTCCTGGACTTCCAAACCCTGCACACATTAACATTAGATTTAGCCAAGCTTGATGAGAAAGAGAAAGTCCAGGGAGAGTCAGATTCAGACCTGAATAAAGATTGAGTTGGTGATGTAGTTCTGCATTGGGTTCAACAAATAAATTTTCGGGTGGAAATCCTGTATATTGACAGAATCTTGTTCCAGAGGTGCGTGAGCCAATTCCCACTGCACGAATAGTGAGTTTTTCAGGAGTCAATTTTTTAGCTTTGCGCTGTAACCACCATGCATATTCAAGACTATCAAAATCCCCAAGTTGTGGCCAGACTAAAATCAGGATATGTGAGGCAGTCTCGCAATTTTCTAGTAGGGGTCGGGTTATGCCATCACTAACACACTGAAGTTCAGTCTGATTAAGGATATTGTAGGGATTCATTAAAAATGATTAACTACTATTGAGCTATCCAATTTTAATTTATAAGAAGTAAGTTGATCAATATAAATTTGTGTATGAGTGCCAAATGTTAAAAGAACTTCACCTCCAACAAGTTGGTCCTGCTGCCCATTTTGATGTCGCATTTGCCGATAGGCTCAATATATTTACGGGTGATAATGGTTTAGGTAAAAGTTTTTTACTCGATATTGCATGGTGGGTGATGACTACAAATTGGGCAGAGCAACCAGCGTACCCACAGCGAGTCAAAGGTGAAAATCCACAAATTACAGCCGTAGTTAGCAATAAAAAAAATATAAGAGAGTATCAGAGCTACTTTGATTTTTCTGAACAGCAATGGCGTAATTTACAAATGCCTCCTTTATTAAAAGAGGTAGTTATTTATGTGCGGGTTGATGGTAGTTTTTCTGTTTTTGACCCAGCTCGCCAACGCGATATTCCTTTTGACTTTAATCCAAATACACTTTGGAATGGATTAAAGTCAAAAGATAAAGTTATTTGTAATGGTCTAATTCAAGATTGGGTTACATGGCAGAATCAACCCAATAAATATCCATTTGAACTCTTTTCTAATGTCATTAAAAAACTTGCACCTCACCCTTCCGAATGGATACAAGTGGGAGAACCAACGCGAGTTTCTATTGAAGACGTGCGCGATATTCCTACAGTTGATCTGCCTTATGGGAATGTTCCTGTTACTCAAACATCAGCCGGAATGAAGCGTATTTTGGGACTGGCTTATTTACTAGTGTGGACTTGGTACGAACATAAAAAAGCTTCAGAACTGCGACAACAAAAGCCAGTAAATCAGATAGTTTTACTAATTGATGAAATTGAATCTCATTTGCATCCTCGCTGGCAGAGGGTGATTTTACCAGCTATTTTATCTGTGGTGACAGAATTACAACCCAGGATGAAGATACAGGCTTTAGTAACTACTCATTCTCCACTTATTCTTGCTTCCTTAGAGCCAAATTTTCATGAGCAAGAAGATAAACTATTTTTATTTAAATTACAAGATAGAGAGGTTAGCCTTGACGAAGTACCTTGGTCAAAACAAGGGGACATAGTTGGATGGTTAACCTCAGACATTTTTGGACTCAAACAAGCCCGTTCCAAAGAAGCAGAAATCGCAATTGAAGCAGCAGAGGCTTGGATGCGTGATGATGATATGAATGCGTTTCCAGAAAATCTGAAAATACCAACAAAAATTCATCAGGAACTTCAAAGAGTTTTACCAGGACATGATCCATTTTGGCCCCGTTGGATAGTTACAACGGAGAAAAGAAATTCTGGGTTATCAGGGGTATAACACAGATGATGCCATTTAATCCTCCTCCAGAACCACCTGATTTTGATAAAAAAGTGCGACAACCAGGAAATGCTTGGTTGGCAAAAAATCCAACCCCTAAAAAAGGAACCAGAGATTATTGGTCGCCTTTCAAAAGTGATTTAGCTGATGGATTTAATAATCTTTGTGGCTATAGCGTTATGTATGAACCAGTTGGTACAGTAGAGCATTATCTCAGCCGGGAAAATTATCGCAATTTAGCTTACGAATGGAGAAATTTACGCTTTGCTTCTGCTTGGATAAATAGTAGTAAAGGTACGCTTGATGACCAAGTACTTGACCCTTTTGATTTGGGAGAAGATTGGTTTGAAATTTTGCTTCCTTCCCTACAATTAGTATTAACAGATAAAGTTCCTCCGCAACAACGTCAAAAGGCAGAATTTACTTTGGAACGGTTGCGATTACGGGATGATGAAAGAGTCCTGCGCCAGCGTCAACAATGGTATCAACTTTATTTGGATGGGGATTTGACTCTACAAGGATTAGAAAAAAAAGCTCCTTTGATAGCGCGTGCGGTAAAGAAACAGCAGCAGGCTATTTCTCAACAAGAATAAGCTTTGCAGTCATCAGATTGTGAAGGCAAATATTTTCATAACATGATACGGCAAGATAAATGGGTAAAAGTCCGATTAACTTGTCACAGACTCTTAAGTTGCACATCGCGTTATATATTTCTGTTAGAGCAGTTTCTTACCAAAAGAGGTATTGTTCTATTTTTTTTACTCATATATACAAACGTGCTTGCATTCTCAACAGGCAGTATGTAACTTGGCAAGTGTGCAGTTTAGTAGGAGAGGAACTGAAGTTTAGTTGTATCTGAGTTGAGCTATACCTGTACTAAAGTGACATAAATTGTAAATTACTTTTTAATTTACAAGCAGTTTGGTAAGGTGCTAGTTTAATTTGCTTTCAATTGATGTTGTCTTTCAGTTGGAATAGAGTTTGATGATATGTGAGAACGTTATCTATACCCAGAAAACCCTTGCCGAAAGATACGGGATTTCCATTGCTGCTTTACAACGGTGGTATCCCTATGCCGGTATAGTCAAACCCCGAAAGCGGGGAGGATATTTTGATGCAACAACAGTCGAAATTGCCGACATTTTTTACGTTGCTATCAAGATTCGGCGGTTAACTTGTGAAGAATATTTACAACAGGTGATTCCTGCTGGTGGCTTAGATGCTTATTTGCAAAAAGTCAATGATGTAAGCCTTTATGACTTTTTGACTAAGCATATATCTGATGAAGAAAAAAATAACCCAATTGTGCAGGCAGTAATTAGGAGAATTGAGCGAAATGAAGCATATCAACAAAGTGGCAGAGACTTTGCAGGTGTCGCCTGATGTAGTACGTACATGCTGTCGGTTGTTAGATTTAGCTTTGCAGCCAAATGATACACTTGACGAAACTGTTGAGCAGCAGCTAGTTAAACTTAAAGAGATAGCCTCTGGTGAAGGTATGTCCCTTGAAGAAGCTGCCCAGCATTTGATTGCAATGCGCGATCGCAAATCAGAAGTAGGCGAACATAAGTTCGACAAGCGTGAGTATATCAAACAGCGGTTTGGAATAGACCCAGAACAAGCTTCACCCGACAGCTTTGTAGGAATACTTTACCGAGATGCAGATAGGGGTATTCAGTTAGGGGAATTACGCCATAAAGTGGTGCTTGAATCTTCGACACTTGCTCTAGAAGAATTTGTTTTTCATGGCAGCAGTTCGCCTGCTGAAGGTGATACTTCCGTTCCGCCTGGTTACGATGAAGCGCAAGAGCGAATTAACTCGCGCATTAATAACGATTTTTTCGGCAAAGTGAACTGGGGGGAAGAGACTCATCCACTGTTAGTCGGTACATCGACACCGCAGCCGAGACAGTTGAAGTCCTCGCAGCCGAAAACCGGGCAATCTCCGAAGAAATAGTTAGCCAGATGCTACCTATCTGCTATCGAATACGGGATGATAGTTTACTCAACTTGAGAAAGACATCTACCCAGGCAGTTGGTATAAATTTGCTTTCGATAGTAGCTGGGACTGTGATTGGGATGTGGGTAGCAGTCCCCCCAACTCAAGAGAGACAGGAAATTCCGAGTATTCAGCCAATTTTGATTGGTGTGGGTATAGGTGAATTAGTTGGTTTAATTTTGGCACTAGTAATAATCTGGTTTACCACGGACGAACAAAAAACCTAATCAACTTTTCTCTCATCAAGGGAATTACTCATTTTAGTCGCATTATTGCCAGGGAGCAGGTATGAGTGCAGCATTTGACTTTTTGGTTAACACGGCAGGTGGTTTGTTGATGAACCTGGGTGTTTCCGGGATGGTAGGACAATTATTGGGAGTGGGGGCGACCCTTGCCTTGCATCCTCTGTTGCTACTTACTGGGATAGTTGTGGGTGGTGCGGGAATTGCGATCGCGCGCGAGTTAAACAAGCGCCCTCAGTTGCAGTTGGTTGTTGATAATACATGAGGGGTAAATTATGTTTACTCCTACACCTGTACGAAATAAACAACCAAGTCGCAGAAAGAAAAAGGTAAATGTTACCCTGTGGACGGTTTGTTCAACTGTTAGTGCGCTGTCTGTTATAGGGGCGGTTGCATTGATGGTTGGATGGAAGCAACAGGTTCCAGGTAATCAAATATCGGAGGTACAACAGGTAAAGGCGCAAGTTTCCCAAATTCGGGAAGTGTACTTAGAAAAGCTTTCTCGTACTGACTACAATATAGACCATCTTTCCAGTTACTCCTCAGTCGAGGGTGCGCCTACTCTTACAGGCTGGCGACAGTTGGCGGCGGCATTGTGGGGACAGCAATTGCGGAGTGAAATATCCAGAATGCAGGCTAATGATAAATCTGGGTTTTACCGCCTTCACTATATGCCGGCACTGGAGATAGTTAAGTTCAACTCGCTGGATGTTTTACTAGAAGCGGCTTCTGGAAATAATACTTTTTACTGGGGATACCGCAAAACCGATGGTACGAAAGTTGAGGAGAAGATACCAACTGGAGCGGCTGCTGTTTTGATTTTGGGTAAATTAGAGGCGATTGATTACGCTCAAAACTTGGAATCTCAACCATCGGTTGATCTGAATCAAATGCTAATTCAGATTAAGAATGCTCAAGAACCATATTCTCTTGCACAGGCACAGCTGTTACGAGCGCGGGGGTATTTAGACCCAGTAGAGCAGATGGCACAGGTGGCAGACATCCGCGAGAGAATACACCAACGGGAGGAGGAAAGGCGGATGTATATCCAACAAATGAAGAAGCAATTACCTCAGCCAGTTCCTAATAAACAGCCTGTTAATAAATCAGGGGGGTGATGTTATGTATGCCAAGTTTGCTGCTGCGATAATTTGCATAGCTTTGTGTTCGCTCAATGTTGTAGCGGCAGTCAAACGTACCCCTATTCGTACTACCCTTGAAGGTTCAACTCGCACGACCGTCGAGATGATGCCATCTCCCAATTCAGGAGTGCATTGGATGAGTGCAGTTATATTTCTGGCTGGATTTGCTTATTTTTTGGGCTGGGGAATTTCTGACTATAACAATGCAATTGAAGAAAGAGATGAACTGTCTGATAACTTGGCTAATCCTGGCAATCGACAACTTCATGTTGGTGTTTCTGATACTGATATTCAGCCTTCTTTAATGCCCCCAGTGTCACCTACTCCTGGGATGAGATTAAATAGCGAGTTTTCTGCCAAGAATGTAGTCCAATTTTCTCCTCGTTCTAGTGTTTCTGGATTAGGGCGAGTACATAGTAGCCAATTTGTTGAAGATGGAGTGCAAAATCAATCTGGAATGTTATCTCCAGAGGAGTTTTACGCCCAACTTCAGGATGAAGATTTCTGGGAAGATACTAACTCCCAGGTAAATGATAAACCCGCCAGCTAGTTACTTAATTTGAGGTCATATTATGAGCAGAAATCAGCGCCGCAACTTTGATGTTGATTATTCTGAAGGTGGAGCAATTGTGCCTGCAAACCGCTTGCAAAATATGTTGCAGCAGGTACAGCAGGGAGGAATAGTAAATCAGCAACCTAACGTTTCTCCTATGACTACTTATGATACTCAGCCAGTAGAAGTTAGATATATTAATGCACCGACTGCTTACAAGCCGAGGGTTCCTCAAATAGAAATTCCTTACATTGAGATTTGGAAAGCACATCGGCTGCACCCACAAAACCCCTGGAGATTTGGCTGGTATCCAGTATATTTTTTATCGGATGTAATTAAATCTCCTGTGGGTGTGGCTGGTGTGGGAGTGTGGTTGTTAATAATGCTGTTGAATTTTTTCCTTAATGGCAGTTATACCGGGCCGGGGTATGCGTCTGGAAAGAAGATTGAAGTTGTACCCAAGGAAGTTCCCTCTTTTGCCCTGCCTGTGGTTAAGCAGTTGGAATAATGTGGGTAAAGGCAATTTTTTGGTTCGTACTGCTGGTATGGATTGCAGATATTTTGCAACCGGGATATTTGCAGTTTTATAACTGGCGTAATGCTGTGGCATTGGTACAAAAGCTTCAGTTTTCATCGTCGGCTGTTGTCCCAACTGCCGCACCTGGCCTGAATATGTCTTCTACTCCTGTTCCTACACGGTATTCCCCTAAAGTTAGCGAACCTGCAACATCTGGGGATGGGCTAAATTCTCCTGATTGCCGTGTGGCTAGGAATGACTTTGAGGAAGTATTGAGTACTGCAAAGATTGGTTGTTGGCAGGTTTCTCCTGCTAATGCAAAAAGGCGTTGAGGGAATGCGAATAATCTTTGAAACTGACGGTGACAAGGAGGTTAGTAATTCGACTGTAACTAGTTTGAATGAGACGGTCGATACTAGTTCGAGTGCAAATTGGGGATATGCGATCGCAACCTCAGTTTTGATTGCAGCTATGGTCATTCCCCAAGTTTCTGCGTGGGTTGAATCTCAGTTGTTAGTTAAATCTCTCCAAAGTCTAATACTACCTAAAACTATTGGTAGTAATCATGTTTTAAATAACGATCGAATTGCCTTTCCAACTGCGGCTGGTACTCCTATTACCTCAGAGTTTGGTTGGCGGACACACCCCATTACAGGCGATCGCAAGTTTCATGCGGGGATTGATTTTGGTGCAGCAAAGGGTACGCCAATTTATGCGATTGATGCTGGCCGAGTGGTTTTTGCAGGCGACAAGGGTGGTTATGGCAAAGCAGTTATTATTCAGCATCAGGGAAGTTTATCTACTCTGTACGGTCATGCCAGTCAGCTGTATGTACAGCAAGGACAACAAGTTGTGCGTGGGCAGATGATTGCGGCAGTAGGTAGTACGGGCTTTTCAACGGGGCCGCATTTGCATTTTGAAGTTCGCTCTTATGGTGTAGCGCAGAACCCCCGCCCTTATTTACACAAGTATTTAGCTAACCGTTGAAGGTTATTTAGCTATTGGCAAGAGAGATGCAAATTGTACCGATTTTTATATCAGGTGTAGTTGGTGCAGCCGGCTCTGTTGCATTTTCTTACGGAGTAGCTTCACTGCCATGTGGATTGGTATCAAAGGGTGCGGATACTGTTTGTCAGGTACGTAGTTTTGATAAGGCACTTGATAGTTGGAAATTTGGGTTTATTGTTGGTGGTTTGGTTGGGTCGATTTTGAGTCATCGCCGTCAATTTATACTCCGTTTTCAACCCATTCATTTGTCAACTGCTTCCTTAATTACTTTGGGTATTTATTTTTCAATTTCTCAAAGTACTGGGGTTTCTTCAGCATCATTAAATAGTTTAAGAGGAAGAGTTAGTACAAGTTCTTCCTTACCACATCCTTATTCACCACGATTAAGTGCTTTTTTAGCGACAATTCGTTGGGCAGAAACAGGAAATAGTGAGCCAGAAAGTTATCGCAAATTAGTATTTAACGGAACTTTTAATAATTTTTCTACACACCCGTTAAAGAAACAGTGCGCTCCTATTAATGGCAAAAATGTTTGTTCAACTGCGGCTGGTGCTTATCAAATGTTGGATAAAAGTTGGTATGATATTCAGCCAAAGTTAAACTTAAAGGACTTTAGTCCAGCTTCTCAGGACAAGATGGCAATTGAATATATTCGTCGTAATAATGCCTTAAGTGACATTGAAGCAGGAAGGTTTGATACTGCGATATGTAAAGTAGGTAGGGTATGGGCCAGTCTTATTTGCAACTCGTACAATCAAAACCCAAAATCTTTAGCGCAGTTGAGAATTTACTATCAGCAGCAATTACAAAAATTTGAAATTTCTAGGAGGTAAAAATCAGTGATGTTATTACCATACAATAACACTAATGGTAATATTGAAGTTCAAAAACAACAGCTTTTGACTGCAATTGTGCAGGCAAAAAAAGATGGTTTGGGCAATGAAGAGATTACAGAGAATATACGGGAAGCTTTACCTGACGTAATGGTTTCTTATGCTGAAACTGTTTTAAAGCAGATTGACTTTAGAGCAAAATTATCACGTCAGGTTATAGAATTTAATTTAGAATTTTTATTTCAGGTAATATACGAATCAGTAATTGCAGGTACAAACGATGAAGAAATATTATCAATATGTGCAGAACACTGTACTTTAAACCAGTACGAGTTTGCACGTTATGCACTTCAATATATTCATCTCAATCGGATGCCATCACAGTGGGAGCAAAATAACGTATATAATAAGATGATTGAGATAGTTAATCTATCACCCATTGAATGTTTATTTGAATATATTGGGGCAATCAAAAATATTTATCTCAAGCAGATTGGTTATAAAGTAGTTCAGGAGAATCTTTATAATTTATTTTTGAGCAATAAACAAACTAGTTATTTTACTGATTTAGCTAATAAATCTAGAGATAAATTCATTAAAAACTATTGCTGCCGAACGGCAGTGCTTGTTGCGCGTGCCACAGGTAAGCCATTAGATTCAACGCTGACAGCAGATGGCTTAATTATTTTAAAAGAGCCTAAATATTTAGATATAAATACTGGTGCAAATGAGATTGTTGCTTCACAGATTTTAACTATGGGACAGGCAGGTAAACTATTAGTAGATACTCTCGAAGAATTTAGTATTAATGCCAAATATGTTGATGCTAAAACGGGTCCAACATTCAACCGCATTAAGGTAAAATTAGGACGAGGTGTAAGTTATAAAAAAGTAGAAGATATTGGCAATGACTTAGTGCAGCAGCTTGGTGAAGAGTTAAACTTGAAAGTTGCACCAATGGTAAGTGTTGTGCCTGGGGGAGTTGTATTTGACATACCCCGGTTAGACAGACAATTTGCCTATTTCCGCGAATATCTTACTTTTGACGGCGAACCTGATATTCATTCCGTATCTATCCCCGGTGGTGTTGATGTTGATGGCACCTATGTGGAAATTCAGCTTTATAGCGACAATGTAACCCATATCCTGGGTGGTGGACGGACGCGGGGTGGAAAGTCGCAGTTTGAGAAAGCAGCAATCTTATATTTAGTGCGACGATATCCCCCTTCGATTGTTAGATTAGCGCTTTCGGATGTAAAACGCGTGACCTTTGGTAAATTTGATGGGCTACCCCATCTTGTTGCCCCAGTTGCGCGTGATGCAAAGTCTACCGCTAACTTGCTAGATTACTTGGTTGAAGAAATGGAATTGCGTTACCAGGAATTTGAGCGCCACAGTAGTATTGAAACGATCGCACAGTACAACCTGCGGTTTGCACCTAATTTTGTCATGCCGCGAGTAATTTGTCTGATTGACGAGTGTTTTGATCTACTTTCCGATGATAACTACTGCGATCGCATTGAGACTGCGCTGATGAAGTTGCTTGCAAAAGCGGGTGGTGCGGGTATTCACGTATTGTTATACACCCAGCGGCCTGACAAAAATGTGATAGACCCATTGATTCGCTCAAATTTTCCAGCCAAGACAGCCTTTGTTACGACTCGCCCTGAAGACAGTTGTATTATCCTTGGGGACGATAAAGACAAGCGTGCGGTTTATTTACTGGGATACGGAGATTTCTTGTACAAAACGACTGAGGTGGTGCGACTCCAGGCGCTTTATGTAGCTGACGATGAAGACCCTGAATACTTCCAGCAGTTACTCTTGGAAGCAAAAAATCAAAACGACCCCTACACAGCTTGGCAGTCTGGGTTAGACTTTGATGAATTTGTTGCTAATTTGTATGGAGAGAGTAGTAATAATGACAGTAGTAAATTTAAAGCCACTGCTGGTACTAAAACTCATACTAAAACTAAGCAGCCTAAGACCGATTTTGAGGGCAGTTTTAACTTTAAGGTACAGCTTGACGAGGAAGCAAGAAACTCAATTTTGAATTTGCATCAAAAGGACTATCAACTTGATGAAATTGTCAAAGCGGTATTCAATTTATCCCGTCAAGATGGTAGGTCTTATAAGAAATTTAGAAATGTTGTTGAGGAGTTTTTAAATAGCTTGAAAGAGGGCGAGGAAGATGATATTTGAACTAACCATGCCTTTACCCCCTTGTATGAACGAAATTATTAACCAGGCACGGTCGAGTTGGCAAGCTAGTGCTGAACTTAAGAAATATTGGACAAACTTAATTGGTGAATTTGTTAGAGAATGTGATTTTTGTTTGGATAGTAAAGTTTGGATTGAGTTCCATTGGTATCTCAAAAATTTTGGACGAGATAGCGATAACGTAGCTGCTGCCGCCAAATTTATCATGGATGGTCTGGTTACAGGACAAGCAATCCGTAACGATAACTTGACAGTTATCCAATCACCTGTTGTACATTACTATCATCGCAGTAGTGGTGATGATGGTGTGCTGTTGAGACTTTCACAATCACCTGACTTTCTGTTAGATAATTTTATTTTATCTAACCAATTTTCTAGAAAAAGTTTAGAAAGACACAATCAAAAAATCACATATTTAGTGTCAATTTAATTTATGGATAGATTGGATTTAAAGGATGACGATAATGTTACGTTATAAAGACTACCGTCAGTTAATCGCTCAGGTAAATGCAGGCAAGAATATTAACCTATGGGGCAAGCCAAATATTGGTAAGACTCTTACTGTTAAAAACTGTTTATTCAAGGATATTAACTTAGAGTCTGTTTACCTCAATCTTGAATATCCTTTTAGTGTGGCTCATCTATTCAAAGTTATTCCTATTAGCTTCAGCTTTTACTACCAGCAGGATTGGCAAAATATCATAAGCAAATTATCTGATGGTTATAATAGGCTGCTGGTGATAGATAGTTTTGATAGATTGCACTTTGTTAGCAATACTTTTATCGACGACTTGTTCCAATTACAACAGTTAGCTCAACTAGAAAATTTTTCTTTAATATTAATATCTCGGATGCGGCTAGAATATTTCCACTTTCCAGGTTTCGCTAACTATTTTGAAGAATTGGAATTAAACGAAACTAATACTTGGACTCTTGGACAGTAGATATGTGGCTTATAGATATCGTTTTTTGATGATATTCCACTCTGGGTGGATGATTGTTTTAAGCAATCAAGCAAGTTCGACTCTTGCTATCACCATTGAGGATGAAACTACTGCCGATACTGAAAATTAACCAGGACGAATCTATGAAATAGTTTTGGAATTGTTAATAGAGTAAGGGGTAGGTTAGTCGTGTAGTTCTCAAGAAATCCCAATCCTTACCGGGGCGAGAGTAATTAAAAACCTTGTAACCTGCATTTTGGAGGGATGAATTATGTTGAAGAAGTTTGCGTTTAATTGCTTAAGAAACATTAATGCTGCTTTTGGAATGGTGTCTTTGACTGCTATTGGTTTGGGCGCTATAGCAACTTTTTCTGGTTTGGGCTTATTGTACTTAGCTAGGGGCGGATTCCCAATTGTTGAGAAAGAACGCTCTGAACAAATTGCCTATATTGGCACTGGTGCTATTGTATTAGGCTTTACCGGAATTATTTTTGCTTCCTTGGGTGGTGCTTTCTTAAGTATTGTTGAAGAATCGGAGGAAACTAATTCGAGTAGAGAAACTGCACAAATAGCTGACACAAAACCGCTTGTATTAACAAAACCTGAGAGCTTTGAAAAATCTAATGGTGTACCTTTTATTTACACTTACACGGTGATTAATTTTGAGGGACATCCTGATTCAAAGGGCTTGGTTGTTTGTAGATTTGAGGAAGAACCGTATAGGAAATTGCTACTTTACGAGGAATTACGTTCTCACCACATTGACGACTTGGCAGTAATCTGTGATGAAATTGATCCAGATAAATTAATTGGACAAACCTTTTCCTCATATAAGTCTTTACCTTGTGAAGCTTTAGAGGAACATTTAGATATACACCGACGCTATGTTAATGCAGTTAATAGCGAAGAATTTACTTCTTGCTATTTGCAAGTGTGTGCTGGGTGTAAGTTACTGCATGGTGCCAATAATATTGTTTGTGGCATTCATCCATACGGATGGTTTGAAGATGGTTGCTGTCCAGATAAGCAATGGGATGAACGTAAGGCGTTGTTTCCATTTGAAGATGATGCTGTTGTCGAAAGCTTAAATAGAGAAATATCGTCCAATCAGGCGAATCTTTGGAAGTTTTACGGCGACCTTATTTTGTGGGATGAATACGCTAATCGTAGGTTTTCTTTTTCTTATTCCGGTATCTTGCTGAAACATTCTGATAGACTACTTGAGCTTGGTACGGAAGCGAGACTTCTTTCTTACATCCAGTATTTCCGCACTCGAAATGTAGTGGTCTTTGACTACGTAGCATCAAGGCGAGTTTCGGAGTTTGCGAAGGAACTTAAGGGCATAGCCAAAATCGAGTTTGATGGTGATGAGATATCTATCTTTTTTGATATATATGCGCCATGTCACCGCTTTCGCCGTGATGGTGTAGCGCTGCATCCTTACTCAACTTTTGTTCCCCAAGAACTCAAATATAACTACAACTTGGTTAGTTACGTCAACTACCTTAAGAGTAAAAAATTTGGAGTGCTGGGATGAATAAGGAAGTTTCTAAAAGCTGCGGGTGCAAGTTGGAAAAATCACATTTTTGCAATTTCTGTATCTTGGATTGGTAATTTCTAAAATTCAACAACTGCAAATTTTGGAAAACTTCGTTTGTCTAATTGCTTAAAGGCAATTTACCCTCCTTCCTCCTACTGGTGGATGGGATACGTATAAAAGCTTTCACTCAGTACGGGGGTTTTCCCCCGCTACTGGGTGGTAAGCCGCTATAACGCCGCCCATCAGTAATTCATGGAGGAATCACATTATGTCTGCTTTTGCAATATCACCTTTTGTGCAATCTGTTAACGATGTTTTGTTTCCAATCGAGTTGTTTTTAATTATCTTCCCAATCTTATACGTGATTTTTGTCCCTGCTAAATCAGTATCACTTCAAGTTAGTAATAACGCTGCGGTGATTTCTGAGGAGTCGTCAGTTTTTGAAACTCAGAGGGATTTGACTGTAGTTGGTGCTATTTCTAATGAGAAAGAATTTTCTGAACCAGAATCTTCGATTATTGAAACTGCGCCGCCACTTGTTGAAACTAGGTTTGCGGATGAAGCCAAACAACTTGTGTTAATAGATGTTACGGAAGAGAGGAAGAAGCTTTTGGATTTAGGTGCGCGGAAGCTGCGACAGTTCTGCAAGGAACGCCAAATTCAAGGCTATTCTACCGTCTACAACCGTAAAAAACTCGATGGACTCGTTGACTTTCTGATTGCACAACAAGTCACTTCTGCTCAAGTGGTCGAGTTTGTGGAAATGCTTGCTTAGAGTTTGATGAAAAGCCCCGGTTGGTACTGGGATTTAAAAAGTTGTCGTGAACAATAGACTTATCCAAAAAATCACAAACCAGTCTGTGCAAAGCTTTGAGATCAAGTTTTGAAATTGTGCAACTATTTTTGGTGTCAACTAAAAACCACCCCTTTAGGATAGGATGGTTCTTGCTTGATAATTTTTTCTATTGGAGTTGGGCTTCCAAGATGCGTCCTATACTTCTTGGCGATAATGTCGGTAATCCCCTCTGAGTGGCTTCCTCAGCTACCTGCATATGGTAATGATGCTTTGAACGACTGGGTTTTCGGTTCTTGCTCCATTTGCTGATTTCGACGATTTTGCTCGTTTCTGTACTTTTGCACTTCTTAGGTCTGCCCACGTTGACACCTAATACCTCGTTAGCTTTTGCGATCGCCGACTCCTGGGTTTCTGACAAGATGGTACTTGATGTCCATCTTTTCTTCCACTTTGCTATTGAGTTTTCGGTTACGCCAATCTCTTGGGCTAAGGCTACATATTTTTTGCCTTCGTTTAGTCCCAGCAGAATTTTCGCTCTTTTGCTAACTTCATCGCTGCTGGTTGCTGCTATGTACTCTAGTGCTTGCTTTTCAATAGAATTTAATATCTGAAGACGAGGCATCTAAAAATTTACCCCTCTTTACTGTACAATTTTGCCAAATGGAATGAAGCCTGATATACTTTTTTTGTAGAGTCCATTTTTCCTAAAGATTCACTCAAGGCCCTGGTGCAAACAGGGCTTTGAGGAAAAAACAAGCCCACCTGTTACTAGAACAGGACGGAATTTTGTTTTGTCAATTTAGTTATCTAGAGCCATCATATCATGAGTTTACACACTTTTACAAATCTTTCTTTAGATAGATGCTTTTTTTTTCAATGCCATTGTGTTAAATATCTCTTCAGTCGTATTTCTTTTCAATGGGTTGGGAATAATAGTTACTGCGCGAGAAAATTCTCTTTGAGAGGTTTTCTGGTAGTTAATCCTTTGCCATTTACAAGATTTAATTATTTTTTCAAATTGTCACTTTTTCCAAGGGATGAAAGTGCTATAAGTCTTGCTGGTTAAGATTTTTCTGCTTTCTGCTTAGGTTTTTCAAGATGGAACCTATCTTTTGAGTGACAATTTGTGACCCGGAGTATAAATATGTCTGAGGTGAAGAATCCGGCAATTGTATATATTTCTCCTGCGGAGTTGGTTATTCATCCGAAGCTGATAGAAATATATGGTGAGAATGAGGAACGTCCCGCTTTAGAAAAAAGTATCTCTGAAAGAGGGATTATTGAATCTTTGAAGGTATCTGCACGTACTGGTGTCAATGTAGTCTTGGCAGGTAAGTGTCGCTTGCAGATAGCTCGCAAGCTCTTAATTTCCTCTGTGAAAGTGGAATTTGTTGAGTCTGGTTCACCTGAAGAAGATTTGAAGCTAGTGCTTGACTTTAATCTCCACCGGGAAGGTGGGAAAACTCATTACCAGAAATTTCACCAGGGGCAGTACTGGGAGAGCGTACTTCGTCCCCAAGCGAAAGAAAGACAAAGGGAGAGCGCTCGTCGTTTGAATGAATCGAAGTGTTCAAATTTGAATCATTCGATAAATGAGAGTACCTCTCAATTAAAGAAGGGTAAACCTGTGATTCAGGAGGTTTCGGAGAATCTAAATATAAGTGTTGGCAGTTATCACAAGGGTAAGAAAGTTTTTGAGTTGATTTCTCAATTACGAGAAATGGGAAAATTTAAGGCAGTTGTTGCACTGGAGATGGAATTTAACCGGAGTATTGATGCAGCGTACAAGTTTGTTTGCAATCAAGATATCTGTTACCAAGTGATAGACCTTCTGGAAGCAGATGAGATAGGTAGTATAGGCGATGGTATTGCTTGGATGCTGAATGGCGATAAGCAAAGCTTTAACCCTTCGGGTTATCGCAATCCGTTTCGACGCTTCCAGCTTGACCAAGTATATCAATTCAAGAAGAGACTGCGGCCCGAATTGGAAATTGTGGGACGGGTTATTGGTATAACTAATGAGTTTGTTGTATTTGGATTGAGGAATTTAGGGAATATGAGCCTAGAAATTGTGAATCTACGTCCGCGACAAATCGATGCAGAATTGCAGGATGAACCATCTGCATCACAGAGGAAGAGAATATTTCACTTAATGCAAAAGTTTAGTGATGTTTTCCCCGTTCAGGTGTCTTTGGCGGAGTTGTTAAAACTCCCAAATTTAACTGATAAAGAGGAGGTTTTATTGCGGATGTATGAGTCTGACGTATTTGAAAAAACTTGGGAGGATTATAAGACCCAAATGAAAGCAATGGAAGTTTCTACAAATAGAAAAAAGGATAAGATTTGTGCTGCATAGGTAGCTGTAAGCAGTTAATCTAGCAGAGAATTTATCCCACAATTTAACATTACTTACTAGATTAGCATCTCAATACTGATTACAGTACGAGTTCACTGTTTTGAGTGCTGAACTCGTATCAAGATATTTGACTGTTTTTTGTTTTTTAACTCGATGGTGGAGTATGAGTAATTTCATCTTCACCAGTTGTACTAACAAGAGCCAATGTGGGGTGACACTTGTGGGTGTTACTAGCTTTGCATTGTTATCCCAAAACTAAGAATGTCGATTTAGTGACAACTTCGCTAGAACTGCCTCATTTAAATAATAACCAAAAAAAAGTTGGGTAGTCGCATTGTTGTTGGTGAAGCGTGTTGGACTAAATCTTAGCCTAAGCCTACGTATGTCTAAGCCTAAACAAGTATAAACCTTTGTTTGCTTTCAACCACGAGACGATTACCAGTCGCCTCCAACAAGCGGATAACCAACCGCTTAATTCAAAATAAAATTTCAAATTTAGGCTAACACATTTTGACCAACAGCGAGACTACCTGATGCACAAAAATCATCAGGACAGTCACTCATGTACCAAGAAAGTTTCTCTTCAGATGTCGAGAACAAGCCCCAATTAAGCCTTTCACAGCCTTCAAAAAAGAAAATCAAACCCCACCTGCTCGCAGATTATGTGGGCAAACGCTACGTAGAGCGTTTTTGGCATCCATTTGGGGCAATTATCGCCCCAAATCAAGCAGAAGGTGATGAAAAACCAGCATGGCGTACCATCGATTATTACCTGCAACCCTCCCAACTGTGGAACCTACACCAAGACAAGTCGAAACTAGTAGGTCTGCGCTTTAACGACACAACACGTTACGCCACAATCGATTTAGACTTAGAAGGCGACTACCATAACATTGAATCCATAAATCGGATCAAAGCAGCGCTAGAGGACATTGGCATAGTCGATATCATTATCCTCCAGTCCAGCTTTAGTGGCGGCTATCACCTAATCCTAACCTTTGCATCTCCCCTGCCCACTTTTGCCCTAGCCTGCGCCTTAGAGATTACCTTGAGGAATGCAGGTTTTATCCTGCGCCAAGGACACCTAGAAATCTTCCCCAACACCAAACCATATAGTGCCAAACAAATAACCAACTACAAAGCTATCCGTTGCCCCATGCAACCGGGTAGCGGGTCATTTTTACTTAATGACGACCTGCAAGCTATTAGTGACTCAGTTTCTATCTTCCTCGACCATTGCGATCGCGCGGCAAGTCGGCAAGATTTAACCAAACTAAAACGGGTAGCGAACAAAGCCAAAAAACAAATTTCACGGGAGAGATATCGCAAGCAAGAATCTGCTGACGTTGTACAGTGGCGTGCCAACTGGGAAGAAATCATCACCACAGGCTGGACAGGAAAAGGACAAACAAACACCCTCCTACAAATCTTCGTAGGCTACGGAATCGTCTTTTTAGACTTAGAGAGTGATAAATTAGTTGAATTTTGCCTTACTACCGCAATTAACGCCCCTGGCTACAGCCAATATTGCCGACACCAGCACGAAATCGAAGCTAGAGTGCGGCATTGGGTAGAATCCACAATTCGCAACAAATGGTACAGCGCCTATATTAGTTATCCCGAACGGCTATTGGGTACATTCGCCAACACATTTGCAGAAGCCATAGCAGGCATTAGCAGCATCCATAAACCCAAAGACAACGTAATCCCATTTGACCGTCGTAAGCAACAGAACTGGGAACGCAGCCAAAAAGCTCAACAACGTATCCAGTTAGTGGTAAGGGCAATAGAGTGGGATAGAGGGTTGCCAGTAGGGGCTACTGAACGGGGGAAAGCAATACGTGCTGAATACAAACGCCGTTTTCACAAAACTATCTCACAAGAGACATTACAAAAGCACTTGCATTTGTGGCATCCTACGCGCTACATCTTAGACCCTTGGACAGAAAATAGCTCAAACCCTTATAAATCAACAAATGACGGGCAATTTAATAGCTTTCAAAACTCATTTGCAAAACAAAGTGCTGAAAACCCTTACCAAAAGGAAAATGACGGTCATTCTTTCTATATGAAGGTTTTTTGTAAATGGTTACCTCCTGCTGCCGATGCCCCTACAGGGCAGCAGGCAGTAGCAAGTTTTGAAGAAGTTGCTGTGTCTGAAGGAGAATTGTTTTTACTGCAAATCCAAGATGAATCTGAAGAAATTAATATTAATTCCGAAGAATTGAATTTATTACAGCTAGAAGATTTGTCTTTAACCTCAACTGTCAAGAAATCTGATAATTCATTAGTTTCTTCAAATATTATACAACTAGCTGAAAATGTTAATGAAAGTAATTCACATAAGGATTTTAAATACCTTTCTAACCCCGGCGCGGTTGAAAATTGCAATAACAAAAACTTATCAATCAATTCTGTGAGTATTCCACCTACTGCGCCTACATCTGCAATTGTGCCGCCTGAAACGTCACAAAAAGCTGAAGTTAGTGAGCAAAGCACATCTTCAGGCGACCCAGCAGCAACTCTCGCTTTGTCAGAACTGAAGAAACTGACTAAGTTGCGACTCCAAGCAGCATCCCACGCCAAGCGTGTAGCTAGAGAGTACTGCCTAATTGCGCGACGCTTGATAGGAGGCAGGGAACGCGAAAGACTGGAGCAGAGTGCCAAAATGCAATTTTATCTCGATTCGGGTAACAAAACTCTAATTGCAGAAGCTAATGAGTGGGCAGCTGCTAATCCTGGGTGCCTACCGTTTTCGTTGGAGTTAGCGTTTCAAGAAAGTGAGACGTGATAGCCGAATTTTACAAGTGGGAGTGATTTGGATGCCTATAGGGTTGCTGATAATAAATACTTACTTCTCAGTAAAACGCCAAACACCATCCCATTTCTCTGTCCTATTACCTGATTCTAAAAGATAATTGACTCGACTCAGATATAAATCAGCAGTTTAATTACTTTTTTTAATTCTTGGATAGACGAAGCCTGCTCAATTACCATCTCTACCAGTTGTCCTTGTGACAACTGGTAGAGGCTTTCACGAGCTAGTTCGAGAGGCTGGTTTTTATCCATAACTTTGATAATCTGCCTTGCGTGTTACACCTGTCAATACCCCAAAACATTTTTGGCGTTTTGACAATATTTTTTTATTTTTATGGCGCCGTGACCCCCAAAGGGGGTCACGAGCTTAAAGTTTTGGGAAGGAGAGCAAACTAGCGACCTGAATCCTTACGGTTTTTCTATAATTTTACCCGCAATATTAGCAAAATTTCTCTAACTGGGGCTTTATCTGCTTCTAGCTTCTCTATTCTGCTTAATAGTCGTTTTGGAATATACTTGCACTTTTTAACCAGGCGATTACCATCTTTCCAAAACTCATAGTGATACCAAGCTTGGGGATAATCTTTGCCGTGAAGGGTGATGGTTTTCCACTGAATGGAGCCACTACCTAATCCTTTGTGTCGTCTAGTTTTACTAGGGTTATTTTTACTGGGGGTTATTTCTGACTGTTCGACATCGTTACTAGGGTTATTTTTACTGGGGGGTATTTCTTTGTGTGGTCTAGTTTTACTAGGGTTATTTTCGATATCCCCCAGTAATGTGTTTTTACTAGGGCTAGGCACAACACCCAGTAATGTCAAAATTTCTCTAATTGGGCGCTTGTTGAACTCTGCTTCTTGAATATCCCCAAGTATTTGCTTGGGAATGTACTTGGTCTTCTTTCTCCCTTGTTCTTGCCAATGATAATAAGCCTGGGGGTAGTCCTTTCCACCCCTAGTAATGGTGCGCCAATAAATAGTGCCGTTACCCTCACCCCAATTTCTGCGCTTTTTACCAGGGTTGTCTTTACTGGGGGATATCTCTATTTGTTCAGGCTTTTTACTAGGGTTATCTTTACTGGGGGATATCTCTATTTGTTCAGAGTTTTTACTAGGGCTATTATCAATACCCCCCAGTAAAAGTTCCGATACAGGAGGCGGATGGGTTTGACAGCAGTTTGAAGACTCAGATATTTCCGGAGCGCAAATTCTGGATAATTCCATAGGACTTGTCAAAAAATACCGTTGCTGTGCCTGTTTCACCGTGTCGTGCCTTAGCCATGATGAGTTCTAATATTCCTTGATCTGTAGTATCTGAGTTGTAGTACTCATCCCGGTAAGCGAGAATAATATTGTCTGCCACCATTTCTAAAATTCCCGATTGGCTGAGGTCGCTCATCATTGGGCGCTTATTCTGTCTGCCCTCAACTCCCCTAGAGATTTGCGACAGTGCTAGCACAGGTACATCCAGTTCCCCTGCCATTTTGTAAAGTCCCCTGGCCACATCTCCTAGTTCATAGCTACGGTTCCCTCCAGAGTCCTCTGCCATCATTTGTAGGTAATCAACTACAACCAACCCCAGTTTTCCTTCTTTGACCTTAATTTGACGGCATTCTGACGCAATTTGTGAAACGGTGATGCCCCTTGAGTCATTCATGTACAGCGGTAATTCTGAAGCAACACCGACGATTTTGGCAATGCTTGTAAATTCCCAGTCTGCTAGGGGTTTATTACCTGAGCGATGTCTGCGGATGCGATCGCTTTTTAGTGGCGTTAACTCTAGATGCTTGTAAGCGTTGGTAATACTAATTAAGCTCCACAGCCTGTACTCCAATTGTTTCTTTGTCATCTCCAAGGAGAAGATGACCACAGGTAGCTCATGGAACAGTATCATTTGGAAAGCCAAAAACAAGGCAATTTGGGACTTTCCCATTGATGGCCTACCCGCAACTATGGTGAGTGTGCCGCTTTCAAATCCCACCATCAAATTATCGAGTTCATGAAGTCCTGTAGGGTAAATGGGGTTTCCTGAATTTAAATCCTCGTAAGCAGCAACGTTAATCGTGCTGTTGTGTTCAGTGTTTGAAGATAGGGTTTGATTAGATAATTGGAAAACTTTCTGTTCTGATTGGTCAAGGATTTGTGGTAACTCAGTTTCTGTCTCGTAACCCAGATGTACAATTTCATTTCCAGCCTTGATTAACTGTCTACGCGCGAATTTGTCCATTACCAACTCGGCTAAAGTGTCAATGTTGACAGCTGACACTGTGCGGTCTACCAGAGTTGCTAATTTATTTCTCCCGCCGATACGGACTAGTAAATCGTGGTCAGTAAGCCAAGCTGTAACTGTGAGTAAATCAGTGGGTTTACCAGAGTAATGAAGGCGCTGGACGGCTTGATAGATATCTTTATGGGCGCTAATGTAAAAGGCTTCGGGAATAAGGCGATCGCTGACTCTACCAATTGCTTCTGGGTCAAGCATGATACCGCCTAAAATCGCCTCTTCCGCTTCGATGTTTTGGGGTGGCAATTTATCAATCATGTCGCACCTCCAGTATCAAGAGCGAGATTTTGCCTTTGCGACTCTTCCCAAGCTCTTTGAGCCTGTCGCTGCCGTTCCTCGATTTCTCGGTGGAATTCGTCTCGAGCATTTTTTGTTTCAGTTTTTTTGGCTTGTACCTGTTTTGAAGCCAGATATTTTTCGTAATAAACCTCCCAGCGATTTCTTCCGGCTTTGTTCTTATGAGCTAACCAAGCCTCAATGTCGTTCACTGGCTGGCTAAGATTTTTGGTTTTTTCCTCACAAAATTCCAAAAAATTCGCTCGCTCGTCTTCTGAGAGAGTCTTTATAAAGTCTAAATAATTCTTATTGATCTTAGGGTTTTGTAATCCTCTCTCCACAAGGCTTTCAGCCTCCGCATGGTGCGTGGCGATCGCGCATGGTGCGTCATGATCCATCGTGGTGTGTGGTGATCCAGCGTGGTGCGTGGCGATCGCGCTCGGTGCGTCATCACACCTTGGGTGCGTCATCACACCATCGGTGTCTTCACACACCTTGGGTGCGTCATCACACCTTGGGTACGTCATCACACCATCGGTGTCTTCAATAAATTCAGGTGTGTTATTGCACCATAATCCCTTTGGCTTCACCTTGGTTCTGACTTGCAATAGCTCTAGATCAATGAATCCCTTTGCGTCTAATTCCTTGAGAGCGCGGCTTACAGTTTGCCTGTGGACTATCCGCTCTGGTGCTGACAGCTTACGAGCTACCTCGGCGGCATTGATGTCAATCCCTTGGTTATAAGGATCAATGGTTCGGATGTAGTAGAGGATATCCCTCTGTGCTGGTGTGAGTTCACGGCAGGCTTTCAGCCATTCTTCATGCTGAAGTGGATAGAAACGTCCCTGAATTTTTGAATTTGGTTGTGTCACAATTTTGCTAATACAAATGAAAAGACAAAATTTCACCTCGATCCGTTGGGATAGAGACTAATTTTTTAGGTGTCCATCATTAACACTTAGTCAACGAACTTTTATATTCAATCGTGACAAGGTATTTATTTGATGGCTATGCTAGTAATCTGAAGATTAAAGATATGTCTGGAAAAAAGCACTCCTAGCAAGAGTTTGGTAAGATTAGGGTATACATCATCGTTGTTGTTTCATCAAACATCAAATAGTATAACCGTTAAACTTAAGTATAATTAGCAAAGCAATGCAAAGTTTTGTATCAGAAAAAACTCAAAGTTATCAGCAGTTATTCGATGAGATGATGAATCGCTTCAATTTGGAAGCGAAGAAAACTGCTGAACAGGCTAAAGTGTCGGAAGTAATGTTATCCCGCTTTCGTCGCGGGAAGGCGGATCTAGGAGCATCAAAACTAATATCGCTACTTTTGGCTATTCCGGTAGAAGCTAGGGTGTGGTATTTATCTGAGTTATTTGGTCAAAGGCCAGGAATTAGCCTGCGATCGCTAATTGCTGAAGCACCTCCAGAAGAACAGGCTGAAGTTTTACGACTAATTGCTGATATTTTTGTGAATAACAGCCGTGAGGCTACAGAACCAGTGCAGTTCCTTAAAGCTTTATAACTCACCATTGGCAATAGAATTTGACTAAGAGTAATTATCCACCAAGTTGCAAATATCCAGCAATTCTCATTATGAGAATTACTGCTTTTTCCTACAACATCCCAGATATTAGTGCAATTACCTTAACCTCTCACGGATGGATTAGGGTTAGCCAATAGCTAACTATTTGCTAACAATAGATTACGTATACTAACAAATGCTTCTCGTAGTGGTACATAAACCATACCACTACGAGAAGCAGTCAAAAGACTTGGACTGCATCCAAACACTTTAAAGAAGTACGCAGGTAATGGCAAGATCGAAAGCATCAAAAACGAGGCAGGGCAAAGACTGTTTAACGTCGAGTCTTACCTCTGTGGTGCAAGCCAGAAGCTCTCCTTTATTTGTTACTGCCGAGTCAGTTCAACCAAACAACGAGACGACCTTGGTAGACAAATTGCTTACATGCAATCACTCTACCCAGATGCCGAAATCATCAAAGACATTGGCAGTGGAATCAACTTCAAGCGGAAAGGACTGCAAGCCTTATTGGACAGACTTATGCGAGGAGATAAGCTCACGCTTGTTATTGCCTGTCGTGACCGGCTCGCAAGGTTTGGATTCGAGCTTATTCAGTACATGGTCGAGCAAAACGGTGGACAAATCGTGGTTCTCGACAATACTGTACACTGCCCCGAATCAGAACTTACCTCGGATCTTCTCTCCATCTTCTACGTCTTCTCTTGTCGGATGCACGGATTCAGGAAGTACAGTAAAAAAATCAAGGAAGATCCGGATCTTCCTCACGGCGGCACAAAGGCAGATTCTTAAATCTTGGTTTGGTGTGTCTAGATTTGTCTATAACACTACTGTTAAATCGCTGCAAGATTCTAGCATCAAGGCTAACTGGAAAGCGATTAAGACTGACATATTGAATGGACTACCAGAATGGAGTAAATCAGTCCCTTATCAAATTAAATCAATCGCCATCAAAGATGCCTGTAAAGCTGTTAGTAACGCCAAGAAAAAATTTAAAAATGGTGGTGGTATTAGCAAGGTTAGATTTAGGTCAAGGAAAGACACTGTACAATCTTGCTACATTCCCAAGTCTGCGGTAAAAGACTTAGGAATTTACCACACTATATTAGGTGAGGCAATCTTCAAAGAAGCCTTGCCGCAAAGCTTTGGCGACTGTCGTTTAATATTTGCCTACCGTGATTACTATCTGACAGTTCCAGAGAACGTGCCACAAGAAAAATCTGATAACCAAGGACGCGTTGTGGCACTTGACCCCGGTATCAGGACGTTTATCACATTCTTTTCTGAATCTAGTTTTGGTGAAATTGGAACAGCTGCTAATTTGCAAATTCAGAAGCTATGCTTCCGCTTAGATAAGTTGATTTCTAAACTCACCAAAGCTAAATGCAAACAGAAAAGAAGAATGAAACTTGCGGCAAGTTCACTACGAGGTAAAATCAAAAATCTTGTAGACGAACTGCACAAGAAAACTGCTCGATTTTTGGTTGACAACTTTGACATTATTTTGCTACCAACTTTTGAAACATCTCAGATGTCTAAGAAAGCAAAGCGGCGAATTAGGTCAAAGTCAGTACGCCAGATGTTAACACTCTCCCACTACCGATTTAAGCAGTTTCTTAAACACAAAGCTTTTGAAACTAGCAAGTCAGTTATGGATGTTAACGAGGCATACACATCAAAAACAGTCAGTTGGACTGGTGAAATAATCCCCAATCTTGGTGGCGCTAAATTCGTCAAGTCTCCATCTGATGGGCAAGTGATGAGCCGGGATCTAAATGGTGCGCGAGGGATTTTCCTTCGTGCATTGCTTGATACGCCCTCTCTCCAAGAGTGTATTTGTTAATGAATGTTAGCAAAAAGGTATCGGTTAACTTAATCGTTAACGTTGATTTTCTTAGACAATGTCTGAAATTTGCGTTGTTCACCAGCTTGTTTACGCTGTTGATAACGTTTTCTAGCTTGGTTTAGTACCTCTTGCAATAATTCCTCATTTTCTGAGCAGACGATAAATGCAGCTTCTAGGAAAGTATCTCTAGTAATTTTATTTACATTGCAAAACGTATCTAGTTTGGTATCAATATCCTGTTCTAACCTAATTGTTCGCCTGATGATCTGGGTTAACTCTAACTGCTGTTCTTGATTAGAAGTGCTTACCTTATCGTTTATTACTTCCTCACTATCTAAATCTGGTTTTGGTTTTTCAGGTAAATGACTAAATTCAGTAATTTCGTCATTTATTAATTTATCATGTTGTACTTTTACAAGTGTTGTATCCCGTGCTGGAACACTTGGACGTGTCTTTTTCTTAAGGCGCTCAAAAACATCAGACATTCTTTTGTAACCTCTCGATAATTTGTTGGAAGGGAGTTTCGAGTTGTTCAAATCCTAGAGAGGACAAACTTACACCTTTATCTATGGCCTTTTTAAATTGTTCAGATTCTAAAATTGAAGGTAAAACGACTATTTCTTCGGCAATTGTTCGCATTGCACTGATACTCGCCTTACTTTGTGCGACTTGGTTATTACCTACCCATTTATCTCTGAATGGCAAGATGCCAAGTACTATCCCTGAAAAAGCATCAATTTCTTGAAGCTCCTCAACTAAACTCAGAGTTCGGATGAGAGAATTTACACCTTTGGATGATGCTTCTACAGGAATGATGATATGGTCAGCTGCCCCCAACGATGTAAGGCAGATTTGCGATCGCTGAGGTGGCGCATCGACAATGCAATATTGGAATAAATCTGATATCTCTTTTAAGCGTTTGCTCAGAACAATAGCTCCCATACCGCTCCCAGACAAAAATTCTTGAGCATTATCTAATCCATCATCAGCAGGAATTAACCATAGGTTTTCTCCGATTTCGTAAATACCATCTTCAGTATTGATCTGTTTTTTGAGAACTTCTAGAAGCGTGGGTTGATTCTGCTGAACTTCGTGCCCCAGGTAAAAAGTTAGGTTCGCTTGGGGATCGGCATCAATCATCAGTACACGCTGTCCTGTTTGAGCAAGCATTCTACCCAACAAGATTGCAACAGTTGTTTTTCCCTGGCCACCGGACAAGGATGCACAAGTAAGAGTTAACATTTTACTGACTATCAGCAGCATAGTGTAAATTAGTCAATATCATAATGCATAATGTTGTTTTTAAGTTGTTTAGTCATTATATAATTTAGTCATTTATAAATGACTAAATTGTGCTTAACGCTATTTAGTCATTACTTTAGCTCTCAAAAAGTCCTACTCTTCGAGAAGATAGCTGTAAAGATAGGTTTTTGTCCCGTTTAGTTGTTGCTGATTTTAGTCAAGACATAATTTAGTCATTCAAAAAAGACTAAATTGTATAATGACGTAATCTAGTAAAATAGTTTTATTTTATTCATAAAATAAAACTTAAAAAAATGCTGTTGGGGGCTATGTAGGGGCTATATGTACCCCAAAATGGTTTGGGACTTTGATGAATACTTAACACCTACATAGGGTATATATAGGGGTCTTATGGGGTATATTTGACTGTTTGACACTTTATACCCCACTTAGCCCCCAAGGGGGTATGATAAGCTCTTGAGGCTGGAGAAAAAAGAGGTAGTCATTTTATTCTTCTATCCTCTGCTCCCCCATATCTCCTCAACTGCTAACTTTTACAAATTGAACCGTATTACCTTTCCCCCAATGTCGAACATTCATACCTTACAAAAAATTTTTCCTGCTGGCTTTGATAACGGTTATGGAAGCCTAAAACTTTTAGTCGATGGCTTTGAAGTTGTTCGTGTCCCCAGCTATATTTCCACAGCCGAGATGGAAGATGTACCCGGACGAGTAGTTTTTAATGGTACTGCTTACACTGTTGGAGAATCAGCCTTCCGCACAGGTTATCATTTTGACCGGAATACAGACAACAATGAAAATAAAGTCAATAATGCGCTATTGACATTATTCGGTGCATTGGCACATCTGCCACACCGTAAGGCTTGGCACTTAAAATTAGTCGTCAGCTTACATGATGTTGGTCTGGCTGACGAATTACAAAAAGTACTAAGTGGAGAATATCAGCCAATACTTGCTGGCAAACAATCAGAGGTGAAAGTAGAAGTGCTGAAAGTTGTGCTAGAGGGGATGGGTGCATTATTTGGGCATCAACTACCGAAAAAATTAACCATTTTAGACTTTGGTAATGGTACGACTCTGTATTCTCGTTACAACCAGGGGAAACGAGAAGTTCACACTGCCTATCCCATTGGTGTAGAAGTTCTCATTGATGATATTTCCCAAAAAATGAAACATCTAAATGGCGGAAAAATCGGGGATGCATCCAAAATCCGATTTTGTCTGGAGATGGGACATACCAAGTACAGCCGTGACATCGATATCAAAGATATATACAGTGCTTGTTTGAAAGATTGGTATGAAAAATACTTGAAGAAAGTGGTGAATCTGACACTTGATGCCAAGCACCAAGGGGATGAAATCTGGGCTATAGGTGGAGGTTGCCTCTTACCTGGATTTAAGAAGCTCTTAGAAAAGAACGGTTTCAAAATTCTGGATAATCCAGTGGAAGCTAATGTTTTTGGGCTTCTAGAAATGGCAAAAACCATTATGAGCAAGAATCCAACAACCACATCTGGGAAGCTATAACAATGACAGACAAACAAGACTTGACACCGGAAAAAGTTCGGATCAAAGATAGCTACCGGGAGCGGATATTTGCAGAATCACAGCAATTAGGTAAAAGTTACCTGGAGACGCTTTACTTTATCATTGATTGTTATTTTGCTTTCAGAAAGGGTACATTCCCTACCCAACAAGTAGCTTTCACCCCGATTAATACTGAGTCAAACCAACTTATTCAGCCGACTAAAGAGCTATCTACAGACTCTAAACCAGAGGATTCTGATGACCAAACCTTCAGCCTTGATTTTGATTTGTAAGGGAAATATAGGGCTCCCGTGAGGTTGGTCAGCCGATGCTGTAGTCTCTGAGTCAGCGCCCAAGGATGTCACCAGTCGAAGTTAAAGAGCTGTTCACCCAGACATTTTGGTTGTGATAAAAATTACCACGTTGTTCTAATGTAAACCCACCCAGCAATAATCCCAACCATACTTCTAAGCTAAAACACATTTAATTTGCATATTAAAATTTTCTCAATGTCTTGTGGAATGGGCATCTTGCCCGCCCTGATTATGCAACTTTAATGCTGATTAGCTTACCATCGGCATTTTAAAATCCGACACAAGCTGAATTTCAAAAATTCCACTCATATCACCCAAATAACTCCCGATGCTGATAAGCAAATCGAGAAACATCCAGACTAGCTACAGGTTTAGCATAAATAGCCTGATTGCGAATTGCCTGTATCTGTTCTGACTCTCGCTCCATAGCTGGTGTGAATTCTTGTCGCTGTTTCAGCAAATCCTCAAACTCAATTTCCCCTGGCCTACCTTGATAAAAAGCCGACTCTGCACAACGACGGACTGCATTACCAATTTCTGCCGGACTGCAAATGCGATATTCAGCCAACAGTCTACGCCATTGATCATCGCTCCAAGGTGAGTTATTGTCTCGAAAAGCTGGAAAATACTTAGCTAGATGTAGATTGAAAACTTCATATCTTGCCCCTTCATGGGGTAAATCCACAAAAAAGATATCATCAAAACGGCGCACTAATTCCGCAGGTAGCATTGACAAGCGATTAACAGTAGCAATGGTATAAACAGGCTCTTGATGCTCTTGCATCCAAGTCAACAAAGCCGCAGATAGCCGCCGTGCTACACCTCCATCTGCATTGGAATCCCAGCCAGCAAAGCCTTTATCAAAGTCATCCCAATAAAGTACACAGGGAGCAAGGGAAGTCACCAAAGCAATAAACTCCTTTAATGCTCTGTCGGGATGAGGATCACTCAGTAGTACACCCCAATTAGCTGCTAACAGTGGCAATCCCATTTTCTGAGCTGCCAACTTGGCAGAAAGACTTTTACCAGTACCCGGTGGCCCCCATAAGAGCATCCCAGTGGGAAACTTCAATCCATATTGCTTTGCTTTAGGTTGAAGTAGACAGGTAATAGTTTCCAACCTTTTCTCCAGTAAATCTAATCCCCCGGCTGAAGGTACATCCGGTTGAGCAATGTACTCTAAACCCCGACCCCGCAATTTGCTAACTTTATGCTCTAGCACTAATTGGGCGATTTCCTCAAGCTGCTCTGTAAAACCCAGACATTGCTGTAGTAGCATATTTATCTCGCCTATGGGTAAACCTTGACAGGCACGAAAGAGCAATTGTAGTGCTGATGTTTTTTCTGTTGTCTTTAACCAAGAATTGCGATCGGTTACGGCGCGGCGATCGCACTCCGCAAACTGCTGAAGCTGGGGATGGCTACTTCCAACCCACGCATCACAAAACTGCTGCACAACCATCTGCACCTGCTGTTGATCTGGAAGTGGATTTGATAGCACAGGAATAAAAGGCTGTAATTCTAGAGGTAGTTGAACGTAAGTTTCCAATAACACCCAGTAATGACGTTGCTGACTCCAGAGAGCTTGATGACAGGCATTGAGTAATTGATAGCTACATTTTTGACTTATTTTGCTCCCATCACCCTGATTTAGCACTCCCTCCAGTAAATAAATACCCGGTTGATATTCCTCCAGAAGATACTGAATAATGTCCCCGTCTTTACCCCTGTCAGTTGACTGTAAGATGTACTGACCTTGATGCTGAATTAATTGCTGTAGTCCACAGTAACCAGGATTCCAGACAAAGACTGACAAAGAACGTTCTTCACCCCAATGGTAAAACTGCTGTAATATTTGCATTCTGTCAGGCGTATGATACTCCAAAGCTACAATTGCAGTATTTTGGTCAGCCAGAGGAGGCCAGTCTGTTATCAATTTCATAAACCTTACTTTAACAACTTACTTTCCCCTTGTAGAGCAAATTTATTACTGGTGCTTTAGCCACATGGATAGTTATCACTCACGGGTTGGCTATATTTCTGACGTGAAAAAGAGCGATGGCTACGCCCGCCGCAGGCATCGCCTCCATCACAGCGTTAATTTCGGAAACTGCTCCTAGTCCGCTTCTTTATCTCTTAAAAGCATAAATTTATCGTCGCAGCAAAGACAGGTTTGAAATCGCAAAAAAATTGAAATGAAATGGATGTGAAAGCCGCGATTGCGGCAAGGAGGTGAAAAATTCACTTTATTAAAGGAAGCTGTAAAATGGCTTACGCAAAACGCTCCGAAGGAATCGCTAAAGCTAGAACCAATAACAACAATCGCAACGTAGCTAATACTAAAACATCTGCCAAAACCAATGGCACATCCGCTACAACTAAATCAAAGGTAGCGAATGCTTCACCGCAAGAAGAGGCATTAGCATTGTTGAAAGAATTGCGGAACCTAATCTTCAAGGAATACGGCGTTAAATTACAACTACGGGATTCGCGTGTTTCCACAAAAATCGGTCATGCAGCGCGTGAAAAACTCGGACTTGATATTGCAGCCCAAGTCAAAAAGAAAGGTGGTAACAAAAAGTTTGATTGGCAGAAATGGAATACCAAATTATTTACTAAATTGTTTGGACAACCAGATGCACTCAAATATGCACCAGAAGTAGTGGCAATTTTCATGAGTATGCTGTACGACACTATCAGCACTGACCCAGAGCAAGCAATAGTAGATTTAGTGGAATTCAACCGCGCATCTCTGGAACGTCGTAATTCTTTCCAAGAACAAGAAGAGGAAGAACTTGACGATTTAGATGACGAATTGGACGAAGACGTGGATGAAGATGAGGAGGATGACGATATCGAAGATGAACTCGACGAAGATTTAGATGAAGATGACGAATTAGATGAGTCAGATGAAGACGAGTAAATAATTCTGACTTATTCTCAGTAATTGACAGAATAATAACCCAAAATAACCATGTATTGCCTCAAACAATACAGGTTATTTTTTTGCCGAATAAAGAATTTAAATTGGAGCGAATTGCATCTTTCGATGCTGTTTCTATGAGAAAAATACTAAATATCAAGGAGTAATTCTCATGGTTAACGCTAACGCTCGCAAAACTGCTAAAGCATCACGTAAAATTGAAAGGCATATTCCTGCTTTAGAACGAGTAATGACTTATCAGGAAAAAGTACACCTGATGGTAATTGAAGTATTGCGAGAAGAATCAGGAAGAGAATTAGCAGCAGCAGCTAGATTTAACGGACAAGAGTTTGATTGGGATAAGCACAATTCCCAATTCCGTAAGGACTATGTAAATACACTATTAAAAGAACTGGTGAATTATGCCCGCAAGCTTTACGGCTTGAATAATCTTGATGAAATTCGAGATAGACGTGCTTCTCATAAAGCTGCTCGGTCTAAACGAATGGACGGACTCAATGGTTTAAGTAGCAACTCTGATGACTTGATAAATGACGATTTTGAACAAGATGAAGATGACGAAGATGTAGAAATTGACGATTAATTATAATGCCCCGAATTATCTAATTCAGGGCATTCTATTTCCCACCCACCCGCATCCAAAAAACAGAATTGAATGCAGCGATTGCTGCTGAATTCAAGAGATTAAAAAGTGAACTCTAACTCAGAAGGCATCTGTCGATGCTATCTAGGTGAGATGTAGTAATTCGTTAATCAAAGGATAATCAAATGACTCGTAATCAGCAACAAACAAAAGCGTTGGATCAAGTAATAGGTTATCAGGATAAAGTGCGATTAATGGTACTAGAAGTTTTACGTGAGGAATCAGGCAGAGAACTTGCTGCTCAAGCACGTTTTAATCAGCAAGAGTTTGATTGGAACGAACATAACATTCAGTTTCGCCAGGACTATAGCGAAACTCCCATCAATGAACTACTAGCATACGCCAAACGTCTGTATGGACTGAAAGATTTGGATGCAGTACGGGAGCGGCGTAAAGCTCATAAACAACAACGTACAGCTAGATGGGCTGAAGCTTCATAATTAATTACCTGCTGGCTCTCACAGCAGCCCCACTAAAATGTGGGGTAACTTTTTTGCCCACCCACCCTCAACCGTAAAAGCTTTATTTTACCGAAGATGCAGCTTCGCACCCCACCCCACCAAATGTTGTAATTGTCCGACTGGAAAGTTTACTGGTCATCAACTCATAAATCTGCTGGTTTGAAAGTTGAGTTAGCTTGACTTCGACTGTGGGTGCAGTATCTCCCCTGTTGACTTGAATAATGGAATTAGTCCAATAAAACTGCTGCTGGTCAGGTTGGGAATAAACAGGATAACAGCCTTTCGAGGCGATCGCTAATTTATGCTCTACGCTAGAAACTGATGGTAGAGAAATACCAGCACGAACTAATTTTGCCTCTCCTACTGGCCCCCACAAACGTAATTGTTGATTGACACAACGTTTTCCATCTTTTAGCGGGGCAATGATGTTGCCACAAACTTTAACATCCACATCATACATCGGCGGATAATCAGGTACAGTTTGAGCTTGAGCTTGAGTCGTATTCTTCTCATCCTTGCCACTGACATTTACAGTAGTAGGGGTACAAGCTGTAACTATACCTCCTATTACCAGCAGCCAAAGCCAGTTAACTTTGCGGGTAAACATCTGCTGAATCCTCTTCTACGATTGAGAAATTGACAACTAATTTTTTAACTTAAACCCCGTCCATTTTGAAACCTGGAGTTTTTAAGGAGAGTGTATTATTCGTTCATGGCTTGAGTTCTGAACTTTACCCTGATTCCAAAAAACTATGGTTTTCAAGGTAGACGCGGTTTAGATACAAACTGGCGCTGATTGCTAGGTGATGTCCATAATGTGCAGAACCCGGACGAGGCTTTTCTGCTACTTGCTCCAATTTCTAGTGTTACCCCCAAACGCTTGACATCCTTAGCACAAGTAAGTTGACCGTTTTGGTCACGACTCAGCAAATCTTGATTCCATTGCATTAGGTTGTGAGCAAACTTACCTTCATTACTGGTTGCCCATTCCAAAGCATTGGCTTCCGTTTGTGTGAGTTGGCGTGGCCCGGCAGGATCTAGATGACTAGATTGATACCAGGACATTCCACCTACACTTACTAGTCCGCCTACTCCAGCTGCAATTAATAGCAGTATTCCCGCAGCAATTAAAGAGGGAACTGAATGAATAGCACGCTCAAATTCAGTACGCCTAATTAATGCCGCCACTGACTGAGCGATCGCTTTTTGCTGACCTTTTACTGCTGCCTTTTCATATGTCTGGAGATGATCATAAAGCTGCGTTTGCCACAGGTCAAACATTGCTTCCATTTCTTTGGGATTGTCTTCCAACAGTACTTGTAGCCTACCAGTAGCAATCATCATCAGAAATGCTGGGTCATCAGGGTCAAGCCCAGTTTGGACTACTATTTCCCAAACCCTAGCTTTAAATGAATCATCTTTACCTCGAATGGCTAAATCTAGTAAAGTTGGGTAAGGAATTTGGCTCAGTCCTTTGCCTCTAGCAGCTACTGAATCCAAAAACTCATCGTCTAAATCGAGTTCTTCAGTGTGAGAATTACTCATATTTGTATTTGCTTTTAGATTACTTCTTGGTAGCAACCTTGCTGTTGACATTAGCATCATCAACTTTTTCTGTGGGGGAAGTAATTGAAGCTGCCGGAGGGTTCCAAATTTTAGCTTGATCAATTTCCTCAGAAGTTCTTTTGAGAAAATTGTGTAATCGCTGCTTACCCAATACACCTAACTCTCCATAATCTCTAGCCGCAGAAAAATTTATCTGATTTGCATCAAGGATATCCCGCTCTCGATAGCTGAATTTGGGAAAATTGATGACAGCTACTTTATAAGCTTTGATTAATTCCTGTAAATCCTTACGTCCATCTACGTGTTTCCAGTCATCACATAAACCATAATTGCGTACAAAGATATGCTTAATCTTGGTTTCAAAGCGTTCGAGAGATTGAATAAATAATTGAACACTGTCATATCCACCACTACAAACAAACCACTTGTATATTTTGACCTTATTTTGTATCCACTCAGTAAATTGGGGTAAGGAGAAAAAAGAAGAAGGAAGATTGTAC
>NZ_JABXKJ010000185.1 GCF_017115085.1 Nostoc sp. NMS7 | reverse complement strand
TGTTTGCCCCAAACGAAGCGCTGCCATCCTCTCCAGATGGTCATGCCAACAATCAGCGCTAATAACAACACACCACCTACACCATGCCAAATCATGGTTTGCATTGCTTGTAATCCCCAAGCACTCTTCATATCAGCTGGTGGTGCTGCTAAAAGCATTTCGTAAAAGCCTGCTGCCACGGTGAAAAATGTAATGATGCTGGCAGCTAGCATGTTGTACCAGCCAACATCAAATAATTTGTCACGTTCCACAGTAATTGCCAAAAATTTGAAGACCCATTTTTCAAAGGGGAACAGAACACCAACGATATCGAAGGTAATCCCAATGATGAATAAACCCAAGGTGAGATGGACTAAGTTGGGATGAATGGGAATTGTGTAAGGTAATCCGTTTGCGCCTAAAGAGCCGGTCAATTGGTCAATTAATTCTGAGTTCATCGCAACACACCATCCTTTAGTGCTTCTACAACTGGCACTGTATGCAATCCATATACCCAAACAAGTTGATCTCCGAGATATACCTGCAAGCCAACTATCAGGATTAAAACTAGTCCGGCTCCCAAATAATAAATTGGTACTTTTTGCGGGTTGCGGCTACGAATTACATAACGCCAAGCTGTAATTGCGGTGATGATTCCCGAAAGCGACCAACCAATCAGCGTATGCAAATTCAGCGCCGATTTAGCTAGGGTGTAAGGCTGTGCTAAACCCGCTTCAAACTGACCAAAAATGATCGCGGCGAAGATAGCGATCGTGGCAACTAACATATTCCACCAACTCACCTCAAAAAGACTGGCTTTACCAGTAAAATAGCCAACTACATCGCAGAAAAAAGAAAACAATACCATCGCAATTACGAAGTGGACAAGGATGGGATGAATCGTATCTGGATAGGGTAAATTGTGGTCGTTCAAAGATGTAAAATACTCAAGCATTGTATTCTCCTGGACATATCTACCGCACTTTGGTCAATCAATCTTGGATTTTAGATTTATTCCGTCCCTGACGAGATATAAACCAGAAGACCCTAATCCAAAATTCAAAGTCGCAAATCTAAAATCGTTAGTGAAACTTTAATGATTTATGGATACTCACTAACCTCACCACAAGTATCCATCCATAATTGACCAGAATCTGTTCAATATCTGCGCCGTGCAATATGCTTAATTATGTCTTAGCTTTTTGTAGACAAATATAGTAAGCTTGCCTAGATTGAATAACTTCGGTTGCGATTAATTTTCTCATGTCAATAGTCTGTAACAGCAATTTTTGATGTAGCTAAACTAAATCGCTGTCCTTTGTTGATTTGCTTAACCTATCTTTTAGCTTAAGTAAATTTTTATGAATTGTCAAAGCAATAAAAATTAAACTTTTAAAAGTAAGTTATTTAGCAAAAAAATATTTTCACAATGTATCGATTCTGGCATTAATAAATATTTTAAAAAGCCTAAATATAATATTTTAATGCCAAGTACTTTACAATGATAAAATATTGAATTGTGATCCAAATGACAAAAATATATAATTTTGAGTAGTTGGTATAAAAGCGAATCAAGGTAAGTTAGTAGCTGTGGTGATGGAGAATGCTGAAAGGATTTTATCAGCCATTAAGTCATACTAAAAGGATGTTTGGAAAGTCTCTAGACCGGGCGATTAAAAATCGCGGCTATACAGACTTGTGTTGAGCGCAGTCGAAATACAAAACCCACACTTCGACCCTTCTCTACGAGACGGTGCGCGAAGGGCTCAGGGCAAGCAAGCTCAGTGACCGCCTGCATGGGTTAAAAACTCTTGATTTTCTCTTATTCTACGGAGTTTAACTAAGTTTTGTGTAGTGACAAATTATATTCGGCCAATACTTTTAAAACATCCTCTAAGATTGAAACCCACATTCTACAGGTGGGAGAACTAAACAAGTGTCGTTTAAAATTGTGGTGATTGGTACTTCTTTGGGCGGATTATCAGCATTAAAAATTATCCTGGGGAACTTACCAGCAGACTTTTTAGTGCCGATCGCAATCGTACAACACCGTCACAAGGAGTCTAATAACACACTCCAGGAGTTATTACAAGAATCCAGTTTGTTGCCGATTCGAGAAGTGGAAGACAAAGACGAAATACTATCAGGACATATCTACCTAGCTCCAGCAGATTATCACTTACTAGTTGAACTAGATCACTTTGCTCTTTCGACTGATCAGCCTGTTTCCTATGCCAGACCATCTATCGATGTGCTGTTTGAGTCAGCAGCCGATGTCTACACTGAGCAAGTTATTGGTGTAATATTGACAGGGGCAAATCAAGATGGTATGCAAGGTCTGAAGAAAATAAAAGCACGGGGAGGATTGACTATTGTCCAAGAACCTGCCACATCTGAGTGCAATGTTATGCCAGAGGCAGCAATTTCTGCTGTTGCAGTAGACTGGATTTTGACACTCTCAAACATTGCTTCCCAAATGGTCAAGCTTTGTCACTCATCACGGAAATAAACCATGCAGATGGAACCGAAAGTAAACATCCTCCTAGTGGATGATAAACTAGAAAATTTGCTAGCACTAGAAGCAATCCTAGAAAAACTAGGGGAGAATCTGGTGAGAGCTACTTCTGGGGAAGAAGCTTTGAGGTGTCTGCTAAATCAAGACTTTGCGGTGATTTTGCTGGATGTGCAAATGCCAGGGATGGATGGCTTTGAAACTGCTACGTTGATTCGCAATCGGGGGCGATCGCGTCACACTCCAATTATCTTTCTCACCGCCTTTAGCACCAGCGACCAAATGCTGTTTAAAGGCTATGCCTTGGGTGCAGTTGATTATTTGCTCAAACCATTAGACCCGAATATTTTGACTTCTAAAGTCACAGTATTCGTAGAACTATTTAAGAAAACAGAAGCCGTCAAGCAACAAGCCGCGCAACTGGTAGCCGTGAATGCAGAGCTCAGGCAAAGTGAAGAACGATTGCGATCGCTGAGTACTTGTTCACCCGTTGGCATTTTTGAAATTGATACTGAAGGAGGATGTAGGTATACGAATCCCCGCTATCAGGCAATTTGTGGTTTGCAAGCGGCAGAGAGTTTAGAAAAAAGATGGCTAGAATCAGTTCATCCAGAAGATCGAGAACGAGCAGTTAGCAGTTGGTCTAACTACATTCGTCAAAGTCGTGACTACTCCGAAGAGTTTCGCTTTCAAACTGCTGACGGTAGCATCCGTTGGGTTCAGGTTCGCTCATCACCAATGCTTTCCGGTCAAGGAGAATTGCTGGGATATGTCGGCACTCTCGAAGATATTACTGAACGCAAACAAGCAGAAGATGTCCGCGCTCAAGTGATTCGAGAACAGACGGCAAGGGCCGAAGCAGAAGCAGCAAATCGGATGAAAGATGAGTTTCTCGCCGTTCTCTCCCACGAACTCCGCACACCCCTAACCTCAATGCTGGGCTGGTCAAAAATCCTCCGCTCTAAGAAACTTGATGATAAAGCCACTGCCCGCGCCTTGGAAGCAATCGAACGCAATGCGATATCTCAGATGCAACTAATTGAGGATATCTTAGATGTATCCCGAATTATCCGGGGTCAGTTGCGGTTAAATGTAGCTGCTGTGAATCTGATCACAGTCATGGAGGCAGCCTTAGAAGCAGTGCGTCCCCTAGCAGAAGCAAAAGATATTAAGTTAAATACTGTCCTGGATACTTCGGTAGGGTCAGTTTATGGCGATCCAGCCCGTTTACAGCAAGTTGTCTGGAACTTACTAACTAATGCGATTAAGTTTACCCCCAAAGGTGGCAAGGTAGAAGTGAATCTGTCAGTAGTCTGTGGTGAAGGACAACAAACAACTCACAGATACGCCCAAATTCAAGTTATTGATACGGGCATTGGCATCAGTTCCGAGTTTTTACCTAAAGTATTTGAGCGTTTCCGGCAAGCAGACAGCACCACAACGCGATCGCACAATGGACTAGGACTAGGGTTAGCGATCGTCCGTCATCTAGTGGAACTGCACAAAGGTACAATTTTTGCCCAAAGTTTAGGCACTGGACAAGGAGCAACCTTTACTGTCAGACTGCCACTGCTACAAGACAATCGGGGTAGCAGGTGGAATGGAGAAGCAGGACAGATTTCTTCCCCTGTGCCATCGACACCCCTTGCAGGATTAAGAGTTTTAGTTGTAGATGATGAAGCAGATACCCGTAACTTTCTCAGTTTTATGTTTGAGGAGTATGGAGCGATCGCCACTGCGGTAGCATCAGTTGATGAAGCGCTAGCAGTAGTTGAACAAGCAAAACTAGATATCCTAATTAGCGACATCGGCATGTCAGAGCAAGATGGTTATACGCTGATTCGGAAACTGCGGTCTTTGGAACCAGAAAAAGGCGGACGTATCCCAGCGATCGCTTTAACAGCATACACGCGAGAGGAAGACCGCCTAGAAGCCCTAAGAGCAGGGTTTCAGCAGCATTTATCTAAGCCAATTGACCCCACTAAATTGATTGCTATGGTTGCCAATGTATTAAAACTACCTCTGGAAATTTCAGCCAGTTGATTTGGGAGTGGGGAGTCTTACTTGTTTACTCAGGACTGGAAACTCGGAAAAGAGCAACTGTTTTGCTCAATGCCCAATTAAACCTTAATTTTGGCGAATAAAGACTCGTATTGTTTTATTACTGATGGGGGTAAGGGAAGCAAAAATTCACTTTTATTGAAAATTTGGCGATTGCTCTCCAACAGGCTCCATAATGGTTCTTCGATATCCGAAGCGACAATATCTCTAGAAATTGGCGAATTACTTTTGGTCAGCAGCGAAATTTGTTTAGCTGTGCTTCGTTGCCAACAAAAATCAATCCATTGAGTTGATAAAGTATTCGTAGTAATACCTGCCGGACGTACCCACAAGTCTGCCCAGATTGCTGTTCCTGACTGGGGGATAACTGCTGCAAGTTGTGGATAACGTCCCAGAACTGGCAGCACATCACTTGACCAACCAACGGCTAGCCAAGTGTCTCCCATAATTAGAGGTTGCAAGTAGTTATTGGAACTGTAAAACTTCACCTGTTGGTTTAATGTCTGTAATTCTTTTTCCAAGTCAGGTACTTGGTCAAGATTCTCTGTATTGTAAGATTTTCCTAGCTTCTTTAAGACCAGACCAATAACTTCTCGTGGTTGATTAAGTAGGGAAATGTGCTGCTGCATTCCATCTCGCCATAAATCACTCCAATCTTTGGGCGTCCATCCCAATTTTCGCAACTTGTCACGGTTATAAACAATTACCGTGCTACCCCAACGGTAAGGCGCACCCCACACCTTCCCTTGAGTGTCCAAGTTACCTTGGTCGTTCCGCGTTACTAATTTCTTCCAGCTTTCATCTAAAACAGACCACTGCTTTAATTGGTTTCCCTCTACCTCTTGGAGTGGTTGAATCAATTTCTGCTCAATAGCTGCTTTTAGCCAGTAATCGCCCAATGTCACTAGGTCTGCCTCAGCCGTTTTTTGATCTTGTATAAAGGGTATAAAGCGACGTATAAAGGGTATAAACTGCGTCCATTCCTGCTCATCGGTGACTTTTGGTTTCTGCTGCCAATTTTGTAATTGCTGAAATAAATCCTGTATCTGCTCAACTGGAGCAAACTTTAACTGCACCTGTTGCTGCAAACCTTTGTGGAACTGATTCACCACCTGACCAGGTATAGAACCTTTTAATAACTGTACTTTTAGTTGCCTCTGGTTCTTTCCACCACAGCCAAAAAGCAGTTGTGAAAGTGCCAATGTGCTTGTGCCTAGCAAAAAAGACCGTCGATCCATTGATTTTAAATTTGAGATTTTTGATTATTTGGCTAAGTAAAGCTTTGCGTATAATTGTAGTGAATTGAGGGTTGAAATTTAAACCCATAGGGGCGGCGCGATCCGCAGCGTAAGGGCGCAGACGTAGGCACACAATGTTACTACAACTTAATCAAATGCTGTACTTAGCCGTTGAAGTTGGGCTTCAATGGCTGCCAAAAGTTGGTGTTGCTGCCAATCTTGGCTAAGATGGGCGGCTATGCAAGCGGCTCCAGCACCCATGCCTTCTTTGACAAAGCCCTGCTCATAAGCTCTCAATTGGGGATAACGAGAATCAGCAAAGCTCAGATGAGTTGCTAATAGGGGAGGGGTTCCTCCACTCTGAGTTAAGCTGCCTTTTCCTAAACTGAGGGCTAAGTCAACTGTAGCGCCAGTGGGGTCTTCTGCCACCCAGCGAGTTGTACCGACAACTACTGCCTCTGGTCGCCATGATAAAGTGTAAGCTTGAGCGATCGCACTCACCAGTGCATAAACCGCCAACATTTGCGTCCCACCAGCCAGCATTACACCACAACTACGACTAGCTGCGATCGCCATTCCAGCTACCACCACTTGCATCGGATCACCCACGCCGGCAACGAGTTGTAAAGGATCAACGGAATTTTGGCTTTGATATTGGAAGTTTATCTCGCCCGGCTCCCTACTCCCCATCATCTTCTCCAGTCCCGTTTGCACTAAGTCCCACTTTTGCGCGTGGTTACAAACAGGGTGGCTACTGTTAACTTTTCCGGCAGCATCTATACCTAAACCAGTTAAGATTGCCAGGGCTGTTGTGGTACCTCCAACGACGCACTCACCGAGAATCAGATACCCCTGTTGGATATTGGCAGCAAGGCGTTCTCCCCAAAGTAGCCCTTGTTTAAACAAGTGGTGTACCGTTGTGATTTCCATAGCAGCACCTCCACTTAAACACTTAGCGGCAGCGCCACCCAAATCAATTACTGGCACAGCAGGAGGCTGGGGTAAACCAGCATTAAACAAATGAACTGGTATTTTTAGCGACTCAAAGACAGCGCGAGAAATTAGCACAGGTGAAGCCCCAGCCGCTAATGGTGGTAGGGGATATTGGGCTTTATGTTCTGCGCCGTAATACAAAAACTCGGCATCGGCACAAGCGGTATATTTTCGATCCTCTGGGGTGCGACCAGCGGCTGAAATTCCTGGAATTAAACCAGTTTCAGTAAATCCTAAAACACAAGCAAATATGGGTAGATAACCACGATACCGTCGTAGCCATTCTTCACCCTGTTCTTTTTGGGTATAAATCCGAATTTGGGCACTTCTACTGGGCGAAGCCGAAGTATTGGGCATGGGGCATTGCTGATTAGCTAGGACTCATCATTTAACGAAATACTAATGACTAACCTTCATAATCCATAAGGACTTGTACCCAGCGTGGGGGACGGGGAATGGGATTCCCCAAGCGGTCGAAAAGGAACCATGCTGCCAGGTGTACTACAAAAAGGTAGATAAAGTTGTTGAGTAGAATTAAAGCGATCGCACTCACTTGAATCAAAAACACACTGGGACTCGCTAATAAACTCAAGTTAAAAAATACCCACTCAAGGATCTCAGTTGCCTGGGTAATTCCATAAATCCACAGGTCTTGACCGGACAAAACAGACAGCAACCACAGCTGAAAAAAGACTCCCAAAGTACCCAACAGCGTACCCAAGGTAATAGAAACAATCCAGGGAACACGACGATACCACGCCGCCCCCAAAAGCACGCCCATAAACCCGTAGGGCATGACAAACAGTAAACTGCGAGACGGCCCCATCAGTACCGTCAGCAGTAACCCGCAGGTGAGTGCCGCCATCCATGCCGCACGTTTGCCCCAACGCAAATAAACTAGTGCGATCGGTACCGGAAAAAATATCCGCAAAACTGGCCCCAAGGGAAAGTAGAAATTAATAAACCAAATCAAGCTAGCGGTACTCGCTAAAAATGCCGTTTCTACCATCCTCAAAGGTGCATCAGCCTTGACTTGAGGAGGCATTAACTGCTGTTCTTTGTCTAACCAATGATTGTGGGGAGTTGGAGATTTAGGCGATGGATCTTTCTCCGGCTCATCTGGCAGAGAATCTAAAATACTCATATCTGACAAGTTCTTAAACGATCATTCTTTCCAAGGCTGACAAATCGGGAATACAAACAGTATCTTGATCCCGTTTAATCAAGCCTTTTTTTTCTAGCCTTGTCAACACTCGTGTCACGGTTTCCCGCGCCAGTCCGCTCAAACTACTCAATTCCCGATGAGGTAAATTGGGTATTTCGGTTCCTGTTTGCCCTTTTTTTCCCTGTCCTTCTGCTAAAAATAGCAACGTATCTGCTACCCGTGACTGGCTATCAGATTCCCGCAACCGCAATCGCCGATTTACTTGCCGCAAACGTCGCGCCATTAGTTGCGCTAATCGAACTCCCGCTAAGGGTTCTATCTGAAGCAACTTGACAAAATCTTGAGCAGGCATACTCCCAATTACTGTTGCGGCTAAGGTAATCACATCTGTAGATCGAGGTACTTCATCTAGCGCCGCCATTTCACCAAACAATTCCCCTTTGCCAAGAATATTCAGCGTTACCTCTTTTCCTTCCAGATTGTAGGTGCGAATTTTTACCCATCCGTCCAGAATAAAATACACAGAACCGCCCCAGTCATTTTCCAGCAGAATCACCTGATTGGCTGGGTGAGTGCGGGTGACAAGATGGATCAGGGCTGATTCCACAGCAGCTTCTGGCAACCCTTGAAAAAAGGGAGCCGAGTTGATCATCCAGGGATTAGCCTGTGCTTGCAAGCTATATCGGTCTTCCATTACGACATTTTTATTCAAGCTGCTATATACACACAACAAACAAGGGACTTCCAATAAATAAATTATTCAATCTTGTGGGGTGGGCGACACGAGAGCCTTTGGCTATGAGCGGGCAAGATGCCCACCCCACAAGAAGTAGTTGAGTATTTTTTTATTTGTCAGTCCCCAAGAGCGCCATTTTTAGCCTAAGCTATCATTGCATAGCTCCCTTTCAAAAAGAAAACTAAACTATGCTACATAAGAAAACGACAAGAACGTTTTTCTAAATAATCTTTACCTATAAGTTTAAATGGGGTAAAGTTTTGCAAAAAGTAGTTTATAGTCGGCGGTTGTATTGCTTAGGGGTTAGTTAAGAATATAGGCAAACAACATCAATGATACTAAAGTGAGTAAATTATTGCTCAGGTATTTTAGTAATTTTCCAAAATAGGCAACCAATGAGCTGCAAAACTAAGCTTTTTAAACAAACGCTGACTGAAGATTGCCACGACTCCCACTAATCCATAACATAATGACAGTTACAAGTTCTAGCAGTGGCTTTTGCCACTCAAAACTTCTCCCATGGTCGAGGCTGCGCGAACGTGATTGTAAAGTAATTGTCACATTATTTGACATAAATTTCTAGATAAGGTAAGAAAAGTGACTTTCAGTGCAGATGAAATTCAAAAGCTGATCGCAGACATTGACAACTTACTTGCCAACGGTGGCAAGCGCTTGTCTAGATTTCTGTCTGGTCAGGCGCAAGAGCCTAAAGAAGTTTTAGAACGAATTCGCAGCTTCTTGGTGAGGTTACAAGAAAAAGAAGCATTAGAGAGCGGCATCCCAAATCAGTCTTCTGAAGAATTGCGTTCGCCTTCCTTAACAAAACTTATTGATCATGGTAATAACCAGTATCCTCTACCGCCGCTTGAACCCAGCCAGGAACAGAGTACTGTTGGAGCAGAACAATTAAAAAGTGAATTTTCGAGATTGATTGAGCCATTGCGATCGGAATTAGAAGGGCTATTGCAAGAAAGAGCCACTCTCATACAAGAAATTCGGCAGTTAGAGCAAAGGCGATTGCAAAACTTCTCCTTAGCGCAGCAGTTGACAAACCAGGATCAGATGATTACCGAGTTTTTACAGGTACTCATGAGTCGTCTTGTGCCAACTTTAACGCCACTGGTAGCACAGACGGGGGAAAATTCCGCCAGTTCTTCAGGAGTAACTAATCACGCAACCTCTGCAACTCAACATTTTTTAGAATCACCAGAGGGTGCGGAGCAGTTAACCCAGCTAGCCAGGGAGTTGGATCAACGCCTATTATCACTAGATGGGACGGTGAATGTAGTCTTTGATGCGCTACAGCGCAACATTAATACTTATTATGAATCTCTGTCGCAAGCTGTGGCAAGAATGCATAGCAAGGGGATGCAAGGCGAACAGGTGATGGCCAGCTTTTTCAACAATTTGACTCAGAATTTACAGCAACAATCCCCTAGTTCCCAGTCATCTTTGCTGGGGGTAGAATCTGAGACACCACCATCATTGCTTGAAGTTGCGCCCCATCCCTTGGACTTTATACAGCCAGAAACTTCATCTTCACTCACAATTAATTCTGAGCAACAGGAGACTACCCTCACAGAAGATTTAGATGCAGCGCTGTTGCAGGTTGGTTTACACTCCTCTCAATCTTCTGAAACCGCGACGGAATTACCGCAAGATATTTCTGCGTTAATTGGTGATGAAGTAGACCAACTTTACGCTAGTTTGTTTGGTACTGATGATGTTAATAATTCCAGCCTCGATGTTGACTTATCTGCTTCTACAGCCTCCCCCTCAACGCTGAACATCGCTGAGGGCACACCTGTACCTTCAATACTAGATATGGATCTTTCAACCCAAGAGACTTTAGTAGAAAGCAGAGATTCATCATCAGAGCCACAGTCAGAACTATTTTTTCAAGAGGATACTGACCAAAATTCGCTTGTTAGCTTGTTTACGCCACAAACAGACAGTTTCCCGGTGCAATTCGACACTCAGCCAGCTAATGTTGATACAATTAATATCCTAACTGACCTATTGCCTGACACAGGTAGTGAGCAGCAACTGTTGGAAGTATCATCTTCTGGGGATAATCCTACAACTACAGCACCAGTTACTCCAGAAGTAGCAGAAATTGCGATCGCATACCCCTACGAGCCAGCGAGCTACGCGCAACCTCTGGTAGAGACGCCTAGCGAAGGTATCGCCACATCGGAAGTATTAATTAACGATGATCAGCCAGAACCTTCTTCAGATAACTACATTACTGCTTCACCCCAAGAAAACTTGCTTTCTGTTGAGTCAAACCAGTCTCCAGTCGTACCTGATATTTCTTTAGACGAAGAACAGTTGCAGCAATTAGATCGAGATTTGGCTAATTTTGATCGGCAGCTAAATTCGGAGTTACAGCCAGATGCTAACTTGAATATTTTCTCGGAACTAATTAGTAACACTCAAGATACAATCCCTACAAGTTCCCCGGAACGGCAAACAGAAAATCTCCAAATAGTAGAGAATATTTCAACTACTCTTCCCCAGGTAGAAACTGAACAAAAGGAAGTCATAACTCCTGTTCCCGAAAGTTCTTTATCTTCAATTTCCAACTCCATAAATAATCCAGAAGTTTCGCTCAATCTTCTAGAATCAGTTTGGTATTTAGGAATTGATTTAGGTACAACAGGAATTTCTGCCGCATTATTAAATCGCTCAACTTTTGTTGTACATCCTATCTACTGGTCAGCAGAAAATCCGCCGGGAACAAGTTCCTTTCAGCAATCATTTCGTTTACCAACAGAGGTTTATCTGCCTACAGCTTCTATACCCCAGAGTGAAAATGAAAGTATCGAAGCACATGAACAGATAGCACCTGCGGCTGTTGCCCAAGATAAAGCCCCTGACCACTCGGCCACCAGTTCTGCAACATCGAGATCAACAGTAGAACCGACGACAAATAATCTCTACTCGGCGCAGTTGAAGCCCTATTTACAAGTAGCTATTCCCTACAAGAGTGAACGGCAAAAATGGGAACCTGTTTTGCAATTAAATGAATTTTCGGCAGGACCTTTGATTTGGGTTGTGCGATCGCTCTCTAAACTACTATTAACCCTCAAATCTGACCAAACAAGTACTACACCTAGTTTAATGGTTGCTGCTGTGGGGATCAGCGAAGAAAATTTTCCGCAGATTATCAGTAATATTGCTGGTGTAATTTGTACCTGTCCATCTAGCTGGTCGGAACAATACCGCTTTAACGTGCGCGAAGCTTTACTCACTAGCAAACTGATTCAACATCCGCAGCAAGTCTTTTTTGTGGAAGAAGCGATCGCTAGTCTACTCCCAGAACTCGATGCTGGGAACGGTGAGCAAGTAAAATTAAGCGATAGTCAAGGTGATCATCCGGCAAAAACCAGTGAACATCCGATTGTTGGCAATACCCTGGTGATGAATATTGGAACAGCTGCCACAGAAATGTTGCTGGTCGATCTCCCAGAAACCTTACTGCAATTGACATACAATGATTTCATGCTCCACAGTTTTGCTTATGGTGGCAAGGGAATTGAACAAGATATTATCTGCCAGCTGCTATTGCCACCTAAATCTCGGCAATCACGCCCCGAAACACCAAGCGATCGCCAAATTATTACCACTAATCCTTGGCAATGGCAACCCTCAATTCCGGGTTTAGACCAAATGCGTTGGCAGAGTTTAGGGTTGGAAGAATTAGAACTACCCAGAGTCGGAGAACCAGATATTATCGCTCGGATTCGCCTCCAGCAACGTCTAGAAAGTTCTCTACTGGGACAGGCGGTATTAGATGCGGCACTAGCCCTAAAGTTGATTTTGCAACACCAAGATTCTTTTACCCTGGAATTGGCCGATCAGCAGTGGATTTTGCAGCGACGAGATTTAGAAAGCCAAGTATTTATCCCCTTTGTGCGCCGCATCAACCGAGAACTCAACAAATTATTGGTAGCTCGTGGCATCCCTACAGAAGCAATTAATCAAGCTATCCTGACTGGTGGGGTGGCTTGTGTGGGGACGGTGAACCGATGGCTACGGCAAAAACTCCCCAACGCTAAGATTATCCAAGATTTATATCTTGGCGAAAACGGCGCTCCTAATTGCAGTCGGGTTGCCTATGGTTTGGCAATGCTGCCTTTACATCCCCAGATATTAGATATACCCAGGCAACAATACACTGATTATTTCCTATTTACAGAATTGCTGCGGCTGCTACCAGATCGACCCTTATCTTTCGGTGAAGTTATCCAGTTATTTGAAGGTCGTGGGATCAATACTCGCACTTGTCAGGAACGCCTGCTAGCTTTTTTAGAAGGTGAACTGCCTTCAGGCTTGATACCTTCAGTCACAGACTCAGCTTGGCTTACCCAGAGTTCGCAACAAAATCCCGACTATCAGGCGATCGCCACAGCACCACTTTTTGAAAAACAAGGGAGTCTCACTTATCGTCCTAATTCCCAACAACTTTTGTCTTTGCGTCGCTATTTAGATGCGATCAAGGCTAGTAATCAGCAATCACTGGAGGAACCATATACGGTGAATTTCGACTTAGAGGTTCATCGTTGAGACTAGAACATCACGCTGTAAATAAGCATACTACTACTACTTTGTCAAGCAAGTAATGAAGAGTTTGTAGTAAGCACTAAAGTTAAAGTCCTTATACCAATTTGAAAAATGATTGCGACAGATGAAAAGCTGAAACACTTATCCAATGGATGTTTCACAATCCAAAATCTAAAATCTAAAATGGTATTGCCCTTCTTTTGAAGGAAAGCCGAGTCGTTTTTCATCCCCGCACCTTTAGTACCAAAGGCGCAACTATGTTGCTGTTTCTCAGGGGCGCTTATTCTCCCGTTTCTTTCGTGTAATTTTTGCGATTTCTAGCATAGTAGAGTCGTATCTTTTTTATTTGATATAAAAAATACTGTAAATTTATAATCTATCATCTTAATTGAAAGATTCTGTAAACTTTGGGTTTTGGGTTTTTATATTGTTTAAATTTTGTCTATGTTAACACTCAGTAGGAGTGACAAAACACGTAAAAATCCCCTAAAAATTATGTCCATGTCTACACTACTAATACAAAAAGTCCTGTTGTAGATAAGTTAGCCATTGTGAATAATCTTTATCTTTATTCAGTTAATTCCTCGGAACAGCCTTTACACCCGTCAACTTTAAGCGTCAGAAAACGATTAATTGACATTGTTGGAGCCATTGTGGGGCTGATTATTACATTTATAGTAGCAATTCCCGTAGTAATTGTTACCTTTATAGATGAGCCAAGTCCAATATTTTATTCCCAAATTCGCTGTGGTTTGAACGGAAAAACTTTCCGCATGTGGAAATTCCGCTCCATGATCGTCGATGCTGATAAACTCAAGCATTTGGTTGAAAACCAAGCCAAAGGTCACATCTTTAAATCTGTTGACGATCCTCGCATTACTCCTGTGGGTAAGTTTTTGCGGCGTACTAGCTTGGACGAATTACCCCAATTTTGGAATGTTTTGTTAGGCGACATGAGTTTAGTTGGTACTCGTCCACCTACTCTTGATGAAGTCAGCCATTACGATCTACACCACTGGGATAGATTGCGAGTCAAAGCAGGCATTACCGGAGAATGGCAGGCTAATGGACGATGCAGTATTACAGACTTTGAAACCATTGTCAAGATGGATATAGATTATCAGCAGAAGTGGTCTGTAACTTATGACCTAAGTCTGATTATTAAAACTATCTGGGTAGTATTGAAAAAGACTGGTGCTTATTGAATTGGGCATTGGGCATTGGGCATTGGGAGAGAGATTTTTAACCCTTTACGCCGCTACCAGTTTCTGTGGGTACAATGTAACGTTGTAAAAATAAGAATAGTAATAATACTGGGGCGATCGCAATTACTGAACCAGCAGCTACCAACCGCCAGTCAAGGGAAAATGTCCCTACTAGCTTTGCGACTCCCAAGGGAAGAGTGTATAAATTTTCGTCTTGGATGACAATTAAAGGCCACAAAAAGTCACTCCAAGCACCAATGAATACGAAAATAGCTAAAGTTACCAGTGCTGGGCGAACTGCTGGTAACATAATATGCCACCACAAACCTAACTCCGAACTGCCATCCATCCGGGCGGCTTCTTCTATCTCTTTGGGGACACTCATGAAAGCTTGGCGCAACAGAAAAATACCAAAGGCAGAAGCTAAACTCGGAAAAATCATTCCCAAATAACTATTTGTCAAACCCAACTGGACTGTCAAAATATACAGGGGAATCATCACGATTTGGAAAGGAATCATAATCGTGGAGACGATCGCTACAAAAATCCAGTCTCGCCCCACAAACGACAATCTTGCCAACGGATAGGCAGCTAAAGCGCAAAATAGCACATTTAAGCCCACAGTCAGCACTGACACCAAAGTACTGTTATACAGGTATTGTCCAAAAGGTAGAGAGTTCCACACACTAGAGAAGTTATTTAGTGTTGGTGACGCAGGCAATAACTGTGGCGGCGACTGAAAAATATTTTCCGTAGGCGATTTTAAGGATGTGCTAATTAGCCATAGTAAAGGAAAGAGCATCAGCAGTGCGATCGCTCCCAATAGCGCATACATTAGCAGAATCTGCGATCGCGATTTTTTCCAGTTCAGCATTTGATTTTGCAAATTTTATTTTGTAATTCAACAGAAATGTAAACACTCATACTACTTGCAGTTTATTTTGAAAAATATTTAAGGTATTAATAATGCAAGCTAAATGTGTAACAGATGATCATCAAAAATCTGGTTAAAGCAATTCACTTAATTGTGTTATTGAATTTATTCAGATGAGAAAAGGCATTGTGTTGCATAAATTAAAATATTATCAGATTTTTTCATATTGGAGGCTAGTTGTGATCATCTCGTCAATTATTGCTTGCTGCTCAGTGTAGATGACGTTCGATTAGTTATAAAACATTTGATAAACTGTCTTCATCAGACCTCTTGCAAAAGTTCCTAACACCCCACCCCCAGCCCCTCCCCGCGTGCGGGGAGGGGAGAATTTGACGTAAGTCAAAGGCGGGGGTGGGGTTCTTTTTTTTGATTTATGTAAGAAGTCTATTATCTGAATCCTTCAGCCTTTTGGACTCAATCCGGTTTCGGTAGAAACAGCTTGTAGTGGTTTATCCCAAGATTCAATCGGTATTTGGGACAAATAGGCAAACTCAAAGACAATTCCGATAGTCGGCTTTGTCTGCCACTGCGGTAAACTGAGCAAGCGATCGTAATATCCGCCGCCATAACCCAAACGATATCCTTGATAGTCGCAAGCTACACTGGGGACGAGAATCAAATCTATTTCAGCAGCATCTAAGATTGGAGTGTCGGGGTGTGGTTCAGTAATGCCATAAGCGCCATTTTGCACAGAATCATTCGGTGTCCAAATATGCCAATATAGGGATTTATCAACGCAGCGAGGAAATCCCCAACGGTATTTGGTGTCTGCAAATAGTGGACTGAGGTCAGGTTCTTGACGAAAGCTGAAATAAGCGAGTATTGTTTTTGCTTGGGTTAATAAAGTAGAGTTTTGTAAATGAGAGCATAAGCGATCGCTTTTTTCTCTCCACTCTCCAACGGACATTGATTGACGTGTTTTGAGTAAAGTGCGGCGTAGTTGTGCTTTATTTAGTTGATGATTAATTTTGTCCATAAAAATTTATAGCGTCAAATAAATAAGCTGGGCATTGCCCAGCTTAAGTACACTACACTCATTGGTACATCGTTATGCAGCGTGTTGACGATACCATTCAATGGTATTCTTTAGCCCTTCCTCAAAGCTCACCTGAGCCGTGAAATTAAAGCCTTGTTTCGCCCTTTCAGTATCTAAACAACGGCGTGGTTGACCATTAGGCTTGTCAGTTTGCCAAACAATTTCACCCTTAAACTCCATCAATTGGCAGATCAAAGTTACTAAATTAAGGATGGAGATTTCCTCACCCGTTCCCAAGTTAACTGGTTCTGATTCGTTATAGAATTGAGTCCCCATAATAATCCCCCGCGCTGCATCTTCTGAATAGAGAAACTCGCGCGTAGGACTGCCATCACCCCAAACTGGAAGTTGCTTTTCTCCCTTAATTTGGGCTTCGTGAACTTTGCGAACTAATGCGGGAATGACGTGGGAACTTCCAGGGTCAAAGTTATCTTCTGGGCCATATAAATTTACTGGCAGGAGGTAAATCCCATTAAAACCATACTGCTGGCGGTAAGATTGCAATTGGACTAAAAGTGCTTTTTTAGCAATTCCGTAGGGGGCGTTAGTTTCCTCTGGATAGCCATTCCAAAGATCATCTTCTTTGAATGGCACTGGGGTAAATTTAGGATAGGCGCAGATTGTGCCAATACATACGAATTTTTGTACTCCCGCTTGATAGGCAGCGTGAATTAGCTGGGTTCCCATAATCAAGTTATCGTAAAACAACTCTGCGGGTTTTTCGCGGTTTAGACCGATGCCACCGACATGAGCTGCTAGGTGAATGATTATGTCTTGCTGGTCAACTGCACGTTGGCTATTTTCCCAGACACGTAGATCGGACGATTGCGATCGCGGTATTGTAATCTTCTCACGATCAGCTCCTGCTTTACACAGTTGATCGATCACCTGACGACCTAGAAACCCCGACCCACCAGTGACCAGAATACGTTGATTTTTTAGTTCTAAGGCGGTCATATTTTTATCCTCTGTGGTGCGAATCAGAAATGGAGAGCGCCCAGTTCTTGACGAGTAGTAGCAATATCATGTGGAAATTGCGAGCCATTTCCATTCGGTGAAGTGTGACCCAATGCTTGTAAATCTGCTTCTACCATTAGGGAAACTAGTTCTTCAAAGGTTACTGATGTTGTCCAGCCCAATTTTTGCCGTGCTTTGGTAGAATCGCCAATCAACAACTCTACCTCAGATGGACGGAGGTAACGCTCATCAAACTCTACATAATCTTCCCAATTGAGATTTACATAATTAAATGCCAGTTCCAAAAACTCTCGCACCGAGTGGGTTTCACCAGTCGAAATTACGTAATCCTCTGCTTGGTCTTTCTGCAACATCAACCACATTGCTTTCACGTAATCCTTCGCATAGCCCCAATCTCGCTTGGCATCTAGATTACCCATGTAAATTTTTTTCTGCTTCCCAGCAACGATACCAGCCACGGCTCTAGTAATTTTGCGGGTTACAAAGGTTTCACCGCGCCGTGGTGACTCGTGGTTAAAAAGTATGCCGTTACAAGCAAACAAACCATAAGACTCACGGTAATTTATAGTTTGCCAATGGGCGTAAACTTTAGCACAGGCATAAGGACTGCGGGGATAGAAGGGCGTTGTCTCATTTTGAGGTATTGCTTGTACTAAACCATACATTTCTGAAGAACCCGCCTGGTAAAATCGCACCTGAATTCCAGTACGCTGTTGGTAGTCCCGAATTGCTTCCAACAGACGCAGCGTGCCCATTCCTACAGCATCCACCGTGTATTCTGGGGAATCAAAACTGACTCTGACATGGGATTGAGCGCCGAGGTTGTAAATCTCTACTGGCTTGACATCTTCTAAAATCCGCCGCAACGTCGTACCATCGGTTAAGTCGCCGTAGTGTAGAAACAACCTTACTCCGTCTTTGTGGGGGTCTTCGTAAATATGATCGATACGGTCTGTGTTGAAGGTAGAAGTCCGGCGAATGATGCCATGAACCTCATAACCTTTTTCTAGCAAAAACTCACTTAGATATGAACCATCTTGACCAGTAATACCAGTAATCAACGCTCGTTTCTGTTGCGTCATGCTCAATTATTCCTTATTGTTCTTTGATTAAAAAGTTACAGGCAATCTGATACAACCTAGCAATTAATTGCTGAATTGCCTAATGGGAAACCTACGAGTTCTTATTGTTAAAACACTTTTTGCCTAAATAAATATACTTAACAAAAAGGAATTTAACACGTAAGCCAACCTGAGATAGATGAAGATTATTTAATTATGTATATTTTTTTAGATAAAGATTCTTTTTGTGTACGTTGTTTTTTGTCAAAACTTCATATATCTCTAGTTTTGTGAAGATTCAATAAAATAGGATTTTAAATTAGACTTCTGGCAAAAATCTGAATATGAGCAAAACGAACCACAGAGAGAAGTTTCAGCTAGGTAGAAAGACATAAACCTCGTCCATTTTGAAAACTGAAGTAAGTAGTACAGGCAGCGTTCGACTGACTTGTACTGAGCTTGGCCGCTACTACCTGCATTTTAGCAAGATGCTGCCGCTACTTTTAAAACTATAGTTCTCAAAATAGATGGAGTTTAAATAGAGATAACTATATAAAGCAAAGATGAACAGTCGTTTAGTCTAGGGCAATTGGTACTTAGGGGCATTAACTGCCCCCCAGAATCCACCCTAAGTAGTTACTCAGTATGCCCCGTTATTTTTGGGCAGAATGACCACATCAACAGTTTTCAAGATGATCCATAAATCAAGCCAGAAATTCCTAAATTTCACATAATGCAGGTCTATTTGGACTCGCCGAGGGTAGGGAATATCATTACGCCCAGACACCTGCCACAATCCAGTAATTCCTGGACGGATTGTTAAAATCTCATCAATGTGACAACCGTATTTTGGCAGTTCTTCTGCTACTAAGGGTCGGGGGCCGACTACACTCATGTCCCCTTTTAAAACGTTCCAGAACTGGGGAAATTCGTCTAAGCTAGTAATTCGCAAAAATCGACCAATTTTGGTAATCCGGGGGTCTTGTTTCAGCTTAAAACTGCTCTCAAATTCTTGTCGCAACTGGGGAGATGTTTCCATCATTTGCACCAGGATTTCGTCTGCATTGCTCACCATTGTTCGGAATTTAATACAATAAAACGCTTTGTAATTTTTCCCTACCCGTTCGTGGACATAAAAAATTGGACCATCTGAGCTCAAAGCAATCAGCAAGGCCAAGATTAAGTAGACCGGGAAGAACAAAATTAACACCGACAGCGAAAACACTATATCGAACAGTCGCTTGGCAAACTCTCCGTTTAAACCCTGAAAGGATAAACCTTTGGGTTTAACTTTTGGCGTCTTTGTTTTTTGACCGCGTTTTAAGAAAGTCCGCGTAGACGCTCTAGTGTCTTGCCGTACGCCTCGCTTGCCGGAGAGGAGTGAGCTCTGGGCAGTCATCATACTCCTTAATAATCCACACCACACATAGTCCCAATATTAAAGCGAAAATGAGGTGCTTCTGGGGGGAAATTGCCAAAAGCCTAAAAAAATAAGAGATTAACCAAGACCATCATTCCAAAAACGGTCTTTTTTCGTTGCACTTGTTTACAAAACCGAGAAAACGATCTGCAAAGATTTGCGGTGAAAACTGGGCGGCGTGCGATCGCATATACTCAGAACTGAAAGAACCCTCATACATTTCAAATTTTTCTACTGCCTCCACCAAAGCCGCCTCTGTTTGCGTCCTGAAAAATATACCTGTCCCTGTATCCACACAAGAACGGATATCTCGCACTGTTTCTAAAGCACCTCCTGCACCATAAGCAATCACTGGCGTGCCACAAGCCTGTGCTTCCACTAGGGCAATACCAAAATCTTCACAAGCTGCATACACAAACGCCTTAGCCCTAGACATATATTTTTTTACCACATTATCGGGTTGCCATCCCAGTATTTCGATATTGGAGTTTGCCATCTCGCGGATTTTTTCCATTTCATCTCCTGTACCAATGACTACTAATGGTCGTTTTAGTTGATTAAAAGCGTTGACAATCAACGATACTTGCTTATAACTCACTAACCGGGAAACTGTCAGGTAAAAGTCCTCTTTCTCAGACAGAAACGGAAATTCCGCAATATTCACTGGTGGGTAAATGACTGTGGCTTCTCGCCGATAGCAACGCCAAATTCGCCGAGCTGTATACTGCGAGTTGGCAATGAAGTAATCAACGCGATTGGCACTCAATACATCCCACTGGCGCAAACGATGTAATAAATATCGCGTTAACCACCCAGGTAAACCACTACCCAGTTTGCTGTGGCGCAGATAATCAAAGGTCAAGTCCCAGGCATAGCGCATCGGGCTGTGGCAGTAGCAAATATGCATCTGTTCGGAAGTGGTAAGGATTCCTTTGGCAACAGCGTGGGATGAAGACAGAATTACGTCATAATGGCGCAAATCCAGTTGTTCAATTGCCAACGGCCACAAAGGCAAGTATTTTTGTACGCCGTTGCGGGCATAGGGAAAGTGCTGGAGAAACGTCTTGCCAATCTGACGCTTGTATAAATAACTTTCTCTATTGCTGGATTCAAAATCGATTAGAGCATATAAATCAGCATCAATATGATTCAAAATTTCTCGGACAACGAGTTCTGAACCACCGGTGGCTTTGGGTGTCAGCCACTCATGAACTAAAGCATATTTCAAGGGCACAGCTAAACAATTCAAAATTCAAAATGACGCTCTCTACCAGACCCTTCGGCAAGCTCAGGGCATCGCGCTGCGCGTAGCTTGTCCTCCGCAGGAGTACGCGGACTCGCTAACGCTACGCTAACAAAATTCAAAATTGAAGGAAGATAGTCTTCTTAGACTCCGACTGAAAAGTTTCAGTTTCTCCTTGTGATTAATTAACGGGAAGCGCCCTAGATTAGCAAATGGGACGCAATCTTTCCCCCAGAGGTTCCAGATAGATGCTGTAACCTGATAACCTCAGATTGGGCATTGGGCATGGGGCATTGGGCATTGAGCATGGGGCATTGTCTCCCTCATCTCCCTAATCTCCCTCATCTCCGTCACTCCCCAGTACAGACGCGATTAATCGCGTCTCTGCCCACTCCCTTAACAACAACTGATATAGAAAGGGGAAACTTATGCGAATTCTAATTATGGGTGGTACTCGGTTCATTGGTGTCTATTTGACTCAACTACTAGTGGAACAAGGACACGAGGTGGTGCTGTTCAATCGTGGGAATCGGCCAGCACCTTCTTTACAGGGAGTAGGACAAATTATAGGCGATCGCACGGATGCTACCCAAATAAAAGCAAAATTATCACCAGAAAAGTTTGATGTCATTTTTGACAATAATGGGCGGGAACTGACTGATACTCAACCACTGGCAGAGATTTTTCAAGATCGAGTGCAACATTTTGTGTATATGAGTTCTGCGGGGGTGTATCTCAAATCTGACCAATTGCCCCACATAGAAGGTGATCTAGTAGATCCCAAAAGTCGCCACAAGGGTAAGCATGAAACAGAGGCTTACCTGACTCAATTGGGATTGCCCTTTACCTCTATTCGTCCTACTTATATTTACGGACCCCGTAATTATAATGAGTTGGAAGGCTGGTTTTTTGACAGAATTGTGCGCGATCGCCCGATTCCTATCCCCGGAAATGGCTTACATATCACCCAGCTAGGTCATGTGAAAGACTTGGCAAAAGCTTTAACTCAGGTTTTAGGTAATAAACAAGCTATAGGACAGATTTATAATATATCTGGCGATCGCTTTGTCACTTTTGATGGTTTAGCCCGTGCTAGTGCTGTAGCTGCTGGCAAATCACCTGATGCTGTAAAAATCGTCCATTACGACCCGAAAAAGTTTGATTTCGGCAAGCGCAAAGCTTTTCCAATGCGAGTGCAGCATTTCTTTGCTTCGGTAAACAAAGCGCAAACAGAATTAAACTGGCATCCTGAATATGATTTAATTTCTGGGTTACAAGACTCTCTGGAAAATGATTATTTGGCGAATGCAAAAGACAAAGCCGAAGTAGATTTCTCTGTAGATGAGGAGATTTTACAAGCTGTTTAACAACAAGATTCCCGACTTCTCTAAAAAGTCGGGAATCTGAGCCTTATATTTCATCTGGATTGATACCTAATTCGCGCAATTTTGCTGCTAATTTATCAGCCCGTTGCCTTTCTTGTTCTAGCTGTGTAGAAATCCAATTTCCTCTTTCATCGTACCAACGTAACCACGAACGATCAATACCTTGGTAAGCGCCTTGCCAAAGTCCCAAACCTAATTGTATTCCTGGCATCCACACTCTAGAAGTAGTTACATCTATTTCGTGATAACTATCTGCAACTAGTTGAAATGCTTGCAGCTTATCAGTGTAGCGGTCAAAAACAATATAATAGGGAACTCTTAAAATTCGTTCATAAACTTCCCATTTGGTCGGTGGTTGGTTAACTTCTCTGAGAGTTTGTCCCAAGTCTTCTTTTTCTGTCCCTGGAGACAAAAGTTCTACCATTACGAAAGGCGCAACCCCTTCTTGCCAAATCACATAACTTAAACGTAAATCTCGCTGTTCATAAAGGCGGGAAACTCCGACTACTGCAAACCAATCTGGGCGTTTGTACCACAGTGGATGGTGCAGGTCATAATAAATATTTAAGTCAGAGGCAACCAATACCTGATCTGCTAGATATGTCGGAGGAGAGAAGGTATCGCCTAAAAGTCGGGGTTGCAAAATGTGAAATTCGTCAGGCAAGCCAGAGTCCTCCGGGTATTCACTGGGAAGATCATACATGGTAGGTAGGACTTCTTTGGGGGAGAGAGGCGGGTCTGTTTGGTACATAAGGGGAATCTTGACCGACTAACTTTAAGTTAACGGATCAGGGCAAAGGTTTGGTCAAAGTCAAAAGAAAGAATCTTTTCTTTGACCTGGGAAAGACACGATTAATTGATTTTTAGTTTTTACGGGAACAGCAATAAAGATTTTCTCTTTTTATTTATTTTCAATATAAAGTTAGTAATGCAGAATTTTGTGGTTATACCGCATATTTTATCTTAAAAAAAGCACCTAATGAATTAAACACAACAAAATTAACTAATAATAAAGCTCAAAATCGAAGCTGGATATTGACAAACCCAACAATCAGAGATTAGGATTGTACCCATGATTTAATTAGTTTGCTTGCTAATCAGTAAACAACAGATATGAATAAAGTGGAGTATCTTATTCTCAAGTCTGTTTTAGATTTTCATGAAACTCTCAAAAATGTTGCAGAAGATCACAAAATATCTCATAACTGCTTATGGGACAATATCCACTCCACAATGTTCTAGAAGCCCGTGCCCGTTTAGGCGAAAGCCCGATCTGGGACTCTACACAAAACCTACTGTACTGGGTCGATATTTATAACCATCGGGTGCATCAGTTTCATCCTGCTACGGGGAAAAACTGCTTTTTTGATGTGGGAGATGTCGTAGGTGCGATCGCAACAGCAGGTGCAGGTAGATTAATTATGGCACTGCGTCATCACCTAGCATTTCTCAACACCCAGACAGGTGAAGTTACCCCCATTTTGGAGATTGAAGGAAATCTGTCAGATAACCGTCTTAATGATGGCAAATGCGACTCTCAAAGACGCTTTTGGTTTGGCTCAATGTGTTCCTTAGAAAAACCCCAGGCTAGCCTCTATCGCTATGACCCTGACAATTCATTGCATGTCATAGAAATAGGATTAACTATCTCTAATGGTCTGGGGTGGAGTCCTGACGAAAAGACGTTTTACTTGACAGATTCCCCCCATAAAAAAATATACGCTTACGACTTTAACTCAATAACAGGAAACATTAGTAATCGCCGTATTTTTGTTGATTTAACTAATGAATCCTTCTACCCAGATGGGTTGACAATAGACAGTCAAGGACATCTCTGGTCAGCTATGTGGGATGGATGGTGTGTGATTCGTTTCAACGCCAAGGGTGAAGAGATACTGCGGATAAAGCTACCAGTGCAATTGCCAACTAGCTGTACTTTTGGGGGTGAGGATTTGCAAACACTTTACATTACCACTGCTTCAGTTGGACTCAGCCAAGCAGAGATTGAAAAAAGTTTCTACTCTGGTGATTTGTTTGCTCTCCAGACTGATGTTAGTGGATTACCTGCATATACTTTTCAGGGGTAATTAATACTAATTCGTGATTATAGCTAGTAAGTTGGGTTGAACAAAGTGAAACCCATTATTTCCTTGAATTCCAAAAGTTTTCGATTTACTGAGTTTTGGGAAAACTAAACAAATGTCCCAAATTGTAGACCATACAAATTGGCGTATACACCCTGTTTAGCAATCAACTCTGCATGGGTTCCACGCTCAACAATTTTACCTTGCTCAACTACCAGTACTTGGTCGGCGTTAATCACCGTGCTAAGGCGGTGAGCAATGACAAAGCTAGTGCGATCCTTAAACAGCCGAGCAAGTGCTTCCTGAACTAGGGCTTCGGTACGAGTATCAATGCTGCTGGTGGCTTCATCCAAAATCAAAATTCGAGGATTAATTAAAACCGCTCGCGCAATACTAATTAGTTGTTGTTGTCCTTGACTCAGGCTAGTTCCCTGCTCTCCCAAACGAGTTGCATAACCTTGGGGTAAACTAGTAATAAACTCGTGAACATTGGCAATTTGTGCTGCTTGTTCAATCTCTGCTTGGGTGGCATCTTTTCGACCAAAGGCGATATTTTCGGCAACTGTGCCACTTAACAATATTGTATCTTGCAAAACTATCCCAATCTGACGCCTTAAACTTGCTTGTGTGACACGCCGGATATCAATATTGTCAATAGTAATCATACCACCCAAGACATCATAGAAGCGCAAAATTAAGTTGATGATTGTGCTTTTCCCTGCTCCAGTTGCACCCACTAAGGCAATCATTTGTCCTGGTTTGGCATGAAAATTTGCCCCCTTAAGAGCCAACTGGTTATGAGCATAGCCAAATGTTACATACTCAAACTTGACTTCACCCTGAATTGCTGGCATTTCTATTGCATCAGGCGCATTTTGCAGCAATGCAGGTTCATCGAATAGGAGAAAAATTCGTTCTAATCCTGCGATCGCTGATTGGGCTTGGGTGTAAAATTGACTAAGAATTTGAATTGGCTGAAAAAATTGCTGAACGTAAATTAGGAATGAAGTTACAGTTCCTACTGTTGCTTCACCTTTTACTGTCAGATACCCCCCATAAACTAGCACCCCTGCTGTTCCTACGGTGTTAAGAAAATCAATTGAGGGTAAAAAGGCAGAGGTAATTCCTACAGCTTGTACATTCGCATCCCGATTCGCAGCATTGAGAGTATCAAATTGCTGCATATTATATTGGATGCGATTAAATGCTTGTGCTTCCCGAATACTGTTAATATCTTCCTCGAACCTCGCCGAAAGTTGACCGATAGTCTGTCGCGTTACCCGAAATCTTGTTTTTGCCCATGAAGCAAACAATCCTGTGGCAAAAATCATCAAGGGTACAACTAAGTTGCTCATCAATCCCAATTGCAGGTTGAGCAAAAGCATGGCGATGATAATCCCAATTAAGCTGAATACATTGCCAATAATTTGAGCGATCGCCATTCCAAATGTTTGCTCTACAGTACTGACATCATTCAATAAACGACTCATTAAGTCACCCGATTGGCTACGATCAAAAAAGCCCAAGGGTAAGCTTTGAATTTTTATGAAAATATCACGACGTAATTGACCCAAAAGATGCTGCATAATCCAGCCAATCTGCCTAATTTGACTTCTGATAATCAAACTACCAGTAACATAGACAACTGCTAGCAGAATTAACATCTGCATTAAACCCCGCCAGTTCCCACGTATAATCAAATTGTCAATTGACCAACCGACAAGAAATGGGCCTGTGGCTTGACACGCAGCACCAGCAATTACCAATCCTATAGTCATCAAAATATCTTGGCGATAAGGGAGAAAGTATTGCAGAAATCGTCGCAGTGTTTGGTAAGAAGGCAAAGTATCTTTTGATCTAAAAATATTTTTTTTAATCACTTTAAATTCGAGGTTTCTAATAAAATGAGAACTCCATAAACCCGATTTATTTAAGAAACCGAGTTTATTTGTTTAACTTGTGATTCTAAAATAGAACCGTACAAGGGACTCCCCAGCATCAACTCTTCATGGGTTCCCTGAGCAACAAGTTCTCCTCCATCAATCAAAAGAATCCGGTCAGCATTTTTGACTGTACTGATACGTTGAGCGATCGCAAATACTGTACAAGTTCGACTCTTCATTAATTTATCAAGAGATGCGTAAATTTGCCTTGCGGTTTTGGCATCGACCGCAGATGTGCTATCATCTAAAATTAAAATTCGATAATCAGTCAGAAACGTGCGAGCGATCGCTATCCGTTGTTTTTGCCCTCCTGATAAACCTACCCCGCGTTCTCCCACAATTGTTTCATAGCCATCTGGCAAACTGATAATAAATTCGTGAATATGGGCAATTCTAGCGGCTTCCATCACTAGCTCTAAGGGAGCATTGGGTATAGCATAGGCAATATTATCGCGGATGCTACCTGAAAAGAGCCTCGTTTCTTGGAAAATCATCCCAATATGCGTGCGTAAACTATGAAGTGTAAAATCACGTACATCATTACCGTCGATGCGAATTGCTCCCTCTGTCACATCATAAAAGCGGGGAATCAGGTTGACAAGGGTGCTTTTTCCTGAACCTGTCCTCCCTAAAATTGCAATCAGTTCGTTAGGTTTGGTTTCAAAGGAAACGCCTTTAAGGGCATAATTAGTCGCCCCAGGATAGCGAAAAGACACATCCTCAAAGGTAATTCTGATACTGCTGGTGTGAAAAGGAATTGCATGAGGGCGATCGCGAATTTCCTCTTCAGTATCAATTACCTCATATACTCGTTTAGCCGAAGCCGCCGCCTGTGCAATTCCTGCCGAAGCGAAGCCCAACTGGAAAATTGGTTGGAGAACCACAGCTAAATAGGAATTAAAAGCTACTAATTCCCCAACTGAGAATTGTTTGCCAATGACAATGCTACCACCATAACCAAGCACCCCTAACGTTACTAAATTGTTTAACAAAAATATAAAGGGGAAAAGATTAGAAATTGCCCAAATTGCTTTCAGGTTAGCAGCGATTACTTCCTGATCTCTGTAAATATAACGTTCAATTTCAGCGTCTTCTCGAACAAAAGCTTTAATTAAACGAACGCCGAGCAGGTTCTCTTTCAAAACTGCATTCAGTTCTCCCAATAGCTGTTGTACCCGACCAAATAGCATTCCAGCTTTCGAGAAAAACCGGAACAACAAAAACGCAGCGATGGGTACAGCAGTCAGTGTAATTAATGCCAATTGCCAGTTCATTACTAGCAAAATTACAGTAATTGTAACTAAAGTCAAGATGGAACTGATGACCTGAAGTAAAGTAGTACCAATGAAGGTGCGTATTTGTTCAATATCTCTGGTAATCCGCGTCAATAGTTGTGAAGTTGGGGCGCGATCGTGATAGCTGAAACTGAGGTTCTGAATTTTGTGGAAAATCTGATTTCGCAATCTGTAGGCGACTCCTTGAGCAACTGCTTCTGCCCAAAAACCCTGTCCAAAATTGGATACTCCTCTAGCGATCGCCACACAAATTAACAAACTGCCTGCTTGAAAAACAACATCTAAGTCTTTTTTAGCAATACCTTGGTCAATTCCCCACCGGAAAAGTTGTGGAGTCAAAGCATTGGCAGCAATCAGGAGTAACAAACTCAGCAAAGCACCTATACCCATCCAGCGATACCCATTCAGATACCCTAAAGCGCGTTTGAGTGATTGGATTTGTGAAGGGGAACCGACATCTTGTTTAAGCAACGTTGTAGTTGTACCTCGTTTCTTTGGTAATTAATTCTCTAAACCGTAAAATCTCATCTGCTGCTTGCTGATATCCACCTATTCCAATACTGCGTAGGTTTTGCTTAAAAAATAAACAACCTACGAATATTCTTAACCGAGCAGTATTGCCACCTATAGCGGTTTTCATTTGAATGCAATACACTTTGACCTATCTCCTTTTAGGAGAAAGGCTTTGAATCTTACTCCCCTTCCCTTGTAGGGAAGGGGCTGTTCTTGTTAGGTCTGTATTTCACTCAACACAGAAGCGTTATATTCTCTCCACAGTGCTACTTGCTGTTTGAGTTCTCTTATATCTAAATAATCGCTAGCAAAAGCTTTCCGTAAAAGTGGATGAGGAATAAATTTATCATACTTTTGAATTTCTGGTGCTTCTGAAGTACTGACTAAATCTTCTGGGGTAATTCTTTGCTCACACAAGGAAGCAATTTCACGATAAAGATATTTAAATTTATCCTTGCCTAATTTAATTGTTAAATAATAGGGATTTACTCCGCTAATACTTGTAATTTCCAACGATTCTCGACAGTAGGAGTTGAGTAATCTTTCTAAGGTGCGATAAGCAACCGTACCCATCCAAGGAAAAATGCAGCATTTACCTTTTTCCAATTGCAAGATATTATGTTTATCTAATCCAACTTGCTGCGCCAATTGGCGAACTTTACGTAAACGTTGCAAAGCATTTTTTTGCAAATAGCTGTACTCGACATTCTCAAATAAAACTTGCCGCATTCGTTGCAAAACTTTGGTATGAATAGTACCACCACTACCACGCCAATAAATACTAGCTTTCCCCTCGGCTTGTTTAACAAAGATAGTCTTCTTTTTAAAATCAACTTCTACGACTTCCCAACTTCTTCCAGCTAAAGCAAATTGATTACCAACAGCAGGCGGCGTGACAATACTACCCATTTCCGTTGCACCTTGCTTAACAATATATTCTTGTTGTTCAGCAAAGACAGCATAAAACTGAAATTTTCTCACAATCTTTTCTCCTACCAAACCCAGGATTAATTTACCTTGTTCAGTATGTTGAATATGACCAATATCAATTAAATAGCGTAGCAATAGTTGGAAATCCTCTTTAGAAATAGTAGCAAAGGGCGGCAGACTAAAAATTTGTTTAGCTAGGGCATTAGGTGAAATTTCCCCCATTGCTGTTATGATACTCATTGTTTGGTGATAAAGCAAACTTAAAGGATATTTAATTAGTCTGATTGGTTCAATCCATTGCTCCTCTAAATAAAGTTGAATGATAGCGATACACTGCAAAAGTTGCCAGGGCATTTGCTCTGGTAGAGAAGCTTCTGGTAATGGTTTATCTTCGGCACAGATAAAGCGCATATCGGCAGTTTCACCTCTTCGCCCACTACGTCCTAAGCGCTGTAAAAAGCTAGCTACAGACAAGGGTGATTCTAACTGAATAACTCGCTCTAAATGACCGATATCTATGCCTAATTCTAACGTCAGAGTGGCGGCGGTAACAGCTGGATTGTTGGCTTCACGCATCGCATTTTCAGCTGCTTGCCGCAAGCTAGCAGATATACTCCCATGATGCACATGATATATATCTGGTAGTCCTTGTTTTGTGGCAATTTGTCGCAAAGATGCTATTACAGATTCGGTACGCGTCCGATTATTTGCAAATATCAGGCATTTGCGAGATTTGCTGAGGTTGAAAATATGTTGTTCATCAGCTGTCGCCTCTGATTCATCTACTTCATCAGTAATATAAAAATGTTCTACAGCTAGTTTGATTTGGCGTTTTATCGCGTCAACTTGCGGTGTAATCACTGGCTTATCTGTTCCAGAACGCAACCACTCTTCAGCTATTGAGTAATCCCCAAGAGTTGCTGATAAACCAATACGGCGCGGTTGTTTTTGCGTCAACTTTGCTAAACGTTGTAATTGGCAAATAATTTGACAACCGCGTTCTGAACCCATAAAGGCGTGAATTTCATCAATAATCACAAATCTTAAATCACCAAATAAGCGAAGTAGGTCGTTATTTTTGTTGATTAACAAACTTTCTAGAGATTCTGGTGTAATTTGTAAAATGCCTTGAGGATTCTTTAAAAGCTTGTTTTTTCGACTTTGAGAAACATCACCGTGCCAGTGCCAAACGGGAATATCTGCTTCTTTGAGTAAGTCGTTGAGGCGCTCAAATTGATCATTAATTAAAGCTTTGATTGGACTAATATATAATGCCCCGATAGTTGCAGCCGGGTTAGTATGTAATAGAGTTAAAATTGGTAGAAAGGCTGCTTCTGTTTTACCCGCAGCAGTTGCAGCAGTAACTAGCAAGTGAGCATCGGTGTCAAATATAACTTCACAAGCGGCAATTTGAACTGGTCGTAATTCAGTCCACTGGTGATGATAAATATATTCTTGGATGAAGGGTGCAAGTCTGCTAAAGGCATCGCTCATGTTTTTATAAATAATTAGTAATACCAATTCTGTATGAAAATCTTCCTCCAGAGTGGATTTCGATATCCCCAGTGCATTAGACGTAGGTTGGGTGGAGCGGAGCGCAACCCAACTGATTATCGGCTCAACGATACACTAAAATGAATGCGTGAATTACTTAAATAAACAAGCAAACAAGCGAATTGAGTAAGTCATAAGCCTTTTGGCTTGCGGAAAACACCAAAATCAGTAAGTCATAAGCCATTTTGAGTGAGTCAAATGCCATTTGACTTACGGAAAACACCGAAATAAGAAAGTGATATGGCATTTTTAGTAAGTCAAACGCTATTTTACTTGCGGAAAACACCAAAATAAGAAAGTGATATGGCATTTTTAGTAAGCAATATCTCATTTTGAGTAAGTCGAATGCCATTTTACTTATCAAATATGAAGTTTTGAAAAAGCAATATGCCTTTTTGCTGATTGAATATGAATTTAAGTTAAATATGCGATGCCCTTTTCTACGAGACGCTGCGCGAACTGCTCAGGGTAAGACCTGCGGCGGGCGTAGCGATCGCAATTGGGAGAGATTAACCCACGATCTTGCAACACTTTTGCTCAGTTATGGTTTTTTATCCACCGTCTGCTGCTTGCATCTGCTTTAGAACTGCTGCTTGGATTTTGGCATCAAAGTCGGGATCATCTACAGTTGTGATAATATTGCGTGGGCGATCGCCAAGTCTATCCAGATATACTCGAATAGCTATTTTGTCCTCACGATGTCGGAGAAAATATTGCCTCAATTCCTGATCAGACATGGCTGCATAGTTGACTTGACTCATTAGAACACCTCTCCATCCGGCGTAATTTGAAACTTAAGATTCTCAGTGCTTCCAGCCAAAACATAAAGATTGCTGGTTCGATCATCTACGCAGACAAGATGTATGGGCTGAAGTGTAATATACCTTAGCCAGTAGCTAAGACGATATAGACCTCTCAATTGGGCATCAGGGGTATCACTTGATAAACAATAACAATATCATGGTTAAAAAAATTGCGGCTACAGAAGTATTAAAAGAAAAGCTAGCCAATGCCAGAGCAAAGTCAGATGCGATCGCCACATCTGAAGCACAGGCTACTCGTGCTTTTTATGACCCTTATTTAGGAATGATTATAGTTTTCTTGTCCAACAAATGTATGTTTGGGTTCCCTTCAGAGGCAGGAGAAGGACTAGCGGGTGCTTCAATTAAGGACTTAGCAGAAGTAGAGGTAACACCTTCTGGTGAAGGATTACACTGGAAAACCCTAGATGTAGATTTGAGTATTTCTGCTTTGATGAATGGAATATTTGGAACTAAAAAATGGATGGCTGAACTTGCGAGAAAGGGTGGAAGTTTCACTTCTTTTGCAAAATCTGAAGCATCTCGACTGAATGTTACAAAGGGCGATCGCCCCCGAAAATAAACTATACTGTCTACTGATGAAGCTTGATGTATTAACTCACCATAAAGCGATCGCATCTAACGCTGTAGTTCTGCTGCAACGACTTGTTATGTCGCATTTCTCACCAACTAATCGACACACATCCATAGTAATCCCGCATCTTGGAGTTACTTAGAATGGGATAGACATGATCTGATTAACCCATTCCTCAGCAGTAGAAGCTTCCCAAACGAGGATGAGTGCTTCAATTGCATCACTGAGTGACAAATTCTGGGAAAGAATCAAAATTCCAGAACTGGTTTTTGACATTATGAACTCACCAAACTCAGTAGGCATGGTTTTACGATCATGGGTCACGAGGACTCTACCATCCTGTGCTGCGATCGCCAATACCTCTGAATCTTTCTTACCTTCGAGCAATGCTGTATAGGCTGATTGAAAATCAAGATTTGGTTGCCTACGTATCGTGCCAGTTACAATCGCTTGGCGTAGGTCAGCATCTGCTTGAAATCGAACTATCGTCATGCCTCGCTGTGCTTCTGTATTTGAGCAGTTTTTAATTTTTGATACAGAAGTGGATTTTTCTCTCTAAGAGAGTGTTGCAATTTCTCAAACTCTTTTTCACCTTCTTTTAAATACGCATCAATTAGCTCTCGGTTGGCAAGATAAAAGGTAATAGCACCATAAACCTGCTCCAGCGAGAGTAATGGAAAGTTTTGGGTAATGCTTTCAGGAGACTCACCATTCAAAAAGGCATACACAACTGAATCGAGAGAGATACGAATCCCTTCGATCCAATATCCTCCATCTCGTTGTTCAATATATGGCTTTGCTCTCTTCAGTGCTGCTGTCATAAAACTGCTTGCGACTCTTTACTTCGATATTAAGCGATCGCATCTCAAGTTGGGGTGTGGAGTCAGCCAGGATTAAAGAAGCCTTGGGATTATCGGTAGTCGAAGCAGTGGATGCAATCGAGTGCGATAAAGGTATTTGTAACGATACTGCTTCCAAAGGTTAACTTTGTGTTAAATGACTGAAATTACAGATAAAAAGTAACTTATGTTACATACTTTATCTTAATAAATTGGTAATAGTATCTAAGCATAAATACTATTTACTCAATGATTTACAGCTGCTTTTTACACTATTTAGTGCTTGTATAGATGTTTTTTTTGAGGATAAAATCAAGAAATTCATTATTATTTATAGTAGTCGGCTCGTTTTGTATATCATTATTACTTGCATTAATTCATACTGCATTCACAATAAATATTATTATTAGTATATTCGGACTAACTTCATTTTTATCAGGTATATTTTTATATTTAAGAAATCAAAGGATAGTAAAAATCCAACCTAGATTAGCAGCGATAAAGCAGATAATACCAACAACGAATAAACAAAGAACAGTTAATACAAATGGTGGTGCTTATAATGAAAAAATTGGAAGAGATTATATTGGACGAGATTATGTAAATAAATATATTAATATTAAAAATGAAGAAGTAGAAATTAGTGCAGATATTTCAGAGACACTTGGTGATTTTAAAGATATATTGAATGAAATTATAGTTAAAAGCTCAGATCCGGGACAAGTAATATCTCAATTTTCTCAAGAATTAGCTGAAGAATTACGCAAACAGCCAGAAGTCAAAGCTAGTTTTAATGAGAAAGAAGATAGTAGTGAACAAGAATTAGCAAATAAGATTATTATAGATTTATTGACTAAAAGTTATGACCAACTTAGTCAAATTAATCAAATTACTCAAATAACTCGAACTGACCAAATTAATCAAAGCAGCCAAATTCAAAAATTAAATAATTCTAGTCCCTTGGAATACACATACTATATTCCTGACAATGACAGAGATGTAATACTATATAATGGATATACAATTTACTTAGCTAAAGACCATGTAAATATGTGGAATTTAGAAATTCAAAGAGAGGATGGTTCTCCTTTAGATTTAATTAAGCGAAGACGCTTCTCAAGTAAAGATAACGCTATTGGAACAGCAAAGAAAAAAATTGATAAAGACAGGATAACTAATTGGAAAAGTAATATAAATAATCCTGAGTAAATTAAGGTAATTATCCAAAAATTAACTATGTTAATCTGTAGTGAAACTTTTGTGACTTACACTTTTAGCGATAAGATTCATTTAGGCATTAAACTCATAAGAAATAATGAACATCGTATCGCATTGCGGAACAATTACCGTGATTTTAACTACAATATACGGAATGAAACGTTTTTGGAGATAAATCAATGGCAGGCGATCGCACTATCAATACTGGCGGTGGCAACTACAACGAACGCATCGACGGCAGCTATATCCAAGGCAATTTCTACGCTGCCGGACAACCGCAAAGCGTCGCTGATGCTGCCGCAGAAATACAACAACTGCTCGAACAGTTAGACAAGTTGTATCCAAGCAATACTACCACAGCCAAAACGGCAATCGCAGCAGAAGCACTAGCACGAATTGAAGGTGATAAGTCGTTGTCAAAGCGTGTCTTGAGTGCCATCAAAGCAGGTGGTGTCTCTGCTTTTGAGCAATTCCTGAATCATCCCGCCGCCAGTTTTGTAATTAGTGCGTTAGAAGATTGGCAAAAGACTAAGAGAGCCTAGAGAGTCTGTCCACTAATATATATATGTGGACAAAAACAAAAGTATGTAGATCAGGATAAAATGCCTATTTTGGGCTAAATCTTTAGGTTTTCTTTCTAGCGATCGCATTACGAATTACGCACAGCACTACTAGCCTTCAACTTCGGATAAGCAATGCGTTTGTGATGAAATTGCTGCCAAACATCCACAAATATCTGGGCAATTTGTGACATTTCTTCTCGTGTTAATCCTGAATCTACGAGTTGATTATCTTGCCATTTGGCACGCAGAATATTATTCAGCATTGCTAAAGCTTGTTCAGTCGAGACATCTTTAAGCGATCGCTTCTTTTCCAAAGGTTTAGCCGATGCTTCGAGCGATCGCAGCGCCGCTTCGCAAGAATCTGCTAACATCACAATTCCGGTTTCCCGTGATTGGGGAATTGGGCCATCGTAACGAAAGTCTGCGTCGTCTACTGTTAAACTTGGATCTGACTGAGCCATTTGCTGGGCTTGGTGATGAAAATAGGCAATCAGCATCGTTCCCTGATGCTCTGGAATAAAAGCTTGAATCGCCGTCGGTAAAAGGTGTTTACGCGCCATCACTACCCCTTCGGTTACGTGCCTTTTGATAATTTCTGCACTCTTCCAAGGGTCTTTAATCTCTGTATCATGTTTATTCGGCCCCCCCATTTGATTTTCAATAAAGCCAAGGGGGTCGTGCATTTTGCCAATATCGTGATATAATGTTCCAGCCCTGACTAATTCAACATTGCATCCCAGTTGTTTAGCAGCAGCTTCCGCAAGGGTAGCCACAAACAGCGTATGTTGAAAAGTTCCGGGTGTTTCAGTAGCGAGTCGTTTTAATAAGGGGCGGTTAGGGTTCGCCAGTTCTGCGAGGCGGATTGGAGTGACTAAATCAAAAACTTTTTCCAGATAAGGACTCAAGCCTAAGGCGACAACACTCCAGCCTAAACCGGATAAAGCAAATAACGCCGCTTCTCGGAGAACTATATACCAGTCCTGACCAAATGCTTGACCAATTAAGATTTTAACAACCAGGTAAATGCTGCCCTGAGTTAAAGCGATCGCAATACCCAATAATGCCAATTCTTCACGCGATCGCAATCTCTGTGCAATGTAACTACCTAATATTGCTCCGCCTGCACCAGCTAAAAGCGCCGCCTTGCTCATCTCCAAGCTAATTGCTAATATCGCTGACAGCAATCCCACAACTGTCAACCCCAAAGTCGGGCCGTAGAAGCTTCCCAACAATAAACCAAGGGCGCTCCAGGTGGTATAAGGCAATCCCATCGTGATCACTGCTGGCACACTCAGAGTCAGCAATAATACTAATAGGCGATCGCGTTGTCGCAATTCGTAATTGATATGTCGTTCTACCCAGACAAAAATCCCAATGGCGATCGCAATAAAGCTTCCTAACTTCACCAACTCTTGCCATTTTACCTGACGGCGAATCAGGTGATAATACTCCAGCACCTCAAAGTTCCACGCACTAATCTGCTCTCCTTTTTTGACAATCACGTCACCATACCGAACCTGCACCATTACGGGTGTCACTCCAGCAGCAGCCTTTTGAGCGTTTTGTCTCGTTTGTTCTTCATCTTTTTGCAGATTCGGCTTGAGTACAGTTAACAACAGGTTTTTTGCCAAAGTTTCAGAAGATTCTGGTACAAAGGTTTGTAATTGTAAACTCACCGCATCTTGTAAGATATTTTTTGGTAGTCCCTGTGGGATGCCTTGGGTGAGAATCCGTTCTGAAGTCTGATGGATTCCCATTTTTGTTTTTTCCCACTCCTCATCTAACAAATCCAAAAGCAGAGATTCCTCGTATACTGCTTTTGAGCTAACAGTCTCTAACTGTAAAAGTTTGGCAGTGGCTTGCGTATATCTTGGGCGTACTTGAGAAATTTGGGCAATTAGTGAGGATAAGTTTTTCTCAGAAGTTGTGACACGGTAAGATTCTAGTTCTGCTACTGCTTGAATAAAGTCACTGTTTTGAGAAAAATCAACTGGCTGTGGCTTTACCTGCGAACTCTGGGAATCAGATTTTTGTGGTGTTGTGCGTGGCTGATTGGGTGCAGCTATAGATGATGAACCGGATGAAGCGGCGGTTTGTTCTGTTCCTTTCTTCTGCTGATTTTTAGTATTTTCTATAGCTACTAGCAGTGCTTGCCATTCCGAGTCAACACAAGAGCGAAGGTAACGCTGGCTAGAGATGGACAAAACTACAGGATCAAAAAAAGGAAAAGCTCCAGCAACGGCACGAATTTTGTTACCATCATCCAGAACTTGTTGCAAATTTTTGTTGATTTGTTCGTTCGTTGCCGCATCAATCATCAACATTTGTAAAGAGCTATTACTGACAGCTTGGCGCTCGGCTGCGGTTTTTTTCTGATCTTCGATGCTAGCTGTGTAAGGCGCTGTAATTGTCTGGGGCGCGGGATGTCCTACTTGGAGTTGAGTCTGGTTGTATAATTTATACCCAATAACGCCTGTTAGAGACACGATAGCGATCGCCAAAATTACGGAGTAACGCTGTTTATGTGCCCAATCTAAACCGACTACATAAATACTACTCTTAGTTTTGATCGATTTTGCTTTTGATTTAAGCGCTCTTTCTTGTTTTCGGCGATGCCGACGGCAGGCATCGCCAGAGCTTTTGTCATTGGTTTTTGATAAAAACAGAAGTACATTCTTGAACATAGTCCTTAGAAGTTCGCTTCTATGGCTTTTGCATTTGGGACTTCTGATTAACTTTCCCTTACGGCGTAGTGCTTTGTACTGTCGCCGCCAGTGAGTCAATTGCTGGGTAAAGAACTGCAAAAATTGCTGCATTTTTATTATCTCTGCCTGCAATTGCCGACTTTGATAGCTTCAAAAAAGACAATTATCAGGGAAGTTTGATCTGCGGAGGCTAATTAATAATTCGTAATTCGTAATACTTCTCTACGAGAGGCTGCGCCAACGGCTGCGCTCAGTACAAGTTCGTAATTAAGAATTGATAACTATTGTTAACGCGATCGAATAACGCGAGCAGCTGCGTAAACACAAAGCAAGTCCACCTCACATCCTTCTTCTGTTAACTCCCTTGGATTTAAGGTAATATCATACACTCCTGACCACACCGCCACAAATGCATCGATTAATTTTAACATTTGGGAAAAGCTAGTTAATCCCCACGCTGGAGAATTCTTCTGCAAGTGCAAGACTTGCCAATTTATGGGAATTCCACCTATACCATTATATGCGCCTGATAAAGCACCAGTAATTACACCTGTAGCCTGGGAGCATAGAGGCGTAGCATCTTGCACTTGAGAATTTCCATTGTGAGTCGCTCGCAAAACTGCCAGGCGAAAGTCTTCCAAAGTACTCAAAAAGCAGTAAAATGCCATAGGAATAATCTTACTGAGTTTTTCTTCCCTAGCAAACTCAGCTTCCGCCCTTGACAATCCCGCCCCTTGCTCTAATAGACTCTGGACTATTAATAAATTTTTGGGGATTGATGTCGGTGTTTCTCCGATAAAAGAAATTATTTGCGGGATGATGGTTAGGGAGTCAAGTTTTTCAGTTAAGGCTTGAGCGAGCGCATATCCTACCGCGAGTGTTCCATCCCGTACTACTGGGTCATCCTCCCAGATTTTGAGTACATCCAGCAAGTTTTGTCGGAGCTTAATTGGATTTTCATGAAAAAAAAGTGCTACTGGTAGTGTGGCAATAATTATTTTTATCGATATGTCATCAGTTGCTGCTAAATGAAGAGATTCTTGTTGCTGACGCCCTATCCAATCATCTAAATCTAATCTACCCAAGGCAATCAAACTCTGGGTACCCAGAACCGCCATTCTACCCAAATTTAGGTAACTCGGAAACTGTATTTCACCACCAGAAGCTAAACTTTCCCCCAGGAATGCTCCGAGTAAAGTACCTTTAAACCGACTTATAGGAGAGTAACGCATAGAATTTCGGATTTTGGATTTTGGATTTTGGATTGAAGAATTTAACCCAAAATCTAAACTCTAAAATCAATTCGTTTTTCATGCTTATATGCTTCTTAAATGATTCACTAACGCTTGTAAGCCCAACAAGTAACTTTGTCCGCCAAAACCACTTATTTGCCCAATCGCTACTGGGGCGATGTAAGAATGATGGCGAAAATCTTCCCGGCGGTAAATATTACTCAGATGCACTTCTACTGTGGGCAAATTAACAGCAGCGATCGCATCCCGCAATGCCACACTTGTATGGGTATATGCCCCCGCATTAATCAAAATTCCCTGATATTGTCCTAATGCGCCATGAATATTATCTACCAAAACTCCTTCATGATTTGACTGTACAGAAAAAACTTTCGCCTGTAACTTGAATCCTTCTTCTTCTAACAGGCGGTTAATTTCAGCTAATGTCAACGAACCATAAATTCCTGGTTCTCGCTGTCCTAGCAAATTTAAGTTTGGCCCATGCAGTGCGAGAATGCTTAAGGGTTGCAACGTCGAGTTCAGCACTTTCGGGCTAGTGGCGACGGCGCGAGCGATCGTTCACAGGAATCGGAATCAGTTCCGGTTCCCGTTCACCCTCTGGTCCTAACAGGCTCTCAATTAGCCTACGAGCTAATTCCTTAAGCTTTTCCAGCACCTTTTCTATATAGTCCATGAACTGACCGCTCCTGAGATACTACCTCAATTTTTGATTAACAGGTACGCAGAAAATGGCATATTTTCGCACCTGTAGCTTCTAACCGGGCCCAAACACAATCCTGTATTTCGGACATAACCCACCTCTAAAACTTGGCGTTGTGTTCACCCTTACTTTTTAGAGTATCACACTTGCAACCTACCCAACTTCATCCTATCAAGGATGGAGATCAAGGGTCAAGAGTCGGACTTTGGACTCTTGAGTGCCAATTTCAGATTGAAGAAAAGCCGATAGCCCCAACGGAGAGCGAGTCAGACGCTTTTACGTCGCTAACTCCTTTCTACCAGACGCTACGCGATCGCTATCGAGCGTCTTTTAGATTTTTTGATTTTCCGTTCATGCCCGACTAACGTCAAGCTAAGTCAAACAAATCCAAAATCGTTCCACTGAGCATCTCGACTTACTTCGACTGCGCTCAACACAAGTCGCTCGATGGAACCGTAGCCGTACTCCTTCTCTACGAGACGCTCCGCGAACAAAGAAGCAAGCTACGCGTAGCGTTCCGTAGGAAAGTCCTAAATCGTTCGACTGAGCGTAGCCGAAGTCCAAAATTGTTTGACTTGCAATTAACCTTCTGCCGCCTTTTTTTTCGCCGCAGTCGTTGATGACTTAGCAGTTGACTTAGATTTGGAACTCGTTGATTTACTCGTTTTGCTAGTCGATTTCCCAGTCGATGCTTTACTTGCCAACAAGTTCAGCGCCGCAGCCAGCGTTATATCTTCTACCGATTCCCCTTCTGGGATACTCACATTAGTTTTGACATGCTTAATGTAAGGGCCATAGGGTCCATCGTAGATGTTGATTGTTTCCCCGTCCTCTGGATGTGGACCCAATTCGCGTAAGGCTGCCTTAGACTTGCTGTTGGTGGAACTGCGTCCCTTTTTTGGTTCGGATAACAATTCTAATGCACGTTCTAGACTAATTGTCAATACATTATCAGCAACTTTTAGGGAACGGTAGTCTTTCCCCTCCTTACCCTGGTCATGAACCACATAAGGGCCAAAGCGCCCCAAACTTGCTTGAATTTTGCCGCCAGTGACTGGATGAACTCCCAATGTCCGGGGTAGTGCCAACAGACCAACAGCCATTTCCAGAGTCACGGTTTCCGGGGTGACGCCTTTGAGTAGGGAGGCTTGTTTCGGTTTGGGGTTTTCGTCGGTTTTGTCGCCCAATTGGACATAGGGACCATAAGCACCAATTTTCACATAAATCGGTTCGCCAGTTTCGGGATGCCGACCGACCTGATCTGGACCTGTGGTTTTTTGTCGCAGCAACACTTCTACCTGTTTGGGGTCGAGGTCAGCTGGTGTCAGGTCTTTGGGAATTGAGGCGGTAATAACCCCCTCACCATTTTCGACTTCAATATAAGGGCCATATTTACCAATGCGGACTTTGGCCTCTAGATTCTCCAGTATTACAGTTCTAGCTTTGGTGGCATCAATTTGACTTTCCTGTTCTCTAACTAGGGTTTCCAGTCCTTTCTCTCCCAGATAGAATTTCCGCAAATAGGGTAGCCATTTCACTTCACCTGTAGCAATGTCATCAAGGGTTTGCTCCATCTTCGAGGTAAAACTGGGATCAACAATATCTGGAAAATGTTTTTCCAGCAAGTCGGTGACGGCGAAAGCGGTGAAGGTGGGAATCAGAGCATTAGTCACCAATTGGGCATAACCCTTGTCGATGATCGTGCCAATGATGCTGGCGTAGGTACTGGGACGACCAATACCTTCACTTTCTAAGGTTTTCACCAAAGTTGCTTCGGTATACCTAGCTGGCGGTTGAGTTTCGTGCCCAACTGCGTCCAGTTCTGTACAATTCGGATGATCTCCCACTTTCAGATTCGGCAAAATTACTTCCTGGTCTTCTAGTGCTGCTTCCGGGTCGTCTGAGCCTTCAACGTAGGCACGTAAGTATCCGGGAAATTCAATCCGTTTGCCAGAAGAACGAAATCCCGCGTCCTCGACTTGCAATTGCACGCTAATTTGAGTTTGGCGGGAATCAGCCATTTGACAGGCGACAGTCCGCTTCCAAATCAAATCGTAAACCGCAAGTTCCCGACCGCCCAAAGCCGTTTCTTGGGGGGTGCGAAAGCTGCTACCTGCTGGACGAATTGCTTCGTGCGCCTCTTGTGCGCCTTTGGATTTGGTAGTGTATTGCCGAAGTTGGGGACTGAGGTATTGTTTACCGTAGAGCTTTTCTACACAACTACGAGCAGCTGCGATCGCCTGATCTGACAAATGCACCGAATCTGTCCGCATATAGGTAATATACCCCTGCTCGTACAAATTTTGAGCAACCCGCATCGTGTCACGGGCTGAGAGGCGCAGTTTCCGGTTAGATTCTTGTTGCAACGTCGAGGTGGTGAAAGGTGGCGAGGGTTTGCGCGTCACCGGGCGTTCCTCGATCTCGCTAACACTCCAAGTTTTTCCAGTCAGGCGTTCCTTGAGCGCTACCGCTTGGTCTTCGTTGAGCAATAAGACATTGCGACCGACGGTAATTTGTCCAGTTGCTGCGTCAAAATCGCTGCCGTTAGCTATTTTCGCTCCTGCCAATGTTACCAACTGGGCACCAAAGGGGGTTTTTTCCTTTGACAAACTGGCTTTCAAATCCCAGTACGTACCCTCATGGAAAGCACGGCGTTGGCGTTCCCTAGTCACTAAAAGTCGCACAGCTACAGATTGCACTCGCCCAGCAGATAATCCCCAGGCGATTTTTTTCCATAGCAGAGGAGACAGGGTATAACCTACGAGTCGATCTAAAATCCGCCGCGTTTCTTGGGCGCGAACCAACTGCTCATCGATATTGCGACAGTTGCTCAACGCTTTTTTGATCGCGTCTTGGGTAATTTCGTGAAACACCATCCGCTTAGTCGGAACTTTTGGCTTCAGCAATTGGTATAAATGCCAACTAATGCTTTCACCTTCCCGGTCTTCGTCCGTTGCCAGAATCAGTTCATCTACATCTTTGAGGGCTTCTTTGAGCTGAGTGACAATTTTCTTTTTGTCTTTCGGGACAACATATACCGGTTCAAAGTCGGCGTCCACATTTACCCCTAGCTGCGCCCATGTTTCCCCCTTGACGGCAGCAGGAATTTCACTAGCCGACTGAGGTAGGTCACGCACATGACCCATAGATGCCTCCACCCGATAGCCTGATGGCAAGTAGTTGCGAATGGTACGAGCTTTGGTTGGAGATTCGACGATGACGAGAGTTGACATGGAAATTTCAAAAAAAAGAATAGCTACTAAGCTAAACAGTCAAATTGAGGTAATTTTTGCAAATTGTCAAGATAAAAGGTCACGCTTAGGGCGGTGATTTAATCCTCACATAAACTGCCCGTTAGGGCGAAAATCCGCTTAACTTCGGGTGCAGTCCTTCCTAAAGGATAGGGTAGGGGAACGCTGGGTGTGAATATTCCAGCTATTTCAATCTTTAACTTATCTAACGCATAATTGGCGAGTAAAGTTTTCAAAATATCCTTTAATTGGGGAATGGTGAGTGGGCTTGCCGTGAGCGTAGCCGAATGGGAATCGGGAGTGGGGAAGAAATAACCAATGCCCAATACTTCTCTACGAGAGGCTGCGCCAACGGCAACGCTACTTCGACGCCGCTCAGTACAAGTCAGTACAAGTGCCCAATGCCCAATACCCGACTCTCATAGAGCTTGTGCCAAAATTAAACCAAACTTAAGAGTAAAAGCGAAGTGGGGTTTCTACCTATCCGCTTGAGACAAAATGATGCAAGCAATTCGTCAAGGTGATGTTATCTTACTACCTGTGCAGCAGGTTGAAGGACAAAAAATACCTCATTTAACTTTGGCAGAAGGCGAAGTTACGGGCCATAAACATCGTATTACTGAGGGCAAGGGGGAATTATACGAACAAGATAGCACACTCTATTTACGTGTGTTTTCCGAGTCGGCATTGCTAGCTCATCAGCAGCATAAAGCTATTTCTATTCCCCAAGGTAACTCGATGCTGAAAATTCAGCGAGAATACGAGCCTGAAGGTTGGCGCTATGTCGGTGATTGAAAAGTTAACGCCTGAGCAAGAAGCTTTAATTCCAGTTTATCGGGAAAAGTGGAGAGCGATCGCGCTTTCAACTGAGCGAATTGATCGTGAAAAAGCCTCTGAAGCGGTCAAAGCTACTTATGTTTTGATTGGTATGGAAGAACCTGAGATAGTTTTTTATGATAGCCCAAATGCTGCTTTGATAACTACTTTAAGCAAATTATCACAAGAACTTAGTAGCGATTGGGATAGTGGTTCTGATCAGAGGAAAATGCCGAACTACGGCGAGTACTAATTGAGGGTATCGGTTACGCCAGAATTTCCGAGGAATTACAAGCTATTGAATTAGATAATTGGCAAGAATATACACTATTAAAAATTGATAACAATGTGGATATCGAGCCAATTTATTTATTAAAAATGACTTGCCCCAGTACAAGCTTTATTCACGCCTTGCGAGTTCCACCAAATATGAACTCAGCGCGTGAAGCAATTCGCTGAGTAAATTGGGATGTTGATCCAGAAGAATTTGCTGTGCAAACCTGAGTTTTGAGTTGGACAACAAACTAAAAAAATAGTAAGTATAAACACAAACGATCGACCCTACCATACATCAGTAAAATTAGCTGTACAAAATAAAGCTTAAAAATTCAATAAAACTTCATTATTTCAGTATATATACTAAAAATTTTTTAGATTAATTATCTTCATATGCTTTATTTTAAATAGCTTTTTGCCATCTTCAGATTTATTGGCTCAATAAATTGTTTTGGTAAAAATGATTGCCTATAACTACACAGATACCAGGATGATATGCCAAAGTATGGGTATCAAATGTTTAAGGAAATAAATCAATGTCTACTCTCCAAAAACTATCATTAGCTTTAGTTGGAACAGCAGTTCTTTTGATGAGTGCTAACCCAGCTGGCGCTGTTAGCCTGACTAAAGGAGGCTCCATACCTGTTGCAGGAGAAGGTCAATACACTAATATTGAAGGAGCTACAACGATCAACTTCAATTCCGGGGCAGCAACCGATCCAAACGGATTTGTTACTTACTCTGCAACCAATGGAATTGTCCAAGGAAGTGTAGATAGTCAATATGCTACCCCCTTCGGTGATACCAGCAAATATCTAACAGTTGCGCCACAAGGTGCCCAAGCTAACGGTAAGGATATTGCAGGAAACACTGGTAATGAAACTATTACCTTTGCTAAGGCTATTAATTACTTTGGCCTTTACTGGGGGTCAATAGACGCATATAACTTTGTGGATGTCTATAGTGGAGGTAATTTACTAAAAACATTTAGTGGCGCAGATGTTCCAGGCGCTCCAGCGAATGGTGCACAGAGTGGTAGTGCAAATAATGTCTATGTTAATTTGTTAGCAGACACAGGAGAGACTTTTGATAAAGTAGTTTTGAGATCAACTGGTCTTGCATTTGAAACTGATAACCATAGCTACAGACTAGCTAGTGTCCCTGAACCTACTGCAACATTAGGCTTGCTAGCGTTCGGTATTATGAGTGCTGGTTCATTTGTGAAACGGAAATCAAAGTTAGGTTAAAATCATCTATTTAGACCGACTGGCAAACTAACAATCTCGTTCTCCTTTTAAGATATAAAACCCAGCATTTTTTGCTGGGTTTTTATTTTGAAATCATCCAAAAAGGTGAAGACACAAAGAATAAATTTGCGTCTTTAGGTAAGATTGGGAAAATTAGAAAGTGAATGTCGTTCTCACTGTACCAATTACGATATCGTCGTTTTGATTGTTATGATCTGGCGCTGTTAGCCAGATAACTCCTGGGGTAATGCTGATATTGTCACTCAGTTGATATTGATAGAAACCTTCAATGTGATATGAAGTGTCTGGATCTTTGTTAATACCTGCATTGCTGAGAGAACTGCTCACACTAGTAACTTTAGGTTCCATACCCACGATAATGCCTGCAATGTTACCTTTTTTACCAAGATCCGGGAAAGCCAATGTGACGGCATAGTTCCAGATTTCAGCATCACCAGGAGTCACTGAAAGGACGCGAGCTTTCGTCAAGCCAGCCCAACCGCCAATCACGAATTTTGAGCTAGGTTGAAAGGATGCTTCTATACCGTAGGAGTTACTAGAAGCATTCTGCAATATGTTGTCATTAGCGTTATTGCTACCACCACTACCATTGGCAAAAAAAGTATTTTTGTAGGCGTTAATGTAGGTCAAACCAAAGGTAATTTGGTTGCTAGGCTTAACAGTTAACTGCGCCATTGCACCATAAGCACCGTTGAATAGTCCAGAGCCTAGCTGAGGGTTAGCAGCATCATTCGCTAAATACCCCAAGCTTAGTTCCAGGTTATCACTGAACTCGTGTTTTATTCCTATACCAGTACCATTGACTAGATAATAAATTGGGTTGCGAGTCCCAAAATGGGAAACGGCACCAGTACCACCGTCCCCATCTAGGTATGGGTTGACTGTGTTGGTGAAATCATCAATTGCACCTGCATTTGCTTCCAGGGTGACGCCTGTTTTCTTACCAAGAGGGAACTGATATAACAGCGCATCTATCACAACTGCATTATTGTTGTTACCACCAGCAAATCGGAGATCACCTTCTGGTGTAAAGGTAGCAGTCTGAGAAAAGGGATCTAGGTTTGTTGCCTGAAGTCGCGTTCTGAGTAAATCTTGACCTGTGAAACTGGTGTCGAGGTTCAGACGCACCCGATCTGCAAGGACGGTATTTTGGTTGACTTTTTGACCATTAACTGTATTTCCACTAATGACACTGGCGATCGCCATTACCACTTCCCCATTCAGCTTGGTTGTGGTCGAAAACTGATGTGCTTCCAATTCAGCAGTGTGTGTTTCTACTGAGTCTACACGACCTCGGAGTGTCGCCAGTTCGGCTGAAAAGTCTTCTCGCAGCTTTTGCAATGTGGCTAAATCTTCTTTTTTAACTAAATCGCCAGTGGCTGTAGCAATTAGTTCGTTAACGCGGTTAAGACAAGCATTCAAACCAGCAGCAAACTCATATCGCGTTAATGCCCGATTACCCCGATAAGTGCTATTTGGGTATCCTGCAATACAGCCATAGCGCTCAACTAAGGACTGCAATGCTTGGAATGCCCAGTCGGTGGGTTGTACGTCGGAAAATTGAGACACGGAGGTAACTTGCGCCATTGTCTGATTTGGCACTATGTTCGTAGCTTTTGTGTCTGGATTAGCTAAAACTTGCGGTTGATTGATTTCAGACGTGCTGGATGTTTCACCTGCAAATGCAGCAGTATTCACAAATAGCATTACACCGCAGACTGCTGGACTAAATAGCAGATATTTACAGAATTTTTGCATTTTTTTCCTCACACCGAATCTCCAATTCACACCCAAACCACGTTTTTTTAAACGTGTGCTTTCTAAGAATATTTGTCAGTAATTTTATCAGAAGTTAGGAAACTTTTTCACAAAAAAAGTCAATAAATCCTAATTATTCAGGGAAAACTAAATTTCAGAGAGCTGTACCGTCTGAAAAAGTTTTGTTGTTACTCATTACACAGCAAACCCAGAATGATATTATATGTCTAGAATGAGAATGAGAATTATTATAGTGTAAAATGCCGAATAGAAATTGTGACAGAGGTAGACTTGCATCCGTTTTGAGGAGAAAACACCGTGATTGTGAATTGCAGAGGACTTAGAACAAGCAGACAAGGAAGCGGCATCTTGCCCATAGTTGCTTTGCTAATGTTGTCAATGGCTACTGGCTGTAGTCAATCGAATCGGAATCAGGGAAAAACTTCCGAACAGTCGCCGCAAGCACAGGAAGCTGCATCTACCCCACGGTTGCAGCCGGGAAAAACTAAAGTAGTGACGACATTTTTACCGATATATTTGTTTACTAAGGCAGTGGCTGGAAATGTGGCAGATGTAGAAATTCTAGTGCGACCTGGTACGGAAGTACATGAATACCAAGCGACACCAGAAAATGTCAAAGCGATCGCCACTGCGAATGTGTTAGTCAAAAATGGGTTAGGTTTGGAGGTATTTCTGGAAAATACTGTCAAAAATGCCCAAAATTCCAAATTAACTGAAATTGATGCTAGTAAAGGCATTAAACCCTTAAATGAAATTTCACCTGTTGTGAAAACGACGCAAGAGGAAAAAGACCACGAACATACTCAAGGTAATCCGCACGTTTGGTTAGATCCAGTTTTGGCGAAACAACAGGTAACTAATATTCGGAATGGATTAATTGCTGCTGACCCCGCGAATAAAGCTACTTATCAGGTCAATGCTGCGGCTTATATTAAAGAATTAGAAAGTTTAAACAGTGAATTTCACCAGACTTTGCAGAAAACTCCTAGTTGTACCTTTATTACTTTTCATGATGCCTTTCCATATTTAGCTAAACGCTATAACCTCAAGCAAGTTGCTGTGGTGCAAATTCCCGAAGATCAACTTTCACCAACGGATGTGCAAAATGCAGTCAATGCCGTGAAAAAGTACAAAGTTAAAGCTTTATTTAGTGAACCAGGAGTAGATAATAAACTGCTGGTCAGCCTCTCCAAAGACTTGAAATTAACTTTGCGTCCTCTGGATTCTCTGGAAACTGGCGAAACAGATCCGCAACATTATTTTCAGGCGATGAAAGCTAATTTACAAACTCTGCAAACAGCGTGTAAATAGGTTTGTCAGTTGTCCTTTGTCCTTTGCAAATGACCAATGACAAATACTTCTCGACGAGAGGCTGCGCCAACGGCTTCTCTACGAGACGCTACACGAACGCTCAGTACAAGTGCCCAATGACTAATCACCAATAACCAATGACCAATGACTAATAATATTTTGAAAGTAGAAGGATTAACTGTCTATCAAGGCAGCTATCTAGCTGTTCGAGATGTTTCCTTTGAATTGTTGCCAGGAACAGATACAGCCATCGTCGGCCCCAATGGCGCTGGTAAAAGTACTCTGGTAAAAGCGGTTTTAGATTTGATACCTCGAAGTGCTGGTACGATTGAAATATTGGGTCGTCCAATTGCAAGGCTGGGGTGTTTACGTCACCTGTTAGGCTATATGCCGCAAAACTTTATTTTTGACCGCAGCTTTCCCATTTCTGTTAGGGAATTAGTGGGACTGGGATGGACTAATGAAAGGAAAAGAAAGGATTCATTTTTCTTCGGGTTGTGGAGACAAGACCGAGAAAAATCGGCAGCAGTAACAGAAGCTTTACGGCGAACCGATGCTTATCATTTACAGCATCAAACTATTGGTACTCTTAGCGGTGGTCAACTCAAGCGAGTTTTATTGGCTTATTGTTTAGTAATGCCTCGGAAACTGTTGGTACTAGATGAAGCCTTTGCTGGTGTTGATGTGCAAGGGACAGCAGATTTTTATGCTTTGCTAAATGAATTGAAGCGGGAAGAGGGTTGGACGGTATTGCAAGTTTCTCATGATATTGATATGGTAAATCGCCATTGCGATCGCGTGCTTTGCCTGAATCAAAGCATTGTTTGTACTGGGAAGCCGGAAATTGCCCTTTCACCGCAAAACCTGTTAGCAACCTATGGCCCAGGTTTCAGCCGCTACCAGCACCAACATTAATGCCCATAAGTATGAATTTATTCAATGATTGTCAGATAGTTTGGCTTGCGATCGCCAGTAGTAATGATTTGCTACAGTTGTTAGAATTCCCCTTTATGCAGCGTGCGATCGTAGGTGCTGTGTTAATGGGAATACTTGGCGGTATGTTGGGCAGTTTTGTCACCTTGCGCCAGTTATCCTTTTTCAGCCATGCGGTTGGTCATGCAGCATTAGTAGGTGTGGCGTTAGGTGTGCTGCTACAAATAAATCCTACTTGGATGCTGTTACCTTTTACCTTGGTTTTTGGGGTTATTGTCCTCTACTTTATTGACAAAACCGACTTAGCTAGCGATAGCGTACTTAGCATAGTGCTATCTGGGGCATTAGCGATCGGTGTGATTCTCACTAGCCTGATTAAAGGATATCGTGGCAACTTGATGGCGGTGCTGTTCGGGGATATTCTAGCGATCGATACTACAGATTTGATTTTGACGCTGTTAGTACTTGTGGGAGGTAGCATATTTTTACTATCAACCCTGCGGCAGCAAATTTTATTGACCCTTAACCCCGATGTAGCGCAAGTTCAAGGCGTTCCCGTCCAATTGTACCGCTATGTGTTTGTGGTCTTGCTTTCACTCGCCGTTGCTGTGGCAATTAAAGCTGTCGGCGTTTTACTGGTGAACGCCTTTTTGGTTATTCCCGCCTCCACCGCCAAACTGATGAGTCACCACTTTAGCCGCTTTCTAGTCATGTCGGTGATTGTTGGTTCCATCAGCAGCATTGCTGGCATCATTGTGTCAGGTATTTTCAACTTTGCTTCTGGCCCAAGTATTGTTCTTGTGCAGTTTCTGATATTTGTAGCCGTTTTCATCTGGTTCAAGTTGAGGTTGAAGGTCGCATAAATATTTTTCTCCAAGGTCTTGCTATATTCTTTGAAGTTTGCTACATTTAGTAATCGTGGCTCACAAAAGCCCCAGCCGGGATAGCTCAGTTGGTAGAGCAGAGGACTGAAAATCCTCGTGTCACCGGTTCAAGTCCGGTTCCTGGCATACTTTAAATAGCTGAAAAGCCTTGATATATCAAGGATTCAAGAAAACCACCCCTACTAACGGGAGCAAAACTAGTGGTGGTTTTTAGATTTTTTAACTTGACTTTGACTATGAATTGACTATGACGATAGTAGAGCAGAGGATTTCCATACTCAATGGAGAATATGGTAATGAAGGTAGAACTTAACAATTCAAAATTCAAAATTCAAAACATTTTCAGATGGGGATTTTAACCCTTTGATTTAGGATAAAGTATCTAAAGGTTCAGTCGGTGTCGAATCATTTCAAGAAAGACTCAGACTATATTTAGCACGTCAGCTTTACAATGGGAAGCAAAAATATCTAACTCTGGAAATGGCAAATAATCCAGAGAATCGTCAGTTAGTAGAAGCTAAGGCAAAGCAAATTGAATCAGATTATGACACTATGCCAAAAGATGGTATCGGCCGACATCTGGTGCAGCAGTCACTAAACCTTCGAGTTTGGCTGCCAACGCTTGGATATGCGGTGAGTCTAGATGAGTATTCAAGGCTTCATCAGAAGTCCACTCCTCTACAAAAGTAAAGTCTGTTGGATCGTACTGGTTTTGCAAAAGTTCATACTCGATCGCACCTGCTTCCTGACGGGTTGGCTCAATCAGTTCCAACAGTACAGCTTTTAGTTCTTCTACTTTGTTAGACAAAGCAATAAAACGGGCAACTACGCGAATCGTTTGGTTAGTCATTTGTTATGGGGCATTGGGTATTGGGCACTTGTACTGACTTGTACTGAGCGATGTCGAAGTAGCGTTGTCGTTGGCGCAGCCTCTCGTAGAGAAGTATTGGGCATTGGGGAAAGACTTGCTGCTCCCCTACTCTGGTGTTTAAATAAATTTAAAACATTTGCTGTAAATATTGCTCATAGCCTAATTGTTCTAGTTTTGCTTGCTTTGCAATTACTGATTCAGATAGAGTTTGGCGATATTGTTGCACTTTTTCTAGTAATTCTGGTTGCTGAGTTGCGAGGATTTGTACTGCTAAAAGCCCAGCATTTTTGGCATTACCGATCGCCACTGTTGCCACCGGAATACCCACAGGCATTTGTAAAATAGAATACAATGAATCAACACCTTGTAAGTTACGAGTAGGTACAGGAACACCGATCACAGGAAGTGGAGTTAAAGACGCTACCATTCCAGGCAGATGGGCAGCACCACCCGCACCAGCAATAATCACCTTAATACCACGTTGGTGTGCAAATTGAGCATATTGCACCATACGTTCTGGGGTACGATGAGCAGAAACGATCGCTACTTCGCTCTCAACCCCAAATTCTTCACAAACTGCGATCGCATCTTTCATGGTGGGCAAATCAGAATCGCTGCCCATAATAATACCAACTAGGGGAGTCATAATAATTCAAAATTCCAAATGACGCTCTCTACGAGACGCTGCGCGTAGCTTGTCCTCCGCAGGAGTACGCGGACTCGCTAACGCTACGCTAACAAAATTCAAAATTGTTTGAGCTAGATATGAAAGCTGTGTAATGCCGATCATCATCTCATCTATTGGCGTTGCTTTATATTGATTCATTGATATTGGTTGCATATAAAATCAGATTTAGCTATCTTCTCGCCAGTGTGATGACCCAAGCAATACAAAATCCTGTAGCCATTATCAATGCTAGAGTACCAGGGTACAAAGATTTGCAGATGCTCTTGATTAATCAACAGGGCATAATTGAGCAAATCTTGCCAATGGGTACAGTAGGGGCGCACAATCGCTCATCCGTAATAGATGTAGCAGGTGACTGGATTTCTCTAGGTGGCGTTGATTTGCAAATTAACGGGGCATTGGGTTTGGCATTTCCTGATTTGACGGCTGAAAATGCTCATATACTCCAGAAAATAAGGCAATTTTTGTGGGATGTCGGGGTAGATGGATTTTTACCGACACTTGTGACAACTTCAGTCGAAAATATTCAGCGATCGCTTGCGATTATTGCTGATATTATCCCCACTCAACAAGCCGGTGCCAAGATTCTCGGAGTACATCTAGAAGGCCCATTTTTGAATTTCCAAAAGCGCGGCGCACACCCAGCAGAGTATCTGTTACCCTTAACAATTGACGAGGTAAAGCGGGTTTTGGGTAATTATGCTCATGTTGTGAAAGTCATCACCTTAGCACCAGAGTTAGATTTCACTGGTGAAGTAATTCCATATTTGCGTTCTCTGGGGATTATTGTCAGTTTAGGGCATTCTCAAGCAACAGCTGCCCAAGCGCAACGTGCCTTTGAACTCGGTGCAACGATGGTAACTCATGCTTTCAACGCCATGCCAGCATTACATCACCGCGAACCAGGATTATTAGGGACAGCAATTACTCATCCTGATGTAATGTGTGGTTTTATTGCTGATGGTAAACACGTTTCGCCCAGAATGCTGCAAATTTTACTTCGGGCTAGCTATCAAGAAAAAGGGCTGTTTCTTGTCAGCGATGCCCTTGCACCTTTGGGGCTACCCGATGGCGTGTATCCTTGGGATAGTCGGCAAATTGAAGTTAAAAACGGTACGGCACAATTGGCGGATGGCACCTTGTCGGGGACGACTTTACCGTTGTTGGTGGGAGTGCAGAATTTAGTAAAATGGGGAATTTGTGAGGTAGAAAGTGCGATCGCTTTAGCTACTAATGCACCTAGACAAGCGATTGGTTTACCAGGAATTGCCAACAGCCAACCCGCTAATTTATTACGCTGGCATTGGGATGAGACTACAAAAGAATTAACTTGGCAACGATTATTGACTGTAGCCTGAAATGTCGATTTGAGATATGAATGACTTCCCTTGTCTACGGTGTACACACAATTCATCTAATTACCCAAAACAAAAACCTCACCCTGTCCGTCAGGACAGGGTGAGATTTCTTTAGGCTATTGGATAAACCGTAAATTGCGTCAACAAAGACTTGTATTGGCAGTTGGTTCTCCTAATTGAACTATGCAGGGTTAGGTTGGGTTCGGCTTTGAAGTAGCTGGATAATTGCAGCTTTTTCTAAGATTCCAACTAGGACGCCATTCTCACGAATTACGGGGAGGACAGACAGCTTTTGTTGTTCGAGTAACTGCATGACTTCCAGCAGAGGTTGATCGGATTGGACTGTGGTAGATTCGGTAAGTGGTCGCATAACTTCTTTGATTGGAGTTTCTGACCACAGTGCTGTCGGGATGGTTCGTAAATTATCAACTGCGATCGCACCTACTAATTGTCCATGATCATCAGTCACTAAGAACCGATGCCAGTTTTGCCCACTTATGACTCGCTCATCGGCAAACTCTCTCAAGCTAAGATTAGCAGATACAATCGGGCTATCGTGAGTTACACCATCTTCGGCTGTCAAACCTGTGAGCTTTTCTTGCACTCTGGCAAATTGAGCTGCATTACCAGCATTTTGTAACAAGAAGAAACCTACTAACAAGTTCCAGAAGTTACCGAAGCTGCCAAATAATAGTAGGGGAACTATACCAGAAAGAATTGCTACCCAACCAAAGATTTGCCCAACTCGACTCGCAAAGGTGACACCTTTATAAGGATTACCTGTAATTTTCCAAACTATGGCTTTCAGTATATTTCCGCCATCTAAGGGCAAGCCAGGAATCAGGTTAAACAGCGCTAATGCCAAGTTAACAGAAGCTAGAACACCAAGAATTGCAGCTAACGGCCCTGATGCGGCAGTAGTAACACCAATAGCTGTAAAGATACCGCAGAGTAGTAAACTAACTATTGGCCCGGCGATCGCTACCCAGAAAGCTTCACCTGGGGTTTTCGACTCTTTTTCTAAGCTAGCCAAACCGCCAAATATAAACAGTGTGATCGATTTGACATCAATACCCTGACGAATCGCAACAAAGCTGTGGCCTAATTCATGGGCGACGACAGAGGCAAATAACATCAGTGCTGTCATCAGCCCTAGTAGCAAAGCTAATCCCGCAGACAATTGGGGAAATTGCGCCGCCAGTCCACTGCTATAGCTCCAAGTTACTAAGCCCAGAACTAAAAACCACGACGGATGGATATAGAAGGGAATTCCGAAGAGATTACCAACGCCAATTGTGCCATTCATGTCGTTCACCTTTGATTTCAGCTTCGAGAGGTTTGCTTTCGTCCTTCTCGATGTCTTTAGTGTAACGAAATGTTAAGAGGTTTTAATCTTGATAACGGTAGTGGTGTCCGTCCGTCAAGGTGCGGTTATTGGCTGCTGCGGTGAGTAATACCATCTCACACAAACCCTGATACATATAGATTTTTCGTAGAGAACATTGCTGTGCCCCTACCAACGTATCTGCCTTTTTCCGGTCAATAGTATTAGGCATCCACCTATGCTGCAATTATCTCCAGATGCTGAAAACTCTTCTCCAACATTGGGGCAATTATATCAGCAGGTACAGGACGACTGAAGTAGAAACCCTGACCTTCGTCACATCCACGCATTTGCAGATACTCAAGCTGTTCTTGGGTTTCCACACCCTCTGCCGTGATTTTTAATCGGAGGCTTTTTGCGAGGGCAATGATCGCATCGGTGATAGCGGCGCTATCAGGATTTGACATCACATCCTGGATAAATGACCGATCAATCTTGAGCATGTTTACAGGAAAGCGCTTCAAGTAATTAAGGGAGGAATAACCGGTGCCGAAGTCGTCTAGAGCCAACCATATACCCAGTTCTCGTAATTGTTTTAAGGTTTTAACTGATCGCTCAATATCACCCATCAAGAAGCTTTCTGTCACTTCAAGTTCCAGGTAAGATGCTTTGAGTCCAGTTTCCTCAAGGATTTGGCTGACGATCTCAACCAGATTCGGTTGTTCAAACTGTCGAGCTGACAGATTTACAGATATCCGAATTGGGGTAAATCCAGCAAGCTGCCAAGCACGGTTTTGGGCACAAGCAGTTCGCAAGACCCATTGATCAATTGGTACGATTAAACCATTGGCTTCGGCAATGGGAATAAACTTTGCTGGAGAAATCAAACCTAAAGTAGGATGCTGCCAGCGAACCAACGCTTCCATCGCTGTAAGTTGTCCACTGTGTAAATCAATCAGAGGTTGATAATAAACCAGCATTTCGTTGCGCTCAAGCGCCCCATGTAATTGATTTTCTAAACTTAGTCGCTCCTGCAACTGAGCATTAATTTCGGGCAAATAGTATTGGTATTGGTTACGCCCTTGCTGCTTCGCCTGGTGCAGTGCCATGTGAGCCTGTTGCAAGAGTTGAGCTACGCTATTACGATCATCTAGTCCATTAATTGTGATGCCGATGCTGACGGTGATATGAATCGAGTTACCCTCTAAAGAAAAAGGTTTTCTCAGCTTACTTAACAGCAGCTGAGATAGCTGAATCACACTTTCAAAAGAAACAATGTCTATGCGGGCAAGGACAAATTCATCTTTACTCAAATGGGCAAGAATATCTGTTTGCGCTATGCAGGTTGATAACCTCTGGGCAACTGCTCTTAACAACAAATCTGTTGTCTGATGCTCTAACCCATGACTTATAGCAGTGAAATCATCAATAGCCAGCAAAAAGACAGCTACAAGACGCTGGTTGTTTTCAGGTTGAGATAGAGTTTCATGGAGGCGATCGCGGAATAAATCACGATTGGGCAATCCAGTTAGATCATCATAATTAGTAATGTAGTGAATTAACTGATCTAATTTGTGAAGCGTTTGTGAGGTATCCGCCATTAATGTACCCGCTTCATCAGCAAATTCTGTGGGCAATTCAGGTAGGATTTTGGTGTTCAGATAATTTTGTAATGCAGCAGATGTCAAAATAACCGGTTTGAGCAGGTGGTTTAGCGCGTAGAGGGTGGCGGCCGTACCCGCTAACGTCGCCAACAGAGCAATGCTCATAACTCGGATCGTCATCTCCAAGGAATAGGAGTTTGAGATCACGAAACTCAAGAGTAAGGTCAGAAGTGGTACATGAGTGCCCAAAAATGCCACCAACATGATTTTAGCGGTGTAACTTTTCTTGAGCCATCTGAAATTAGCGAGGAATGAGTACAGGTAGAGATTGTGATTGAGCTTCATAAATTCTGTTCGATAGTTGGCAAATTAGTTCCGAGCTATCCTGACAAAAGAGTATTTTTGATTCATAATCCAGTGGAATTAGCTCTCATGGAACCCAACCCTGATCAGGTTATATATTATGCTTCCCAATATCGTTTTATACTCGATATCTCTAAGGATAAAGTTTCTGTAAAGCTTATTCCACAAGCAATTTCCGAACTAAAATTTAAATATATTTATTGTTACATTCTTTGTGTGTGTAGAAGAGGATATACACGTTTAATCACTTAGAATATGCTAAAAAAGTACGGATAAATCCGGGTAAGTTTCAGTGTTTATCTGTAGTTCGATTTCACAAATTTTGAAACCCAGAGAGTGATTAAAGCCTTATGTAAATAAGGTTTCTAAGGGACTTCCAACAAATAAATTCTCCATCTTGTGGCGTGGGCATCCTGCCCACCCTGAATATAGGACGGGTGAGGACACCCATCCCACAAGAAAATTTCGGATGCTTTTTTATTTGGAAGTCCCTAATAGGACTTACGCAAAACTAAACGCGGTAGGGGCAATACCCTGCGGTCAGCTAAAGCTACATGTATTGCCCCTACCTAAAAATCATTCTTTTCAGTTATTGTTTAGTTTTGTCTAAAATCAGTCAGCCACTGCCTTAGACGGATCGCGTTTTCGCAGGATAGCAACTGGCGTCTGATCTAGTGATTCCCCAACAGGTGATTAAAGATCAGCAAGTCACTCGCTTGGATGAAGCACTTCGGAATGTAAGTGGTGTCACATTCGCGGGAAATAATGACAATCGAGGTATTAGATTTAGTTTGCGAGGGTTTGGAGCACAGGCATATTCAGGTAGTGTTCCGGTGTTGCGAGATGGCTTCAGGGTATACGGAAGTCAGGGGTTTCCAGAACTTTCCAATTTGGAGCGTGTTGAAGTTCTCAAAGACCCTGCTTCTATTCTCTACGGTGAGATTGACCTTAATAATAGTGACGAGAGCGGCAAGACTAACTTTGGTGGCTCGGATACGATTAATATTTTTAATCCTGTTTATGGTTCTGAACCGTGGCATATCATTTGGAATTTCCACTATTTATCTCGCTACTGCTGTCAGGGACAATGGCGGCGGTATTGTTGTCGGCACTGAAATTGTGCATGACAAAGTTGTGCAAGCCAGAAAAAACATTACAGAAGCAGGGTTGGAAACTTATGTTGATATTCGTGAAGGGGATGCGCTAGAGACACTAAAAACCTTCAATCAAACAGTTGATTTGGTCTTGATTGACGGCTGGACACACTTAGCTTTAGATGTACTCAAAATAATCAATCCGCTAATTAGAATTGGCGGAATTGTTGTCTCTGATAATGTCAATACCTTTAAAGACGGGCTGAAATCCTATGTGGAGTTTTTACAAAACCCAGCTAACGGTTATCGAACATCTACTTTGAATTTCAAAGGAGGAACAGAATTTTCAGTCAAGGTAGCGTTTATTTGGTTGCGATTGCGAACTATTCTATAGTTTGGATAAAGCAGAACAGTGGTTTAAAACTCGTAGCCAAAGCAGATAATAGGGATTGGGAATTGGGACAGGGCAAACGTACCTAATTTCACCAAAAAGCCTCATTTTTCAATGAGGCTTTTTGAATTTTTAATTAGGAAATAAGTCAGCAGTAAGCTATTGGACATTTAACTTGCATATTACCTAGAAGTAAAACTCTTGTGGGGTAGGCTGGAAAGCTCGCTCTAGTTATGCAAATTAAAAGTACATTAGCTTACTAGCGTAGCGCTCTGAGGGTAACAGACCGTTGTAACTGAGCTAAAGCACGGTTGTAATTCAAAATTGCTGTTACCCGATTACCTTCAGCTGTTGTGAGGTCATTTTCAGAGTTAATTACATCAGTTTGAGTACCTACACCAGCTTGGAATCGCAAACGCGCTAAACGTAGAGCTTCCCTAGCCTCTTCTAAACCAGTATTAGCGGTTTGAACATTGGTCAAACTAGATTGCTGGCTAGAATAGGCTTGTTCTACCTGAAAGCGAATTTGGTTGCGCTGTTCGGCAAATTGAGTTTCGGCGATCGCAATATTAGCTTTTGCCTGATCTGCCCTTGCTACTGCTGCTCCCCCATCATATAAATTTAGGCTTGCCCTGACTCCTACCGCATAACCATCAGTGACGCTGATATTATCATTGAACTGATCTAGTAGGCTATAGCTGGCTACCAAACTAACTTGAGGGCCTAGTGATGAAAGTGCTTGCCGTCGCTGTTGTTCGCCAATGTTACGTTGCGCCAACTGCTGTTGCAGTTCCGAACGGTTTTGAAAAGCCAGGACAATAGTTTGTTCTAGTGACTGGTTCCAAAGACCAGCTAATTCTACAGGGTCAGCTGCGCTGATATTCACTGACTGCGACAAACTTATGCGAGTAGCCAACTGACGACGGGCAACTTGCTGCTGGGAGATAGCATTAATCAGGTTTTGTTGGGAATTTGCTAAATTCACCTGCGATCGCAACACATCAAACCGCGTACCAACCCCAGCTCGCTCTAAAGCTTGTGCATCACGCAAACTAGCTTCGGAGTTCTGCACAGCCGACTGGGAAATACGTACTTGTTCATCCGCTTGTTGCAGATTGTAGTAGTCAGTGGCAACATTCAAACGGATTGTCTCAAACTGAGTTTCTACAGCCAGTTGATCGGAGCGCTCCTGTTCCTCTGCCTGTCTGATGGTAGCTTCCCGATTCCCAGAAGTATAAAGGTTATATGTCAGTTGTGCAGATCCGTTGAAAGCTGTATTAGGTGCGCCTGCGTTAGGAGAGACTAAACCTTCCTGTTGGTATAATTTGTCCTCAAGCTGACCAGAAGCAGACTGACTGCGAGTGATATCACCACTAAGACCAAGAGTCGGAAGCAAGGCAGCTTGTGCCTCGCGGACAGAAGCGCGACTACGTTCTAGCTGCAATATCGACACTTGTAGATCGTGATTGTTCCGCCGTGCTAGCTCTAGAGCCTGTGCCAAAGTAATCGCCTGATTTCCCTGAAGTCTTACTTCCTCTGGCTTGCTGGGAAATTGCAGGGGATTTGCATTGGGAGTGAGGTTCTCTGGAACTTGCACCGAACCTACCGATGAAGGAATGACATTTCCTGGCACATTCTGAGGTTGCACCGAACCTGCCGGTGCAGGAGTTAAGTTTCCTGGAACAATTTGAGGTTGCACCGAACCTGACGGTGCAGGAGTATTACTCTGAGCTAAAAGTTCCCCAGACCCATTTTGTCCTAAACAGGTGCTTGATACTAGTAGCAAAGAAGCCGAGGAGTCAGTTTTGCTTTTCCCCAACTCCTGTGGACACCTCTGCGCTGACAACAGTTTTGCAGCTCCTGCACCTGTAGTTGAAGCTTGTAAAAATGTCTGCAACTGATTAACAGCATTTACCTGTTGAACCACTGGCGGCTGTAAAGAAGACAGCGACAAAATTTGTTTTTGGACAGAATGAGGTTTTGAAGTGTAGTTAGGAACTACTACGCTCTTTAATTTCTGCCCATTCGGGTCTGAATTACTGTTTTTTTGATCATTTTGAGCAGAACGGCTGACATCAGGCTGTTGGGAAGGATTAGAGGTAGGTATCAAACTGAAAAATCTACCTTTATCTTTCTTAATAACTTGTTCTATGGGTACACCAGTAGTTCCAGTGATTAACACTGGGATACTGTTATTCCTTAAAGGCTTCAGACTAAGTTTAGTAAAACCAAAAGCAGGTACTAGGATTGGAACACTAACATCTGCACTATTAGGCAGTTGCCTATTCATGGTGTCCACAGCCAAGTCTTGACCAGAAGTAGAAGTCAAAACACTAGGAGAAGACGCCAGTTGTACCCCTGTTAGTTTCACAGTATCAGCCCAGGCGGGCCCAGTTGTTAAGACTGCTGCTGTCAAACCAGGTAAGAAGCTATAAAATAATTGCTGTCCTTTCACCGCATCCCCTCACACGAAAATCACTCTAGCGGCAGAAAACCTTTCTTCACCACAGAATATAGCACGATACTAAACTTAGGAAAGAATATACTACGACACTAAATTTAGGGTTCGGAACTCTGTTTGTCTTCAAAACGTCTAACAATGCGAGAAAGTTCCGCCTTTTCATCGATATTAACGCGAGTAGGAGCACCGCTGATAATCCGTTCGTAGTTTCGGAAAGAATCTTTAATATCGGGACCATCAGCAGTAATATTATACTCACGAATGCCCTTGTCATGCCAAGAGCCTCTCATTTTGAAGACGTTAATTACGCGCGACATTTCTCCGCGAATTTCTACGTACTGTAACATCAGAATTGTATCGGTAATCGTGGAAATATGGGAATCAGTAATCAAATGCGCTCCCAGAAATTGCTCAGTTGTGTTGGTAAAGAAACCAGTAATTTCTTCTTGTTTAGCATAACCCGTCACACCAATTACAAACTGCCGAAATGCATTATGGCTGACTCCTCTCGCTAGTGCTGAAAGCGAATCAATGGCGATGCGAGCTGGTTTGAATGCAGCAATTTCTGATTTAATAATTTGTAGGTGGTCTTCTAAACCAGTTGATTCGGGATAGGTACAGATTATTTTCAGTAAACCTTGATGTTCTAATTCTTCAAAATCAATTCCCCAAGAGGAAGCATTACGAGATAGTTGGGCGCGTGATTCTTCATAAGCAAATAATATTACCTGTTCTCCATTCACGCAGCCCTCTTGAATAAACTTACTAACTAACAAGGTTTTACCAGTACCGGTGGCTCCTGTTACCAAAATAATTGAATCTTTAAAGAAACCACCACCGCACATTTCATCTAAGGTTTGGACACCAGAAGATACTCTGACATTAGAAGATCGTTGAGTTAAACGCATTGCCCCCAGTGGGAAGATGTTAACTCCTTGAGTAGTAATTGTGAAAGGATACTCACCTTTCATGTGAGTTGTGCCGCGCAATTTGAGGATTTCAATTGTGCGACGGCGGCGTTCTCCTTCTAAAATGTTGCGAACAATTACGACATTATCGGAAACAAATTCTTCTACTCCGAAAGAGGCAACCGGCCCATATTCTTCACTACGTTCAGTAGTAATTACAGTGGTGACACTTAGTAGTTTCAGACGTGCTACTAGGCGAAAAATCTCGCGTCGCACTACTCCCATCGCTTCATACTGCTGAAATACTGCTGTTATTGAGTCGATTGAAACTCGTTTAGCTTTGTATTTGCGGACGGCATATTGCAAGCGCTCAATCAGTGCAGAAAGGTCAAAATTCCCCACAATATCTTGACCTTCTGGATCTGGAGATGCATCAAGAATAAACAACTTGCCTTCTTCGATTAGGCGTGGCAAGTTCCAACCAAAAATATAGGAATTTTTAATAATATCAGTGGGTGATTCTTCAAAGGTAACAAATACTCCTGGTTCATCAAAGTAGGTGATACCGTTATAGAGAAACTGAAGAGAGAATAAAGTTTTGCCTGTGCCGGATGTGCCACTAATCAAGGTAGTTCTACCAATTGGGAAACCACCATGAGTAATATCGTCAAATCCTTCGATCATTGTCCGAATTTTTTCTACACCCCCAATTTTCGATGGTTGCTTTGGTTCTAGTTGCTCGTTTTCACTCATTGCTTGATCACAAAAGGGCATTAAACCCAGTTTTTTTATTACTAAAGTTTGGACTCAATTTTTTGATGATTAAAATTCTACTCTTCAAAATCTTCTTCACTGAGTTCTTCATAGAGCAAATCTAATCCAATCAATACTCTTTCTCGATCTGAAAGATCCCCAATAATTTTGCGAACGGGTGGAGGCAAAATTTTAGATAATGTTGGCGTTGCCAATATTTTATCTTCTTCTGCGAGTTGCGGGTTTTTCAGGACATCGATCACTTTTAAAGCATAAACACCTTCAAACTCCTCTTCTAAAATGTTTTTGAGTGTTTTTAATGCCCGGACTGAATTCGGGGTGTTCCCTGCTACGTAAAGCTTGAGAACGTAGGTTTTTCTGACTTTATTCATCTACTTAATCGCTAGTCATGCTCAGATAAATATAATATTTTTTCGCGGATTGGGAGTCACTAACAGCAGTAGCTTGTTCCCAGTTGAATATCGATAAATTTAATTTATTTAGAAGTTGAACTCCTATAGACTTCGCACAGGTGAGCCAGGATATCTATCAATGTTAGGCGGTAATCAAGTAAAGTTTCATTGCTCCTTCCTTCTAATTTTAGCTGGCGAGAAAATTCTTCAATTACCTCCATGTGAATTTCGATGATTTGGGGCACAGGAATATGAGCATAAAATATAGTATTGATAAATTTATCAATTTTTTCTGGGAGTGTTTTGTCTGTGGTAAAATAATATATAAGAATCAGGCTGTAATCTGATTTAAGCTGTTTTAATAATTTTTGCCTTTCTGGTGTAGTCATCTCCTGAAAATGCTGTTGGCTTTTTTGCGTGTGACTGGCAAATATTTGTATGTATTTACCAGTGTATGCCTTACTGGGATTTTGTCGCGGCCAATTTGGTAAGTAGTTGATTTTTCCCCAGGTAGTTGCAGCAACAGGTAAATAGCAAAATTGGGCAATAATTGCGTCAATCAATTTCCCCACCCAGGCACTCAAACCTTTTTGGTTGGCTAAGTGAACTCGATTATCTAAACATTTGTTAATATCAGGTTGCAGAATCAAGATCGGTAATAACATCTATTTTTGAATATATCCCTTTGATCGCCCTGACCAATAAACGTGGGTTGATAAGTTTGGTAAACGCTTCTAGGGTAATGCTGGGTGTGCAGTAAACTGGTGATTCTATCCCCAAAATACACTATGTGTTAGCAGATAGTGCTAGCCACTCAGCAACTTAGTTGGAGGACTTAGTAGGTCTTTGATGATCAGGTAGATGTCGGTATAGCAACACACAGGAGCTAATTTATTATTTACATATCTCTGTATCTTCTAAATAGATTTTTTTATTTTGCTCATTGATAAAATACTTAAACGAAGTTAAAGGTTTGTCGCATTCTAAATCATTATAATTCCTCAAGGTTCTAAAGCGAATCTTTGGGGTGATAATTGTTTTAACCGTCGCTATCGATCAGGAGTTTAAATACCAGTAAGAGATTGGGGAGGCTAGTTGCGAGAAATCAGAAACGTCGCCTCTTTGGAAAAATGCACTTGTCTGCAATTCCCGTGTCCATGAGGGGAAATCCCGTTGTTTTAATGGCGTTGAACTAACCAGAGTTGCTTAGATGAGTCTTCTGAGAGGATATGGCTTCAGGCGAAAAAACCATCAACTGGCAGATGGAAATGCCGGAGGTTTCCAGAGGAAGAATGACCCCCAAAGCCCTATGTTAATGCTACATTACCCGCTTTATGACTTTCAGGCAACCGTACCTAGCTGCCCCCAAACAAGTTCTCTGGCAGTGGTGTTGGAGATTTTTGAGCAGGAGCAGTGCGATCGCTTGGTAGTAGTGAATCAACAGCAATGCCCGATCGGATTGCTGTATTCTGCCCGTTTAATCCCAAAATTATTAGCAGATAGTGACGATAAAAATCTAAATTTACACCAATCACTCTCAACTTGGGGTCAAGCTCTAATTGAGCCAATACAAACAATATCAGCTTCTGAGTGTGTAGAGCAATTAAGCTTGCGTTTGGGTTATCTTCAAGGCGAAAAACACTCCTCCTTAGATTGGGCGTTGATTGACTCTGATGGTCGATATTTGGGACTGCTGGATAGTTCTCGCCTGTTGCGATCGCTGGCTAAGGAACGCATGGCTGGGTTACAAAATTCAGATGAGCATCGCCATGAACATGATCCTAGTGTGCAGACACCAAATGAACCCAAGTCATTGGGACACAAGCCACTAGTACACTTGCTGGAAAGACTGCCTTGGCCTTTGATGTTGCAAACGGGTAATGGCGAGGTGGTAGCACGAAATCCCGCCTGGTGGCAGCAATTAGGAGCCTTGAAAGATCCAGAAGGAGTTAGGGAACAGGTGGAGGCAATACTTGTTCCTAAACCCTCCGAAAAACCAGAATATACCACCCAAGGAGCAATCAAGGTTCATCGCAATGATCGGGAGAATCAGCTTGAGGGTGAAGAGGAACCGACTCAGCAAGAAGCATCACCACAGGCTGTATACAGTCGCTGCTATTTGGATAGTCAGGTGGGGACTTGTACCTGCGTTCTCGAAGTGCAAAATGGTCAGGAGCAAATCTGGCAATTTGCCAAAATTCCCTTAGATAGTCCTGAGTTTAAAGTCATGAGTGCTGAAGAGGAGATTGCACTCAGCAATGATTTGTGGTTAATTTTAGCTACTGATGTGACTGAGCAGCAACAGCTTTGTAAAGAACTGGCAGCAAAAAATGCCGATTTAATTCAACTAAATCGGTTGAAAGATGAGTTTTTAGCTTGTATTAGTCATGAACTCAAAACTCCCCTAACTGCCGTTCTGGGATTATCGCGGTTGCTTGTGGATCAACAGATGGGAGAACTCAACGAGCGTCAAGCCCGTTATGCGGGACTGATTCATCAAAGTGGACGCCATCTGATGAGTGTGGTTAATGACATTTTAGATTTGACCCGCATGGAGACGGGACAAATGGATTTGACGCTAACTCCGGTGAAAATTCGGGCTGTGTGCGATCGCGCCCTATCGGAAGCTAAAGCCATCCACACTCAAACTACCAAAGCTACATCTGCCTTGCCAACTCAAAATGCCCGTTTATCTGCTCCCCAATTCTGCCTTTCCATTGAACTAGGCTTAGATCAGATGGTGGCTGATGAATTGCGCTTACGCCAGATGCTAGTACACCTACTTTCCAACGCCTTTAAATTCACCGAAATATCTGGGGAAATGGGGCTGCGGGTGAGTCGTTGGGAAGGATGGATTGCCTTTACCGTTTGGGATACAGGCATTGGCATTCCTGAACACCAGCAACACTTAATCTTTCAAAAATTTCAACAACTGGAAAATCCCCTCACCCGCCAATTTGAAGGCACCGGTCTGGGGCTGGTATTAACTCGCGCCTTGGCTCGTCTTCACGGAGGAGATGTCAGCTTCTTATCTCGTGAAGGAAAAGGTAGCCAGTTTACACTACTTCTGCCGCCCAGTCCCCCCAAAACAGGCTTTTCGGAAGCAGATATGGGAATCAGAGAAGAGGAAGAAACACGACATCAACAGACACGGCAAAACCCCGTAGTATCGTCTACTTCCACACAGCATCATCCGGTTAGTTCGCAAGGGTTAGTCTTGGTAGTCGAGGCAGTAGCCCGATATATTGAAGACTTGACTGAACAACTCAAAAGTTTAGGATATCGCGTAATGATTGCGCGATCGGGGACAGAAGCAGTTGAAAAAGCTCGGCGCTTGCAACCAATAGCGATATTTTTGAATCCGTTGCTACCCCTGCTATCAGGCTGGGATGTGCTGACTTTACTAAAATCTGACACCGTGACCCGTCATATATCTGTAATTGTGACCGCGACGGGAGCAGAAAAGGAGCAAGCATTTGCTAACCGAGCCGATGGTTTCTTAAGTTTGCCAGTAGAGCATCAGGCTTTAGCACCACTTCTAGAAAAATTATGTACTACACAAGCCGTTTTGCAGCTAGGATTAACCAACAGCGCAATTATCCCAACTAAAACTCCACTGCGAATTCTCAGATTGGTGAATCCCCAGTTGGAATCGGTGAATCCCCATCTCTCACTTCGAGAACATCGGGTGATTGAAGTAGATGATCTAGATCAGGCAGAACTTTTGGCGCGGGTATGGCAGTTTGATGTCATTTTGCTAGATGTCGAAAGTACCACTGCCCAAATTTATCTGCAACAACTAATTGGGCATCCACGTTTGGCGGCTATACCACTGGTTACTTGCGATGTTGCAACTACCCTAATAGCTTCTAAAATACCAGAATTATCTGTATTTCCTTACTTAACACCATTTGCTAAAGACAACAGTAGTCGCACCGAGAAAACAGATGCCTTACTATCAGTACTGCAAATTGCCTCTGGTATTTGCTGCCCTCCGAACATCTTGGTAGTGGATTTGACAATGCTGCGTGATTTTCCCCAGGTAAGACGTAAGCAAGTTAAAGGTTATCAGACTGAAAAAAATTCCTTAATTAGTAGTGATGCTGTACGGGGTTCTGAGTGGTTCCAAGCTTTAATTCAGTATCTACAAACAGCAGGATTTAAAGCGGCGATGAGTCCCTGTTGGGCAGAAGTGTTACAACAAATTCGCCACCAAAGCGTTGACTTACTGCTAATTTGTTTAGGAGAATCAGCTATCCACAAAGACCTACTAAAAGCACTGAAAAGATTGGGAGATTCGCCTTTAAAGTTACCACCAATTTTGGTACTGAATCAGCGATTAAATCACCCAAAAACCAGTTTTCAGACTGGGGTAGCTTACAAGGAAATTGACAAGCAGAAGAAGAATATTTTGGAATCGATAGAAACTGTTGTTGGTGCGATCGCTACTCAAATATTACCGCGATCGATATCAATGGAAGACCTCTTAAATCAGATTAATCAAGCTTTAGTTGCCAATGGGTATGAAAAATGTTAATGAGGTCATTGGTCATTGGTCATTAATTATTTCCCAAGGACTAATGACTAATGACTAATGACAATTTACGATATGTCTATTTTTTCATTTTTCTTTTTCTTAAAAGGAACTCGAACCAAGTTATAAGCACCCTTGGTCGATAAATTCTTGTAATCATCTGGCTGTAAGTCCATTTGTAAAAACTTTTTCTGTTCTGCCAACAGCAGTAGTGAGCGAGGTTTTAGCCCCTTGGCAGCCTGTTTTTTAATATGCTCTACAGCCTCTTGGGGAAATCCTAAATAATTTACGTGAATGTGGCTGTAAAAGACTACACTAGGCTTTTTGAAGCCAAGCATGATCAATTCTTCATCTGGTTGTTTTGCTTCTAGGATGATCGCAGACAACTCTCTTAAGGGTAATTGACGTTCTTGATCAATGAAAAAGGAAGCAGGTGATAAAACAAAAATTAAAAACGCCGCAAATCCTAGCAAGTTAATACTGATAATGTAGTTCCAACGGCGATTTAGTAAAAAAACCGCAACCAAAACAGCACAAACAAACCAAATTACGCCGGCTATGACTGGTAAACCAGATTGTTGAATTACTTCGTGGAAGTTGGTTATCGCTGGATCACTACCTAATATATGGGTTATGTTAAACAGTGCTGTTGCCAAAAATGATAAAAACACTACATTCACCCAACCACTCCAGACGAGTAAGGGAGAGATGGAAGAAGACGCGGGGAGATGATCAAATACTCTCTCTGGAGCATTTTCATTCTCCATATTTGGTAAAAGGTCGCTCCACAAGAGGGCTACCAGGATTGCTGCTGCTGGCATTAAAGGCAAGACGTAACTAGGGAGTTTGGTAACAGCAATGGTGAAAAAGCTAAAGATGCTAGCAAACCAAAACCAGGCGAATAAACCAAACTGCTGAAAACGTTCAAGGGATCGCCAGTGCGATCGCTGCCAAAACTTTAGTCTAATTATAGAGGCTGGTAAATACACTGAGTAGGGCGTAAAACCCAGCAACACTACTATAAAGTAAAAATACCAAGGTGCTGAGTGACCATTAACTACTTCTGTAAAGCGTTCCAGGTTGTGATAACCAAAAAAGGAGTTAATGTAATTCCAGCCATTGCGCCAAATTACTAAAGCATACCAGGGCACTGACAAACCGATAATTATCAGTATACCCATGAAGAGGCGCATTTCCCGCAATACCTCTCGAAACTTTCCCACGTAAAGCAAAAAGGCACCAACAATTAGCCCTGGCAAGACAATTCCGACTGGACCTTTAGTCAAAATTGCGCCAGCAATCAGCACATAAAAAGCTAAGTACCATTTATTAGGGAATGGCGATTGGGGACTTGTACTGAGCGTTGCCGTTGGCGCAGCCTCTCGTAGAGAAGTATTGGTTATTAATTCTGTTCCCCCTGCTCCCCCGCTCGCTTCCTTCCCTGCGTACCCTAGAAAGAAACATAATAAAGCTGATGCCATGCATCCGGTGAGCAACATATCAGAAACACCCGTTCTCGCCCAAATAATGGTTTCGACATTGAGTGCCATCAGGGCTGCTGCTATAGAAGATGTTAAGTAGCGGCGAGTCGGACGTGAAACTTGCTCTAATTCGTCTTGTTTAGCCAAATACCAGTGTACGGTGTAAAAAGCTAAACAAATTAAGCCGAAGGCCGCGATCGCAGAAGGAAGGCGTACTGCCCACTCATTCACCCCAATAATTGCATAAGCGATCGCCTGACACCAGTAAATTAAAGCAGGTTTATCGAAACGAGTGTCACCATCAAAAAATGGAGTTATCCAATCACCTGTAACTAACATCTGGCGGGAAGCTTCGGCAAACAGTGGCTCTGTCTCATCAACCAAGCCAGTATTGCCCAAATTCCACCCAAAAGCTACCCAGGCAACCACTATCAACCACAAAATCGACACAGTTATACCAAGGGCTGGATTCTTTTCTATTTTGTGGAACCACTGATCAACAGTGCGCTTAACACTCAATTTCATTCTCATTAGTCAATAGTCAACAATCACTAATCAATAGTCGTTGGTTATCTATCTTTTGTTCTTCGGAGTTTTAAATTTAATAATTTTCCTCTACTCAGTACTTTATTGGACTTTGGACAAAAGTCCAAATTCTGGGAAGCTTGTAGCCGGAGAAAATGATTTGTTGTAGAGGGGATAATTGGTTCTATTGTAGACAGAGCGATCGCACATCGACGATCAGTTTTCAGTAACGCCACCCGCGCACCTTCGACTATCGAAGGCGGAAATCTCCACCACTTTTGTTTTAAGGGATGAAAATAGCCAAAACGCCACGTGATGAGTTGTCCGACAAATTATCTACTTAAGGAACAGTCTGCAAACTCAGGAACTGCGACTTACATACACAATTGTTCATACCACTTAAGCGATGAATTACTGCTTTCAAGGAATTATATTCTCGTGGCGTAATCTCTCGAAGAGATCAAGGAAGGACAGCAGCGTTTTTTGATAATCGAGAAATCCAAGGCCCCTGCTCTTCGACATATCGTGGAGGCATTCGATTTCCCGACCCAAATCTGCATCGGTATGCCACCAAGAGGCAAGTTGGGTCAACAAATGCGGCTTGAGACCGTATTGAGCAACAATACCATCCCACACTAGTCCAGCTTCTGTCATCTGCTTAGCCAAAGGAGTCGCATACCCTGGGTAAGGTGCGGCCTCGATGCCAAAGAATGCCGCGAGCTCTGGCCACAGCCAGCGCCAGCGGAAGATATCACCATTGACGATGTTGAAAGCCTGGTTGGCGGCTTCAGGCGTAATCGAAGCCCACTCAAGATGCCGTGCGAGCAGATGTGCGTCAGTGACATCAACCAAGCCGTTGTACTGCTGAGGCGAGCCGGGGAAGAGAAAGGGGCGTCCGGTTTCGCGGCAGATAGTCGCGTACACTGAGAGTGTGACGCCCATGTTCATCGCGTTGCCGAGTGCGTAGCCAATGATCGTTGATGGCCTGTGAACACTCCACTCGAAGCCTCGCTGCGCGGCCTTTTCAAACAGAATGTCTTCCTGCACATAGTAGAAGTTAAGACCGGGGACGCGAGGCTGCTCCTCCCGGAACGGCGTGTCCAACGTGCTTTGTCCATAGGCCTCGAAGGAGCCTAGATAGTTCTTCCCGCCGGTCACAAGGGCAACGTGAGTAAGCCTGGGTGCCGCATCCAGCGCCTCAAGCAGGTTGCGAAGCATCGCACCGTTGACATCGCAGTTCTCTTGCTCGGTAGCCTGGCGGGACCAGGTACAGAAAAAAACGTGCGTCACATCAATTCCTGCCAGCGCCGACTTCAGTTCGTCACGGTCGAGCAGATTTGCCGAAACGGGAAGGATTCCTTGCTCTGTCGATGGGTTGCGGGCTAGCCCGTACACCGTCCAATCGCTCGTCCTTATAAGGTGGTCGCAAAGGTTCTTGCCCACAATGCCTGTCGAACCTGCGACAAGCGCAATCTGTCTGCTGCTCATCAAGATCGTCCTTTCTACTGTAACTGTCAGTTTCAATAGTGCCACAGGTTGAAAACAAGTACCATCTGTGTAAATTTTCTTCGGCTTTAGGCGTTTAACTCAGTTTGAAAAATAGCTGGGGTAATTTATGATGCCTAGATTTTTTGTTCGCCAGAGATTTACGCGAACACTTCTTTTTGTCCAAAGTCCAATACTTTACACTTTCAGGACTTACGCAAAAAAGCTCCGAAGTAGCGGTAATTCATGAATTACCGCTACGACAAATCAGGTTTTTGAGATAATTTTGCATAAGTCCTAACTTTATCAACTGTCGGGTAGGGATGTAAAAATAAAGATATCAGCGAACGGGAAACAATGCCCCTTCGGTACGGGCTAAACCTAGCTGTCCGCTAACAGCAGTATTTATGGACTCAACACTAGTTGCCATTCTCTGTTTTGGGAATTCCACTTAGGTAATTGAGTTTCGCCGACAACATAGGGACCCCAGTAACGACGCGAACCATCTTGTGCAAAAGCAACTAGAATATCTCCCTTCTCCAGCTTTAAATTATTCTCAGGTAGGGATAGAATCAGCCCTTTATCACTACCTTCTTCGGGAGCAAAATCCCAATGTGCCGGTAGATCATAGTTCGCCTGTTTAGTACCAGAGCCTTTTGCTACCGATCGCGCCAGTAGAGCCAGGCGCACAGGCTGATTTGTTTGATTGCTCATCCGCAAAGTCCCTTGATATTTGACTTTGCTAGCTGATTTATCACGATCTGCCAAGACCGGATGAGTATTCTCTCTACTGTTATGTTCTACTTGATTGGTTAAGGGGGAAATACCTTTTTCAGGTGAAACGGGTGTAGATGAAGTTCTTTCCAACTGGGTAGTTTCATTTGGCAGTTGTGAAGATGTATCTGGGTTTGTGGACTCAAAGGATACGCTCACTCCAAAGTATCCCACCAAAGCAACAAATAGTCCCAAGCAACAAGCTGTAACACCGACGTTACGATACACTGAATATTTCATATTGATAGTTATTAGAAATAAATATTTTGTCTAGGCTTGACCAAATAGTAGCCTATTATCACAAAAGGCAATCATAAAAAGTAACTTAATATAGATTTTCTTAAAATTAAGGGCGCAAGTGTATTATAAGTATCATTTGAAAAAAACACATTTTAAGTAAGTGATTTCTTTGATCTTTGACAAACAAGGGATATCACCCATTGCTTCGGATCTTGACCGTAGGCTTGGATAAAAACAAAAAATTAGATACCGAGCCTGCTAATTCATTTTGATCAAAAAATAAAAGTTTCCTGAAACCGCTAACGGTTTCAATCAGGTGTCCTTGGCCACAGTGGAAGCCCAGCACATATAGAACTCATACTTGATTTTTGTAATACAGGTATGGTGCGTTCCCATAGCGTAACGCACCTCTGTAGGGTTTTAGTGCCGTATTCTCGGCGATAATACACCCTACATATACTTAAGTTTTTTCAAAAATCAAATTGGATTGCTATATGTATAATATTAACAAACAAGCTTAGGCTAAAACCAATATCTTCTTTAATATAGAGATATCTTGACTTTGCCCCAGAAGTCTATCTGATGCAAAACACTCGTCTGAATAACTTGTTCGATGCCATTGCTAGAGGCTTGGGGCAATGGTTTTTAAATCCTTGGCGGCGACTATCGTTGCTGATAATTAGTTTTTTGTTCGGTTTTTTTCTGGGAAACGCAGTTTCCACTACATCTGGTCAACAGGGTGTATTGGATGTTGTGGTAGCTGGTTTTTTAGTACTGTTGACGGAAATTACCAGCAGGATATTTTATAGTCGCAGTTTTTTGTCAAAGCGATCGCTCTTGGTAGAATCACTAAATCTCCTGAAAGTTGGTTTCACCTACAGCCTGTTTCTCGAAGCCTTTAAGCTGGGATCTTAGGGAGACGGGGAATTTATGGATTTGTGGCTGGGTGAAATTTTGGCAACGGATGCGGTGGGGGAAACTTGGCATCAGCAAGCAAGAGAAGCAGCGCTGGTAAATAAGTTAAGGGCTAAAGCTTTTGGGATTACGCCGGAAAATGTCGATGAAGTGATCAAAAGGCGATCGCATTTACTAAAATCTATCCTGCCGGCTTTTAGCCAATTCTGCCAAACTACTCTCCAAGTACAACCCCAGGAAATGTTACAGGTATTGTGGGACTTGTGGCTTCCTTTGGGGATCAAACTCGCATTAGGGCGCCAACAGTTGGGACGCCCCCTGATTCAGGGAATATTGGGAGGACAAGGTACTGGTAAAACCACAATGTGCAAGGTTCTCAGCTTGATTCTCGATCAGTTGGGATACAGAACTCTGAGTTTGTCTTTGGATGACTTGTATAAAACTTACAGCGATCGCTTGCTTTTAACACAGCAAGATCCCCGCTTGATTTGGCGCGGGCCACCAGGAACCCACGATGTAGATTTAGGCTTAAATGTACTAGATCAAATCCGCCAGTCGCAAAGCCCAGTTATGGTTCCCCGGTTTGATAAATCTGCCTACAGAGGCGCTGGCGATCGCACGACTCCAGAAATGGTAACAGGTGTAGATATTGTACTATTTGAAGGTTGGTTTGTGGGTGTGCTACCAATCGTTCCAGAGGCATTTAATACTGCACCGCCGCCGATTCTCACAGATGAGGATAGAGCATTTGCCCGTGATATTAATCGTCGCCTCCACGATTATTTACTACTGTGGGAGCGATTAGACAGCTTAATTTTGCTCTATCCCACCGATTACCGTTGTTCTTTGGAGTGGCGTAAACAGGCGGAACAGCAGATGATTGCTGCGGGGAAGTTGGGGATGAGCAATCCAGAGATAGAGCAATTTGTCAATTATTTTTGGCGATCGCTTCACCCAGAATTATTCATCAAGCCGTTGGTAAAAGATGCGACAGTGGTTGATCTGGTGATTGAGATTCATCCTGATCATAGTTTTAGTGAAGTATATTGCGATCGGATTAATTCATATTATTCTCAATATTAATAATTAAACCGCGTCTATCTTGAAACCTCTAGTTCTTCGGTGATCAAAAGGATTTGCCCTCATCCCCCAACCCCGAATCCCAAATCTGGGATTCGGGGAGCCAGAATTTCAAAGTCCCTCTCCCAGATATGGGAGAGGGATTTAGGGTGAGGGCAAAAACTACGTTTCTCAACTTAGATAAGATTTAAATCTTTGGATTAGGGGACTTGAATTTGTCCACCCTGTGGTTTTGATAATGCTTGTAATTCTTCCCAAGAATAGTGAGGGAGTAGTTCGATAGGTTTGTGATTGGCTCCTAATCCCAATCCACTTGTCGGCTGGAGTTCTGTAATTAATTCTTCAGCGTACCCTACCAGCTTATTGGCTGCAACCCCACCAGTAATTGCCCCTGCAATCCCACCAATTGCAGCACCTAACTTACCACCAATGGAGCTACCCAGTGCGGCTCCTACAACGCCACCTCCCACAGCACCAACACTTGTAGTCAGGGGATGAGGCGAATCTGTCGCTTCTAAATTGTCCGGTTGAGATTGAATCTGTGGTTCCTGTTGTGGTGTAATTTGCTGTTCATCGTTCGTCATAATCTTTGCCCTTTTTGAATCGTTCAGCTATGCGTTAACGTTCGCGGAGGTCTGCTTTGCATTCAGCGTTGCTGCAAGTAGGTCGCCAACGCGCAATGCATTCGCCATAATCGTTAATGTCGGGTTTGCACCGGAATTTGACGGGAAAAAACTACTATCTACCAAGTAGAGATTATCGACATCATGGGTACGGCAATTGACGTTAAGGACTGAGGTTTTGGGATCTGTCCCAAATCGACAACTACCACATTGATGGGCAACAGCTTGTTCAGGTAGGTTAGTACGGGGATAAAGGCTAAATGGCAGGACGTGTTTAGCAGAGTCAGGGATTGACTTAAGTACAGATGTCCAGCGATGGATTAAGCGATCGCTTGCTTCGGTATTATTGAGTGTATAGTCAACGTGAATCTTGTCACCGATCACCCGAATCCGATTATTCGGGTCTGGTAAATCCTCTGTTTGCAACCACCAGCCAACCGATCGCTCGGCTAGCAAATGACGCTCATAATTAGGAATCAGCTTGACAAATGGTGCCATTAGTGGTGGAGCTTCTCCGGGAATCATATCGGCTAGCACATTACCTGTATTTTGTACCATGCCCATCGGATAAGGAAAATCCGGCTCTCCCCAATAAAAATCGTTGACAGCGATCGTTTTTTGAAAGTTGGCGTGATTCACCTCTAGATGTATGGAAACTATAGCTGTTTCCAGTTGCTTCATGAAATTCCGCCCCACCTGATCAGAACTGTTTGCTAATCCGTTGGGATGCTGATCGTTAGCAGACCGTAGCAGCAAAGCAGCTGAGTTGACAGAACCACAGGCAACAACCACAATATCGCTTGTGAACCAATGTTTTTCCCCAGCAATTTCAGTTTCTACTCTTGTAACCTCTCGCCCTGACTCATTGGTATGCAGCCGCAAGACTTTGGCATTAGTTAAAAGGGTCAAATTGGCATACATCTCGCGGGTAGGACGAATGGCGTTAACATCTGCATCGGCTTTTGCGCCTACAAGGCAAGGATATCCATCAAAGGTATCGCAGCGAATGCAGGGACTCTTGGTGCGATCGCTTTCATTCAGCTTTAATCCTAGTGGTAGGTGAAATGGGTAGTAACCTAGTTGGCGGATACCATCAGCAAGTGACTCCATATCTGGCTCATGACTGACTGGCGGATAAGGATATGGTTCGCTGCGAGGTGGTTCTGTGGGATCTTCCCCTTCCTTGCCATGCACATCATACAGCTTTTCTGCCTGTGTGTAGTACGGCTCAAAATCTTGATACTTCAAAGGCCATTCTGGAGAAATTCCTCCCTTGTGAATTACCCTTTCAAAATCTCGCTCTCGGAATCGAATTAAGGCTGCACCGTAGAGTTTAGTATTGCCACCAACCCAGTAACCTGTCTGAGGCTTAAAAGCTTTGCCTTCCTTGTTATACCATTGCTCATCTGTATGGTAGCGATGTTTTTGATAAACCTCCTCTGGATTCCAGTTAGCTTTTTCTCTCGGCAAAAAGTCGCCTCGTTCCAGCACTAGAATTTTTTTACCTGTAGGTGCAAGGCGGTGAGCCAGTGTCCCTCCACCGGCTCCCGTACCGATAATGATGATGTCGTAGCGCTCAGTGATGTTCATCATATATGTAAGATGTTTGTACGATCTATATCGATGGTTTGAGGTAAATTAAAAGTTATTTAATAATTATCTTTATACCAATTACCTGAAGAATTATATAAGTTATGACTTATACACTGCGTTGGGAAAAAAGATGTAAGTATACCTTTATAGCAATTTAATATTAACTTGAACCGACTATTTATCGCCAGTAAGCAAGTTAAATAATAAGATATTCCTATGCCTGAAGCCATTGAGATTTATGACGATCGCATGTCTGCCTTAGTACGCCCAGGTGCTTCACTCCAGGAGCTAGCCAACGGTGCAGTCCATAGCGAAGGCCCTGTTTACTTCCACGAAGATGACAGTATTGTGTGGAGTGATGCTCACGGCAACCGCCTGTTGCACTGGAGTCCTACCAACAAGGTCAGTGTCCTCCGAGATCCGTCTGATTACCAAAGCGGTAATTACCGCGATTTGGAGGGTCGTCTGGTTGGATGTTCCTCCGGTCTGCGTGCGATTATCCGACGCGAACATGATGGTGAGTGGAAGGTTTTAGTCGATCGCTACCAGGGCAAACGCCTTAACAGTCCAAATGATTTGGTAGTCAAAAGTGACAACACAATTTGGTTCACCGATCCGCCCTATGGTATCACTGAGCCGAACCAAGGTTACGGCGGCGAACAAGAGCAACCGGGAAGTTACGTATATCGCTTCGATCCGGCTAGTGGTGAGATTTATCCGGTAGTAACAGACATGGTGCGCCCGAATGGACTGGCTTTCAGTCCAGATGAAAGCCTTTTGTATGTTTCAGATACAGCTGGGTTTAATATTCCTGGTGGACCTCATCATCTTCGCGTCTACGAGGTTGGGGATGATCACCATCTGAAGAATGGCCGCGTTTTCTGTGTCATCGATCCAGGACAACCGGATGGACTGCGGGTTGATCAACATGGCAACATTTTTACTAGTTCTCAAGACAGTGTGCAGGTATACGCCCCCGATGGAACTCAGTTGGGAAAAATTCTTGTGCCAGAGATCAGCACTAATCTAACTTTCGGTGGAAAGGCACGCGATCGCCTTTTGATCACAGCCGGTCATTCCTTATATGTTATCGACCTGAATACCCGTGGTGTACAACTATGATTTATCAATTTGGGCTGGGTGTAGCGTTAAGCGAAGCTATTCCGAAGGAACTCGCCTTTTTTCTAGCTGAATTTAATTACCCACAACTAGGGTTAAACTTGTTAAGTTCACTTTCTCCTGTGTATCCTGACGGATTTCCCGGATTAGCACTTTTACTACTAAGAGTTAGTCTTGGCGGGTTGTTTATACTACACGGTTATCCAAAAATAATGCACCTGCGACGCTGGGCTAAGGCTCTAAAAATGCCTGTCTTTCTTTGCTTTTTATCAGCTGCGTCGATGTTAGGTGGCGGAATTTTTCTCATAATTGGATTCCTCACCCTCTTAGCAACCTTGCCAATTCTCGGCTCAATGATTTATGCGATATATTTAGATATTTCTGGAAGTAAGCCTTTTGTAGCCCAAGATCCCTACTTAATTCCTGAAGAACAGTATCAGGGACCTTTAGGAAAAGGTGAACCGCCAAGTTGGGAAAAAGCGTTTATGTACTGCGTTATGCTGATTGCGATCGCAGTTTTAGGCCCTGGTGCTTATTCGCTGGATGCTTTAATTTTTGGACGATGAATCATCGTTAATAACTGTCATCAAAATCATCAGAATTCTTAACCTGTTCTTGCCAAAAACCTGTAACTCTGGGTTCTAATACATCTTCACTACTCATCACCATCGAGCCATGATTTAAACCCGCTTTTTCAACTGTAGACTCTGCTTTAGACGTAATTTCTAGAGATGTCTATTGTGTGAGAAAATCAAGGCTTAAATCCGCTTCCTATAGGACTCGTATTTGATTTTTGAAAAAAATCAGTACACCGCAAAAAGGCTTCTTCCTTACTCCCCACTCCCTGTCTACGCAAATAATTTCAAAAATCAAAGCAGACTGCTATATATCAGGATTCTGCAATTAGCAAGATTGCATGTCCATCAGGATCTTTAACTAAACACCCCTTACGATAAAGACTTGCACTATCAGTAAACTGCACAATCCGCGATGACACAAACTCAACCCCATTCTGCCGCAGTATCTCTACTGCTTGCTCAATCTCATTGACAACAAGTTCAATTTGCACCTTCGCAATATCGTAACTTTTCCAGTCACTCGGTATAGGACGGCCTTTTCCAGGCAAAATATAGTCTAACAGTTCAATTCCCATACCATCTTGAACAGTTCGAAGTGCTGTAATTCGGACTTTCGCTCCTGGTAAATTATCCAAGCGAGTTTGGGTTGACTGCCAATTAAGACTGCGGTTATCAATTTGCATTCCCAGGAGGTCACAGTAAAAGTGTAGACTTTGCTCGGTGTTAGAAACTGCGATTGCACTATGATCAATTCCCAAAAATAAGCGATGGCTGTTTTGATGCCATTTATCTTTTCCTTTATCAGGCGGAAACCAAATTAACTCTAAATCATGACCGTCAGGGTCTTTAAACTTGAAAGCGCGGACACCAGCAGATGCTTCATTATCAGGTGGCATTGTCTGGGGAGAAAGTGAAATTGGTTGAATGGGAAATGAACGTAAGTGAGCATAAGCGCGATCCATATCACTCACCACAATCGCCAGATGTTGAAACCACAGATCATTACTTTGTGAATCGCTGGGGATGGGTTTACCCTGAATGTTGAGATACTCCATCAACTCAATAAGTTCATCACCTAGTCGTAAAGTGATAATGCGAATTTTTGCCCCAGCCACATCTTGTAGATCGCTGTAATCCTGTCCTTCAACAGTGATGTCGGAGACTAGTTGAAAACCAAGCGCTTCTTTATAGAAATCCAAAGAGCTATCGCAGTTTGTCACAGTTAATCCAATAGCTCGAATTCTTTGTACCTGTATATACGTTTCATTAAGCATCTTCGACAGCCTCTATACTTACAATTAAGGGCAGGCAGACCTAATGCAATTGATAAATTGCCTCTACTTTAAATGCGGATAAAATAACTTAATGTTCTTATATGGTTTTCTTCTTTAGGTCATTTAGATTGATTAACTAAGAATTTCACCTTAACTAATAACCCAAGTCTGAATATACCATAAATCTTTCTTGAGATTGATATGGCAATCATATTTGATTTGTGAGAATTGCAAGCCGCATATCCCAGACTTCTCAAAGAAGTCTGGGATCTTGTTTATCATGATTCAGGATTGTTATATTAGCTTGAAAATTCAAGCTTTACAAATCTGAAAAAATAAAGACATACTCTTGTCACAGAAATGACAAATAGTTGAAATATTAGTCAGTAAAAAAATATACTGTTTATCTTTCTCTAGATAGATTAGAAAACTCCTCGATATTTCTTAAAATCCAGAAAGGAAAAGTTTTTCTTCTTGAATCTATAATTTAGCGATTATGACAATCTAAATTCCCAAGGTAATACTACGCCCAGAAACCAAAATTCTCATCCAAATGCAAGTTTGAAGAATATCGAAAGCATTATGAGCTATTCCCCTTACTTACTCAAAGGTCAAAAAGCACTTGTGACGGGTGCTAGTTCTGGCATTGGTGAAGCGATCGCTCGCTATTTAGCTTTATCAGGTGCAGCTGTAGCTGTCAACTATCATTCTGAAGCCGAATCAGCCCAAAAACTTGTTGATGATATCAAAGCCGCTAATGGTGAAGCATTTGCCATTCAAGCTGATGTCAGCAAAGAAGACGAAATAAAGGCGATGTTCAGCCAGACACTCCAGCAATTCGGCACTCTTGACATTTTAATAAACAATGCGGGTCTTCAAAAAGATTCACCCTTTGTAGATATGACCCTTGACCAATGGAATACAGTCATCGGGGTGAACCTGACAGGACAATTCTTATGTGCCAGGGAAGCTGCAAAAGAATTCTTACGTCGAGGCGTACAGCCCGATATTTCATCTGCCGCAGGTAAGATTATTTGTATAAGTTCAGTGCATCAGGTAATTCCTTGGGCAGGTCATGTTAATTATGCCGCAAGTAAGGGCGGTATAAATATGATGATGCAAAGTATTGCTCAAGAACTTGCACCCCACAAAATTCGCGTTAATAGTATTGCCCCTGGTGCAATCAAAACTCCAATTAATAAATCAGCTTGGGATACTCCAGAAGCAGAGGAGAAGTTACTAAAACTGATTCCAGCCAAACGTGTGGGAGATGTAGAAGATATCGCCAAAGCAGCAGTTTGGTTGGCTTCTGATGATTCTGATTATGTTAATGGTATAACACTGTTTGTAGACGGTGGTATGACCTTGTACCCCGGTTTTACAGAGAATGGCTAAAATAATTCGTAATACTTCTCTACGAGAGGCTGCGCCAACGGCTGCGCTCAGTACAAGTTCGTAATTAAGTTTTGTAACTGGAATTTAGAAAGAGCCACAAAACTTGCTGCTTGTTAGAAGCGGGGGAATTAAAATCACATAATTGGCTAATTGAGAATGCCTACAAAAGTTACTGTCAATCCTGGTTTGATAACCATCAACGATGGTTCCTCTTTTCTAGTAACAGCTAGTGATGGTTCCATCGACGAAAATTTAGCTCAAGGTTTTTTTGTTTGGGACACACGCCTAATTTCTTACTACGAAATTTCTCTGAATCGCTACCCCCTTTCGCTGCTAGCCTCTAGCAATATCACCCATCATAATGCGCTTTACCAATTCACCAACCCGCAACTTACTACTATCAATAGCTCTTTACCTCCAGGTAGTTTGCTTGTAACTGTTCGGCGTGACATAGTGGAAGGTATGCATGAAGATATTGATATAACTAACTATCACAATGAAGTTGTTAAGTTTCAATTAATGCTAGCTGTGCGCTCAGATTTTGCGGACATTTTTGATGTCAAATCACAGCAACTCTTGACGCGGGGTGAAACAGAAACCAGATGGGAAAATGGTGTACTCAGAACTGAATATCGGAACGGTTCTTTCTTCCGAGGTATTGTGATTGAACCAGTTTGTGGTACTTCTGAGCCACGCTATGCCAATGGTCGTTTAATGTTTGATGTAGCGATCGCTCCTGGCAAAACATGGCACACTTGTATCAACTTTACAGCCTTAGCTGATGGAAATGTCTTCAAACCTCAAGACACCTGTGCTGTACCTTACAATACAAAAGCCGGAAAAGTCAGGGATGAGTTTCTAATTAATGCCACAAAGTTGCGATCGTCTAATGCTGAAATTGCCGAATATTATCAGCAAGCGATCGCGGATATGGGAGCGCTACGGATTGAGGTGGATGATAATGGGCATCAATTTTGGATGCCTGCTGCTGGTATTCCTTGGTTTGTCGCCGTTTTTGGCCGCGACTCAATAATTGCTAGCTTGCAAGCGATCGCAGTTTATCATGAATTTGCCCGTGGCACGTTGCTAAAACTGGCTCAACTCCAGGCAACTGAGTTGGATGATTGGCACGATGCCCAACCAGGCAAAATGCTGCACGAAATGCGGCGCGATGAGTTAACCACACTAAACTTACTTCCATATCATCCCTATTACGGAACAGTAGATACTACCATCCTTTGGATTGTTACTTTATCTGAAGCCTATAACTGGAACGCCGACCTCAGTATGCTTGATGAGTGCCGAGAACCACTGGAAAAGGCGCTAAATTGGATTGATAAATACGGCGACTTGGACGGGGATGGATTTGTTGAGTACTTAACTCATTCGTCAAAAGGATTACGCAATCAAGGTTGGAAAGATTCGGGTGACGCAATAGTTTACCCAAATGGTGAGTTAGTTGAGCCGCCAATCGCTTTATGTGAAGTCCAAGGCTACGTTTATGATGCGTGGCTGAGGGCAGCTTTAATTTATGAAGTCTGGGGCGAAAAAGAACAAGCGAAAAAGCTGCGTCAAAAAGCCGAAGAACTTTATCAACGATTTAACGATCGCTTTTGGATGGAATCAGTTGGCTTTTACTGTTTAGGATTAGACGATAAAAAGCAGCAAATTCAATCAATTACCTCAAATCCGGGTCATTTGCTCTGGTCTGGTATCGTCCCAGAGGAACGAGCAAAAAAACTTGTTAACCGACTTTTTCAACCAGATATGTGGTGTGGTTGGGGTGTGCGGACTCTTTCATCTGAAAATCTGGCATATAACCCAATTAGTTATCAACGCGGTAGTGTTTGGCCTCATGATAACTCGATCATCGCTGCTGGATTAAAAAAGTATGGCTATCACAAAGAAGCTAACCGCATTGCTGAGGGGATTTTTGCTGCTGCTAGTTATTTTCAAGCTGGGCGAATGCCAGAATTGTTTGCGGGAATTGATCGCCAAGATGATAACTTTCCAGTCCCCTACCCAGACGCTAATATACCCCAGGCTTGGGCTGCTGGTTCAATTTTCTTACTGATTCGTACCATTTTAGGACTCAAAGCTGATGCCTCAAAACAACAGTTAAAAGTACAGCCCTCACTCCCAGATTACTTACCGGATTTAGAACTCACAAATTTGTCTGTGGGAGACGCTACGGTGGGATTGCGCTTTTGGCGCGATGGCGAACAAACCCAATGGGAAGTTACCCATCTCGATGGTGAATTAGAAGTTTATAGATAATTATGATTTACTCTTATGCCATCTGATTCATCTAATAAAGCTATATTTGCGGCGATGGGTGCTAACTTAGCGATCGCTATTACTAAATTTCTTGCCGCCTCTGTTACTGGCAGTTCTGCCATGATATCTGAAGGGATTCATTCAGTTGTAGATACTGTTGATCAACTGGTACTTTTGCTGGGAATTCGCAGGAGCCAAAAGCCAGCAGATGCTAGCCATCCCTTTGGTTATGGTCAAGAACTTTACTTCTGGACTTTCATCGTTGCTCTCCTCGTCTTTGCCATTGGCGGCGGTATGTCAATTTACCAAGGAATCATTCATTTAATTAATCCCAGTCCTTTAGAAGACCCAAAATGGAATTATATTGTGTTAACAATAGCAATATTATTGGAGGGTTTTTCTTGGATTGTAGCTTTAAGAGAGTTTTTGCCAACCAAGGGGAAACAAAATTTTTGGCAAGCAATCAAAAATAGTAAAGACCCCACAGTATTGACAATATTATTGGAGGATACTGCGGCAATTTTAGGTTTAATCGTTGCCTTCATCGGAATCTTCTTAGGACATTTATTTAATAATGTTTATTTGGATGGCATTGCCTCGATTATCATTGGTATTATCTTGGCTATAGTAGCAGTGGTACTAGCGACAGAAAGTAAAGGATTATTAGTTGGTGAAAGTGCTGCTCCTAAAACTATAGCTAATATCCGTTCTTTGTCAAAAACCGAACCAGGAGTCAAAGAAGTTATCCGTATACTAACAATGCAGCTGGCTCCACAGGAAGTATTACTCAACTTAGAAATTCAATTTACTCAAAATCTGACAGGTGAAGAAATAGCATTAACTGTAGAAAGTTTAGAAATAAAAATTCGCCAAATGCATCCTGAAATAAAACAAATTTTTATTGAAGCCAAATCCTTAAGTGCGGCTCGCAGATATTTTCAACCTTCCGAATAAATATCAAACACAGCATTTTTAAATAGTAGTTAAAGCTGATAGGTACAATAAATTATGGTAAAAATTCTTGGTCAAGGACAGGCTTTTGGCTCACCGGGTATTGAGCCTCGATGGACTCAGGCGAATAAAGATGGAGTCGGAACAGCTTACTCTACCTCTAGTAACATTTGGTTTACTATCTGGAACGGTGTTGTCACTGAAATCTACCATCCCACAGTAGACAAACCCCAAATTCGGGATTTGCAGTATCTAATTTCTGACGGGAAAAGCTTTTTTCACGAAGAGAAACGGCATCTCGAATCAAAAATTGAACCGATGTGGACTCATGGTTTAGGATATCGCATCACTAATTCCGATCCACAAGGGCGTTATGCCGTAATCAAAGAAGTGATTGCCGACCCGCATTTATCCTGTATTTTACAACACACGAAATTAACAGGAGAGTCCGAGTTTATCTCCCAACTCCAGCTATACGCCTTGTGTGCGCCACATCTGGAAGTTAGCGGCAGAGGTAATAATGGTTACGTCATAGAAGTTGCTGGACATCAGATTTTAACGGCCGAGAAACAAGGAACATGGCTGGCGATGGGTGCAACAGTTCCCTTTACCCATCTTTCTTGTGGTTACGTCGGTGAAAGTGATGGCTGGACAGACCTAGCTGATAATTTTCAGATGGATTGGGAGTTTGATAGTGCTGTGGATGGCAACATTGCTCTGACTGGAAAACTAAATTTAGATAGCACTAAAGAGTTTACTTTAGGACTGGCGTTTGGGACAAATCTGCACAATGCAATTTCCACACTCTTTCAGTCGCTAAATATTCCTTTTGAACAGCAGAAGCAGCTATATAACGAACAGTGGAAGCGATCGCGCGATCGCATCAAACCATTAGAAAATGTTTCTTATGATCAGGGTAAGTTGTATCACAACAGCATTAGTTTGTTGTTAGCACATGAAGACAAAATTTACCCTGGTGCTTTAATTGCCTCTCTGGCTATCCCTTGGGGTGAAGCCAAAGACGACCAAGACCAAGGAGGATATCACCTTGTCTGGACGCGGGATATGGTTAGCAGTGTATCAGGTTTAGTGGCAGCTGGGGAAACAGCGACAGCAGTGCGATCGCTCATTTATCTTGCTACTAGTCAGCAACAAGATGGCGGTTTTCCCCAAAACTTCTGGGTTGATGGTAAACCTTACTGGACAGGTATCCAGCTTGATGAGGTGGCGTTTCCCATTCTGTTAGCATGGTTATTGCACCAACAGAAAACTTGTTTACACTTTGATATATATCCGATGGTTCTGCGGGCGGCGGGTTATTTAATTCGTCACGGCCCGGCGACTCAAGAAGAACGCTGGGAAGAAAATAGCGGTTATTCACCATCAACACTAGCATCCAATATTGCCGCCTTAATCTGTGCTGCTCAATTTGTTCGTGAACGTGAGGATGAAGCAACAGCAAAGTTTATCGAAGAGTACGCTGACTTTTTAGAATCTCACATCGAAGCTTGGACAGTTACTACTGAAGGAACTTTAGTTCCTGGCATCAAACGCCATTATATCCGAATTACTCCTTCAGATATTAATAATCCTCAACCCAACGAAAATCCTAACCAAGGAACTCTTTTTATCAGCAGTCAACCTCCTGGTGAACCGGCAGAATTTCCGGCAAAGGAAATTGTTGATGCCGGATTTCTGCAATTGGTACGCTATGGAATTCGTCAACCAGATGACCCAATTATCGTTGATTCCGTGAAAGTAATTGATGCAGTCTTGAAAGTAGATACAGCCGTTGGGCCTTGTTGGCATCGTTACAACCACGACGGCTATGGTCAGCAAGAAGATGGTAGTGCTTATATCGGTTCGGGTAAGGGACGTGCTTGGCCTCTTTTGACAGGAGAACGAGGACATTATGAACTGGCTGCTGGCGGCGATGTCAAAACATATATCAAAGCGATGGAAGGATTTGCTTCAGACACTTCTTTGCTACCAGAACAGGTTTGGGATGAGGCAGATACACCGAAAATCCATATGTATTTAGGAAAACCAACAGGTTCTGCTATGCCTTTAATGTGGGCGCATGCAGAGTATATCAAGCTGCTACGGTCAAATAATGACGGTCAGGTGTTTGATTTTATTCCAGAGGTGGCAAATCGATATTTGGGCGAAAGACAAGAGTGTAAATCATTGGAAATTTGGAAGTTTAACCGACAAATTAGCCAAGTTAAAAAAGGTTATTCATTGCGAATTCATGCTTTAGCATCTTTTCAATTGCACTGGTCAGATGATAATTGGCAAAGCGTGAAAGATACGCCTTCTACTTCCACAAAGTTAGGAGTGAATTTTGTCGATATCTCTGTTTGTGATCAGCAGCAACAGCCAATCAGCTTTACCTTTTTTTGGATTGAAAGCAGTAAATGGGAACAACGCAATTATATCGTTACAGTTGATTAGTAACAATTACTACCACAATAAACAAGAGCCATTTTTATGCCGAATAACTCATCACCCAAACCAACAATTGACTACTGGCACGTCTGGACTGACCACGACGGTATAAGTCACCAGTCTCGTTGTCAAATTGAGGACTTCATCGAGAAAGGCATAGCTCCAGATACCTCGCCCCAGTGGCTTTCTAAGTTGAAGCAGTCTGGTGCTACAATCACCTTTACTGTGCTACCCGTGGGATGGGTTGGCAACTGGCATGAGAACCCAAAGCCCCAATGGATCATCCCGCTGTCGGGACGATGGTTTGTGGAGACTATGGACGGACAGCGAGTCGAGATGGGTCCTGGCGAAATTTCATTTGGAGAAGACCAGGGTACAAAAGCAGACACTCAAGGTCATAAAGGTCACTTATCTGGAACAGTAGGCGATGCGCCAGCTGTTCTAATAATGGTGCAACTCGAAGAGACTCCGACTATAGGGCAATCCTGTCGTTTTAGGTAATACCGTTTCACTTTAATAATCATACAAATAGGTTGGTAGGGGCACAGAAAAAGCTCATTGGTGTCAACTTAAGCCAAAACCCTTTTAAAACCTCGTTTCCAGCCAGAGGCTAAAAATGCTGCTCGTTGCGGCTCTGCCGCAAGTCTTGAGGCGGCAGCCCTCAAGGACGAGCATTAAGAGTCGGAGACTCTTAACGAGACAATCTTAAAAGCTGCTTATAGACTGGCTTTCACGTTAAGTTGACACGCATGAGCATTGCTGTGCCCCTACGATAAATCTGTATGTATAAAACCTCGTTTCCAGCCTCTGGCTGGAAATGCACCTCATTGCGGTGCCGCAAGTCTTGAGGCGGAGCCTCCAGTATGCATTCCCAGTCAGAGACTGGGAACGAGATAATCTGTAAAAGCTGTTTCTAGACTAACTTTCACGTTAAGTTGACACGTATGAGCTTTTTCTGTCCCAACCTAGAGATATTATTAAGTGTTTAACCGAACCTGATATTACACAAAAGCAACGTATTTTAGTCATGGCGAGGGAAGCAAAGCATTTAAAGCTGACAAATTGCTTTTAGAGCCTGTAATAACTGACTTGAACGCTCTCTTTCCATTAAATTTAATTCTGGCAACAGGTAATAAATCGGAGGATTTCCTTGTTCAATATAGACAAACTGATAACTTCTACCATTAGTTGTTAATCCCCAAACTGATTTTTGATTATCTAAATCTTTATAAGCATAAGTGAGTAGCTGAGGTAAACCTGTTGATATATCAATCTGACTATTTTTCGATTCAATTAACAATACCCAAAAATATGTTTGAAGTTTTGGATGTTGAGCTTTACTAACAGCTAAAATATCAAATCTTCCTTTAATTTTGATATCTTCATCTTCAACTTCAATATCAGCAATATTTTCCTCTAAAACAATCTCGATAGGATAACGATAAAAACCAGCTAATCTTAGTAAAGGGGCAACTGCAAGAAACTTTACCTGACCTTCAGAAACTTTGCCTGCTGTAAGGTATCTATCAAAGTCATGCTGAATTTGCTTGAGTTCTTGCTGTTCTGCTTGCGTGAGAGGTTCCAAAGATAAGTAGTTAGAAAATGAGTCATTATACTGTTTTTGAAAGCCAAACAAACGCTGAACTTCTTCTAAGGATAAATTACGAGCGTTGAGAATTGTCATATATTTTTGGTTAGAACTTTTGTAGTTTCTTAGCCAAGCCTTCTTTTAACTTCCTCAGCCAAATCTACCAGTAGCACTTCTACTTGCTCACCTGTTTTCAAATCTTTCAGCGAGGACTTTTCTGTTGCTGCTTCCTCAGAACCAATAATTACACAAAATTGAATTCCTTGTTTGTCAGCTAGTTGAAATTGTTTACCCAAAGGGCGCTTGTCAAAGTTAGTTATCACATTAATCCCAGCCTGACGCAGATGTTGAGAAACTTTTAAATAAATTGGCATTAAATCATCTTGCATATTCACTACCATCACCTGGGCTGGTGTAGCAGCTAAGGTACTAAGAATTCCAGCTTTTAGTAAACGACTAATTAAGCGAGTTAAGCCGATAGAAATGCCTACACCCGGCATTTTTTCACCCAAGAATACTCCGACTAATTCTTCATATCTACCGCCAGAACAAATACTACCTAAAGCTTCATGTCCTAATAAGGTTGTTTCGTAAACAGTGCCTGTATAGTAATCAAGACCACGGGCAATAGATAAATCAATACAGAAACGATTTTCGGCAACTCCGAGATTACGCACGCCTGCAATTACCGTTTCTAATTCGGTAACTCCCAGGCTCAATTGCTCAGTTTCTGATAGATTTTCTGCGAGGTGATTGAGCTTATCTAATACTTCATCAACCGAACCATCAATTTTAATAAAATCAATAATATTTTGCGCCTGTTCTGCTAAAATACCTTCTTTTTCTAAATCTTGTTTTACCTTAGTTTCACCAACTTTTTCGAGAGTATCAACGATACCAATACAGGATTTAATTTGGTTTTCAGGAATTCCCACTGACTTAAAGAAACCAGTCAGAACTTTGCGATTATTGATGCGAATTAGAAAATCACCAATATTAATTGCTTCAAATATCTCAGTGATAATTGCAGGCATTTGAGCATCATAGAGCAAGCTGAGTTCCCGACGGGCAACTACATCAATATCACACTGGCGAAACTGACGAAAACGCCCATCTTTTGCCCGTTCTCCCCGAAAAACTACATCCATTTGATAGCGAGCAAAGGGAAAGGTTAATTCATTCAAATGACGGGCAATATAAGCCGCCAAAGGAACTGTTTGATCAAACTTTAAAGCTCTTGCTTCCGAACCAGTTTCACCCGATTTATCTCTCTCGGCTTGTCGATTTGGTGGCAGGATGGGATCAATGCCATAGATGATATTGTCGCCTTGATTTCCTTTAGCTTGCAGTACTTCTAAACGTTCTACAGCAGGTGTTTCGATGGGCGTAAATCCATAGCTTTCAAAAACTCTACGGATGATATCTAGTAAATATAATTCTAGACGCTTTTCACTAGGAATAAATTCTGGAAAACCGCTAGGAGTAGAGAAGTTGATTTTGTCACCTTTGGCCATGCGTATACCTTACTAAGTTTAAATTTGAGATGAGCATCTCACTTTTGTAGAAAGTTCTTTAAACCTCACCCCAACCCTCTCCTTATTAAGGAGAGGGAGCAGAAATCTTGTTTCCCTGCTTGCTAAGGGGAGAACTTACTATCTTAGCCGTTCTTCTTGAATTAGGGTGCGTTGAAAGATTTGATTATTCTTAAACCAATGCCAAGTGCGGGCACGATTGTTATTGTCAGGACTAATGTAGATCATTTCATATAAGCTCATTTCTGGGTTTGTCTTATAACTAAACCACAAAATAACAACTGAATCATCGACTTCCCAAGCTTTTCCTTGAATACGATCGGTGTCAAACCAGAGCTTATTATCTTTATAGGTTCCGGGAAATTCATGCTCCTCTTGTTTACCATCAGACCACTTGTAGCGATTTATTTGGTAGTAGGGATGAAGGCCATTTTCTGGAAATTGACAACTTAAGTGAGACTCATGCTTGTCAAGGATTTTTCCTGCTGTATCAATTAATGTATAAGTTCCTACCCAATCTCCTTCATGACGGGCAAGTACAGGCATTCCTTCTCGAATATTTGACATTGCAATTCACCTTTTATTGTTCTAACATCTGGAAAAATCGAGTAAAGTAATCGGGAAAAGTTTTCGCTGTACAACCAGAGTCTTTTATTACAATGCCTGGAACCTTTAAGCCAGTGACAGCAAATGCCAGTCTTCACTAAATAAGGCATTTTCTAAAATCGAGTCACCTGGCACTAAGTCCGCAACAAGTAATGCCCGATTGGTAATACTTTTAGAAACAGAAATTTCTACTGTGGCATCTACTGAGCGATTCAGAACAGGGATTGCAATGGTATCCATTTTAAACCTCTGTGCAGATAGTCAGCTACAACTTAATTATGTTCGCATATTATGAGTGGGGAAGGTATCAAAGACGGCTTTAATCATCGCTGGCGTAAATTCTTTAGAAGATAAACTGGCAAAACCAGTACCACGCGCTGCCATGACATCACTGTGGCCGCCAAAAATTGAGAGGGCTTGCGCGGGTAGCGATCTCCTCTAGAGAAGGTGCGGAGACTGGCGCTGATACCAAGGATGCGATCGCTGACTCAATTTCTGCTCCTGGTTCAGGAAAGGTTTCCCGACGGTTAAAGCGGTCTACAATTACTCCAGCAAATAGAGAAACTACAATGCCAGGCAATAGGGCAAAGAAACCAACTAAATAAGCTTAGGCACTCGCGTATAAGTAGATAGGGCGAGTCAGATACCCACCCCAGGAAAATAAATATTTTTTAGAAGTCAATGTAGTGCCTACAAGACCTTACACTGCCCATGATGCCGTAACAAATGGTCACATAGCACCAACGCTACCATTGCCTCAACCATTGGAACTGCACGCGGCAATACACAAGGATCATGGCGTCCTTTGGCTGCTAATAGTGTTTCTTCGCCCTCACGAGTTACAGTTTTCTGCTCTTTTCTAATTGTTGCTGTCGGCTTAAATGCAACTCGCAAAATGATATTTTCCCCGTTGGAAATACCGCCTTGAATACCACCAGAACGGTTTGTTAATGTGCGGATTTCACCATTTTGATCAATATAAAATTCGTCGTTATGCTCAATTCCCGTTAGTAGCGTTCCGCCAAAACCGGAACCAATTTCAAAGCCCTTGCTAGCAGGGAGAGACATTACACCCTTAGCGATATCAGCTTCCAATTTATCAAATACTGGTTCGCCCAAACCTTTCGGCACATTTCGCGCCACGCATTCGACGACACCGCCGATAGAATCACCTTGTCTACCTGTTTGCTCAATTAATTCAATCATGCGATCGCAGCATTCAGCATCGGGACAACGGACGATATTGCTTTCCACTTGTTCTAAGGTGACAGTATTTGGATCAACTACACCTTCCAAATCTTTGATGCGCTTAACGTAAGCGATAATTTCGACATTGGCGACTTGACGGAGAATTTTTTTAGCGATCGCACCTGCTGCGACTCTTCCAATTGTCTCACGCGCTGACGACCTACCCCCACCTTGCCAATTGCGAATCCCATATTTTGCATCATAAGTTGCATCCGCGTGAGAAGGTCGATATTTCTGGGACATCTCGTCGTAATCTTGGGGACGAGTATCTTGATTACGTACCAAAATTCCTATAGGCGTTCCTAGTGTTTTGCCTTCAAATACCCCTGATAAAATCTCGCAGGTATCCGCTTCTTTGCGAGGGGTAGTAATTTTACTTTGTCCCGGACGCCTTCTATCTAGTTCTGCTTGAATTTCTTCTGCCGAAATTTCTAGTTGTGGAGGACAACCATCAATCACAACTCCCACACCGCCGCCGTGAGACTCGCCAAAAGTAGTTATCCGAAATAGATCACCAAAAGTGTTGCCCATGATTTTGACGAAAAAGGATGAGGCTTATGTATTTTACCTAGAGTTTTTGCAAAAGTTAAATTTATTTTTAGTAATTACTTATATTAAAAAATGACAGACTTATAAAAAAGGGTATGCGCTGCCAAAAATGGATGTTTCGCCTGTGTTGAGCAAATATATCAATTGTTTATGGACTACACGCTGCGAATTTTGTCCACCCAGCAATATGTTTGAAATTCTACCTGATAGTTACATTGAGCTTGTTTTTTGTTTTGGCTCTCAAGTTTATCTAACTGTGGCAATTTTGTCTGCGGCTGGAGATTCTACTGAGATATAGCACCATTCCTGTAAATACGAAAAGTTAAAAAAATAGCTTGCACTAGCAAAAGCAAACTATTCTAAATTTTAGGGCTGTTAGGAGGTGTTGTTATGACTACCGATGTACCTAAAAATTTTTCCCAAGACCCAAGCATTAACCCTGTCCATGACATTGTAGACGGACAAACTACAGATTGTTGCATTGTGGGTGGGGGGCCAGCAGGAGCAGTATTGGCACTGTTGTTAGCGCGTCAAGGCATTTCTGTGATCCTGTTGGAAGCACACAAAGACTTTGATCGCGATTTTCGTGGCGATACGATTCATCCATCGGTGATGGAAATTATGGAGGAATTGGGATTAAGTACAGCTTTGCTAGAACTTCCCCATACCAAAATGCGCCAAATTAGTATTCAAACTCCTGAAGATACTGTCACATTCGCAGATTTTAGTTATCTGAAAACCCATTATCCCTACATTACAATGCTTCCCCAGGTGAAATTCCTGGAGTTCATCACCCAAGAAGCGCAAAAATATCCTAATTTCCATCTGGTGATGGGTGCGAATGTGCAGGAATTGATTACCGAAAATGGTGTGATTCAAGGTGTCCGCTATCGAGGAGGCGGCGGTTGGCATGAAATTCGGGCAATACTGACAGTTGGTGCAGACGGTCGCCACTCACGTTTACGCCATCTGGGTGAGTTTGAATCAATCGAAACCTCGCCGCCAATGGATATCCTCTGGTTTCGCCTACCGCGTCAGCCAGAAGACCCTGAAGGAGGAATGGGGCGCTTCGGTCAAGGTAAGCTAATCGCCATGCTTGACCGTGGTGATGAGTGGCAACTTGCCTATATTATTCCTAAAGGAGGCTATCAACAACTAAGAGCTGCGGGTTTGGAGGAATTAAAAAAATCTGTTGCCGAAGTGGTGCCAGAATTCCAGCAACGCCTCCAAAATTTAGATGATTGGTCACAAATAGCTTTTCTCTCAGTCGAGTCCAGCCTTGTCAAACGCTGGTATCGTCAGGGACTGTTACTGATCGGTGATGCAGCTCATATAATGTCCCCCGTTGGTGGAGTTGGGATTAACTACGCGATTCAAGATGCTGTAGTCGCGGCGAATGTACTCGCCAAACCGCTCAAGAACCGACAAGTACAACTTAGGGATCTAGCAAAAGTACAACGTCAACGCGAGTTGCCCACACGCATCATTCAGGCGTTTCAAACTTTTATCCAAAAGCGGGTATTAGCCCCGGTTCTCACCTCAAATCGCACCTTTGTACCACCTGCGTTTTTACGCTTACCCATCTTGCGCGACCTACCAGCAAGGTTAATCGCCTTGGGTGTTTTTCCAGTTCACGTCAAAACTTAATTTTTGCTGAGAATTTTTGATATTTCCTCACTCGATGGTACAATTATACTATTCAAGAGAGAATTCAATGCTCATTTAGTCAAGCGAGGGTGGCGAACAGCATATTTAAGGCTGTTCAAAGCGATCGCTTGGCTTTTATGCTAGAAATGACTAAAAACTCAGAGTTGATCTAGAAAATTTATTCAGGCATCATTAAAAAATGCAAACAATTAAACATATTTTGATATTAATTGGCACTACATAGAAAAACCTCCACTTTTTCAATCAACACTTTTTGCACTCAGGAGTAATTTTAATGAACAGCTGCGTTTTGATGGCGGAAATTATTGACGAGCCGCAACTCCGCTATACGGCGGATAATCTGGGAGTCACGGAAATGCTGGTGCAGTTTCCCAATTCCCAGAAACCAGAAGATCCACCAGCCACCTTAAAAGTTGTCGGCTGGGGGAATTTAGCAACGGAAATTCAGCAAAACTACCACCAAGGCGATCGCGTCATCTTGGTAGGACGTTTAACTATGAATACTGTTGAGCGTCAAGAAGGTTTTAAAGAAAAACGCGCTGAATTGACGGTGCAACAAATTCAATCTGTTGGAGGTAGTTTTAATACTGATCCATTGCCTTCAGCAACCGTAACTCCATCATTTACTGAAACGTCGCCACGACAAGCATCACCAGCATCTCGTCCGCCACAGAAAGACGTTCCCACTTACGAATCACCACGTCCAGCGCCTACCCCAGCTAAAAATGCTGTTGGTGTTACTCCCCAAGCGACAACTTACGAACCCGTACCGCAACCCACAAATTATGAGCGAACCACTAATCCAGCAGTGAAAGCGGAAGAACCAGATCCAGATGATATTCCGTTCTAAAGTTGGTAGTTGAACGTGTATTCAATCGCAAAAAATATTACGATTAGACAATTTCTACAAGTAGCCATCCTTTAGGATGTGCTATTTTTTTGTCTGCGTTGACGCTTTACGTTTTTTCGTGAGACATCGCTTAGTTTAGCGATCGAGTGGCTTAGGGATAAAGAATTTTAATCTCTAAATCCCAAGCTTCAGCCTCTATTTTACAATTTAATAAATTTCATCATGGCTGCCAATATCAATCAATAAAATAACCATTTATAACAACTTCTCATCCTCAGAGAAATTAAAGATAATTCTACAATCATAAGCAACAGAACAAGACCACAAGCCCGCTAAATTTCCTGTTAACTTATGAGGCTTCAAAGACGGTGTAAATGGATCATCTGCCAAAAGCCTTAATACCTTAATAATTTGATTCTTTAATTGCCGGTTTTTCTTTGTAATCTTCCCAAAAGACCGCTTAAATCCACTACTCCAGACAACTTCCATCATCATCTCCTAGTAAATCAGCGATCAAATCATCAACGCTTCCCCTATGAGCTGTCCCATCCTTAAAAGCCTGCATCACTTCCTGAGCATTAGCCAAAATTCCAATCCGCCGATTCTCAATTCGTTGCTGGCGAAGAAACTCAAATAAATACTCTCGATCTTCTGTGGGCAAACTTTCAATAGAATTAATAATTTCTTGTAAAGTCATCAGAGAACCTCCTAATCAAGTAAACTCTACCTTTACTAACTCTATTTTAATCTCTAAATCCAAAGCCTCAGCCTCTTGCATTTAGACAATTTATGCAAAAATAGGATACTATATTGGGCGCAATGGGGACAAATGTTTCTGGAGGGCAGAAGCAGGTAAACTAGCTTGAGAATTAATTCCCGATTCTGGAAGTATTCCATCTATGGAGAAACCCTTTCGTTTCCAGAGTGTAGTAAGTTGACTTATTCGCTCTACATAATTAAGCCTACCACCACTTTTTTTGCCACTTGGTAAAAAACTTGTCCATCTTAATTTCACTCCCCCATTCGGGGATTTTTTAGGGCAACGATCGCTGGAGATGTCAAATCAGAAAAACGAGAACAACCACTGCAAAAGCATAATTCAGCATTGCAGACAGCCGATCGCTCCTTAACCAATTTACGGATTTGCTCTCCTGGCTGTTTTGTTCGTGGTGGCAAGTTACTGTAGTTAATACTGTTATGTAAAGACTAGAATTCTGAAAAGAGAGCGATACCATGAGCAGATCGCAGTTTGCAGAGATGAGAAGCAGTAATACATCGCAAATGCGTGTATATTGTGGAAGTATGCGATGTCAGAAAAACTGCCAAAGAGTGTAAAAACCAAATTTACCGACACATACATCAAAACTATTGTTAAAATCAAATAATTTTAAGTTAATATTCCTACCCAACTCCTATGAGAGAAACTATCCTAGAGGTTCGCAATCTCCAAGTTGAATTTCCCAGTGATGGCAACATTAACAGAGCTTTGGATGGTATTTCATTTGCGCTGCATCGAGGTGAGACTCTAGGAATAGTAGGAGAATCGGGGAGTGGTAAATCAGTGACAGCCTTAGCTGTGATGGGTTTGTTGCAAACTCCCGGTCTAGTTACTGGCGGTGAAATCTGGTTTCGTCCGCAAGAGAATGCTAACGCCATCGATTTGGTAAAATTGCCTCCTGAGCAAATGCAGCTACATCGGGGTGGCGACATTGCGATGATTTTTCAAGAACCGATGAGTTCGCTTAATCCGGTTTATAACATCGGGTTTCAGCTAACAGAAGCGATTATGCGGCATCAAAATGTGTCAGCATCCCAAGCACGACAAATTGCGATCGCAGGTCTGCAAGAGGTAAAACTTCTACCTAGCGATGAAGAGATACAACAGCAGTATATCGATTCATCGAAACTAGATCCATCAAAGTTGCCACAGGTGGTTAAAGAACACAAAGAAGCGATGCTAGAACGCTACCCCCATGAACTTTCTGGGGGTCAGTTGCAACGGGTGATGATTGCAATGGCAATTTCTTGCAACCCATTAATCTTAATTGCCGATGAACCAACTACAGCCTTAGATGTGACAGTACAAGCGACAATTTTGGAGTTAATCCGAGAATTGCAACAAAGCCGTGACATGGCAATGATTTTCATCACCCACGACTTGGGGCTAATTTCAGAAATTGCTGACGAAGTAGCGGTGATGTATAAAGGCAAAGTTGTCGAGTCTGGTGCTTCTGAACAAATTTTCAGCAGTCCTCAGCATCCATATACTAAAGGTTTGATCGCTTGCCGCCCCACACTTGACCGCCGTCCCCAAAAATTACTCACTGTTTCCGACTACATGAGTGCAGAAGAGACACCAACGGGACAAGTAGTAATTCAGGCGAAAGAACCCGCGCAACCCACAGAAGTCACCAGCGAAGAGATTGCTGCAAGATTGGCAAACTTCAATGAAAAGGAACCCCTGCTGCAAATCCGCAACCTGAAAGTTGGTTTTCCAGTGCGCGGGGTGTTTGGTGGTACAAAACGCTACAATATGGCAGTCAATGGCGTTTCCTTTGATGTCAAACCAGGCGAAACATTAGGTTTGGTGGGAGAATCTGGTTGCGGTAAAACCACCCTTGGCAGAACCTTGATGCGATTAATTGAACCGATGAGTGGTCAGATTATCTTTGAGAAACAAGATATTACTAGCCTCAAAGGAGAACCGTTGCAAAAACTGCGCCGGGAAATGCAAATAGTCTTCCAAAATCCTTTTAGTTCCCTTGACCCACGGATGAAGGTTGGGGACGCGGTGATGGAACCCTTGGTAATTCACGCCGTTGGTAAGACCAAGCAACAACGACGCCAGCGAGTAGTCGAACTCTTAGAACGGGTGGGCTTGAGTGCAGATGCGATTAACCGCTATCCGCATCAGTTTTCTGGCGGTCAACGCCAACGGATTTGCATAGCCCGTTGTTTGGCGTTAAACCCTAAATTTATTATCTGTGATGAATCAGTTTCAGCGCTGGATGTTTCAGTACAGGCGCAGGTATTAAATCTTCTCAAAGAATTACAGTCAGACTTTCAGCTTACTTATATTTTTATTTCGCATGATTTAAGTGTAGTGAAATTTATGAGCGATCGCATTTTAGTGATGAATCGCGGTCAAATTGTTGAAGAAGGGACAGCCGAAAGTCTTTACCTGGAACCGAAAGAGGAATACACGCAAAAATTAATTGCTGCAATTCCTACTGGGAGTGCCGAACGTGTGCGAAATCGTCATCTGAGGGCTTTATAGAAAGGGCGGTTAGAAACCGCGTCTACACAGACAAAACCCACCTCCGTGGGTTTAAAACACTCAATTTTTTTTAGTCCGCGCAGGCGGACTTGGTTTGTGTAGCCGCGAATTCCATTCGCCCTGGCTCTAACTTCTCATTTTTCTAACAGATATTTATGCAAACAAAATTAATTACATCTGCAAGTCCTGACTGAGTTTTCAAATTAGTAAAAATAAAAGGTTTATCACCGCGCATTTTTTTAGCATCTCGTTCCATCACACTTAAATCTGCACCAACATAGGGTGCAAGGTCAGTTTTGTTAATCACCAACAAATCAGATTTTGTAATACCGGGGCCACCTTTGCGGGGAATTTTATCGCCAGCCGCAACATCGATGACGTAAATTGTTAAATCCACCAATTCGGGACTAAAAGTAGCAGCCAAATTATCGCCGCCACTTTCTAAAAATACCAAATCCAAATTGATAAAACGTTCCTCTAACTGTTCAATTGCCGCTAAATTCATCGAAGCATCTTCGCGGATGGCAGTGTGAGGACAACCACCAGTTTCTACACCCAAAATGCGATCGCTTGTCAACGCCTGAGAACGCACTAAAAATTGAGCATCCTCTTGAGTATAAATATCATTCGTCACCACCGCAATCTGATACTGCTCACGCAACCCCTTACACAAAGCATCCATCAAAGCCGTCTTCCCCGAACCCACTGGCCCAGCAACTCCTACTCGAAATGCATTCATAACTCCTCACTCCTGTACAGACGCGATTAATCGCGTCTCTAACTCCTAAATAACCTTGTATACTGGGTTTCATGCTGCATACTCGCCAGCGACAAACCCCAAGTACAACAAGCGAGTTGATCATCCTCCAACGCGAGAATTTCTAACGCTGCAGCGATGAGTAATGGTTGCAAATCTAGCAATAACTGCTGTCCTGCTGTTTGTCCAAGGGGAATAAGTTTCACGCCAGCAGTAATCAAATTACTTGCCCAACTATGCAGATATCCGAGTAATGCGGCTTTGATACTAATTTGCCAATGGGCACCGGCAATACCAAAAGCGATCGCATAATTACCAGGATTACCCACAGCATTGACAATAGGCACAATCTGTGGTTCTAGTTTACCAAGTAATTGGATCAGCGATCGCCCCATCTGCCAACTAGAAGCGCGTAACTCTTCTGTTTCCCTAGCAGCAGATAACCACAGATTCCAACGGCATAGCGACTCAACATCACCCATTTTTGCAGCTTGCTGCGATCGTACCATCACCGCCGCCTCTAACCGAATTGCCCCGTAGAGCAACTCTGCTTCTAGCCAATGTTTGAGATGTATCTGGTTAGCGATCGTACCATTTTCCACCAGCATTTCCAAGCCTTCAGAATAACTATATGCTCCCACAGGCAAAGTAGGGCTAGCCAGCTGCAAAATACTCAAAAGATGGCTGTCAGTGAGCATGATAGTGTTGTCCATAAGCTCCCAATTCTGGTTGAAATGGTAAAATTTCCTCTTTAACTTCTAACCCCAATTGTTCCAACATCGTGCGTAAAACCGAATCTGAAGATAAGCGTAAATAAGTCGGAGTAATTTCTACAGGTACATGGCGATTTCCCAGATGGTATGCTGCACGTAATAATAAAAGTGGTGTTTGGGCAAAGGCAGTCAGCACTAATTCTGGTTTGGCAATAATTCTGATTAAACTGCTATGGGTTTCTTCTTGCAGAATATCGCCATCGTGTAACACAGTTCCTCTGGGTAAATGGAAAAACACAACCTTAGCATCTGCCGTTTCAAAGCGATGACGACTGCGGGTGCGTTCTTCTGCTGTTAGCGCCAGAGTAAAGGTAACTGCGGCATCGCTATTAGGTGGTTTAAGTTGGCTAAATATCAGCATACACAGTTTCGCCTGATCTTCCGCTTTTGATTATGGTTCTATTTAAATACCATAGTTGCCTTGCCCGAAGAAAGATAAAATTAAACAAAGAAAAGCAACCAGCCAAACGGGGACAATCATGAACCAAGCCATTGAGGGAGTACGCTGGACAATTCACGATTTAGAAGTTCTACCCGAAAATGAGTGGACGCGCTATGAAATTATTAATGGAGAACTCTTTGTGACTGGCACTCCTCACCGCCGTCATCAACAAGTTTGTGGCAAAATTTCTCGACAACTCGATGTTTGGTCAGATTCGAGTGGTTTAGGGGAAACAATTGTGAGTCCCGGAGTGATTTTTTCGCAATTAGATAGCGTGATACCGGATGTAGTTTGGGTAAGTCGAGAACGACTGGCGCAAATTGAAGATGAAGCAGGACATTTGATCGGCGCACCAGAGTTAGTTATAGAGGTTTTATCCCCTGGTAAACAAAATGAATTTCGAGACAAAGAAGCAAAGCTGAAACTTTATTCAGAGCGAGGCGTGCGTGAGTATTGGATTGTCGATCGCTTCAGTCAAAAAGTCGAAGTTTATCGGCGAGAAAAAGCACAGTTGGTTTTAGTTGCTACTTTGTTAGGCGATGATGAAATTACATCGCCACTTTTACCTGGATTTTGTTGTTCTATCCGTTTGTTTTTTCCTGAATAATAGCAAATTTAAGAAGGTTTATAGAAACCTAACCGCTAGATATAAATGTAAATATTGATTCCAAAAGTGATGGTATTGAATGTGAAATTTTACGGGCGAGATTGATAGCCGCAACATTAAATCATGCCCCTTGTCGGTCAACTGGTTTCAACTCATAACCTTTTGCTACTATTTTACATAACCTTTTCTTAATATTTTACTCGTATCTTGAGATTGAAAATACCAGGGTTTCTATTGAAGTTTTAGTAGTCTTTTGTGAAGCTTTCTTGACATAAGATCAACTGTGCCTATCAAAAATAACTTATAGAACTCTGTTTACACAGTATATACAAATATCATGATACCAATTCAACACTTACATCCTACAGTAATCAGATATGACTATTCCTCGCCCATTGTCAGAATAGCTGATGGTCGCAAAAAGGATGATAAACCCTTTTATAAGCATCCTGGTAAGTTTAAGAGTGTGCTGTTACTATCAATTGATGGTTTGCGTCAAGCAGATTTGGAAGATCGCAAATTACAACAGTATTTGCCAAACATCAATAGTTTGAGACAAACGGGTATCAGTTACACTAACGCTTTTACTAGCACTCCCTCCGATTCCTTCCCTGGTGTATTAAACTACTTAACAGGAGCAAGTCCCAAAACTACTGGGGTTTATTATGATGATACATATAGTCGGATATTATCAGACAAACCAGGATCTCCTGCTGGTATAGAAGTTGAATTTGCGGAAAACATTGATAAAAACTCCGATCTTCTCAGTGGTGGGGGTAATTTCGGGATAAATAGTATTGACGCCAGCAAATTACCAGTAGACAGTAATGGAAATCGTGTTTATCCTCACAACTATTTGAAAGTAAACACTATTTTTGAGGTAGCAAAAGCTTCAGGTTTGCACACTGCATTTATTGATAAACATCCTGCTTATGACATTGCGAATGGTTCTTCTGGGAAGGGAGTTGATGACTTCTACGCTCCAGAAATCAATGCCAAAGTTGCTTTAGAAAATGGCAAACTTGTAGACCAATCGACAGCGCAGAATCCTGCTAATCTCACATTTAAAACGACAACTAAAGACACCAAGCTCACGGAAGCTTATGATGATCTGAAGGTAAATGCGATATTGAACCAAATTGCTGGAAACAATTCACTAGGCATAACTAAACCCGGAACTCCCAACCTTTTTGGGATGAATTTCCAAGCTCTCAGTGTAGCCCAAAAGGATGCCAGCAATAATGGTGGTATTGCCACCAATGGCACACCTTCGTCAGGATTAATTGATGCTCTAGAACATTAGTAAGTAATACTCTTAATTTCACTTCATGCGATCGCATCTATTTGTTTGAGCGATCGCATCTATTTATAAATCTCATTACGCAGATTTATGCAAACAAAAAAAGGAAAGTATTGCTACTCTCCTAACGTAATATGAGGGAAAATTTTCAGCTTAGTGATTAAAATGGGCTTGACGTTCACGCAATTGACGAGCGCGTTGTTCACGAGCTTGACGTTCACGCAATTGACGAGCGCGTTGTTCACGGACTTGACGTTCGCGTTGAACTTTACTGTTATTAAAAGCTACAGTATCACGATTAAAATGATCATGCTCAGATTTAAATTCAGCAGCATTAGCATTTTGAGAAAGAGCAGCAATTGAAGCAGCTGCTAATAAGCCTCCAAGTTTCTCAAAACTCTAGATGATGAACCTGAGAAAAAATCAAAGTTAGGTGAGTGTTTAGTCTTAATTATTGACCGTATTGATGATTTAGATAAAACTCAAATACTAGCTGAGTTATTTTTAAATCTCATCAAAGAAAAAATTAATCTAGAAACTTTCAGGCGGTTAGCATCTGCTGTAAATATTGCCTTTGTCGAAGACTTAAAAAAGTTAATCAAGAATACTAAGAATAGTGAGGATTTAGGAAATTTAATTGGATCGGGATTGACAGAAGTATCCTCAACTGGAGTTATACTTAGTGGATATGATGTAGTTCATAACAGTGTTCGTATTTCTGCATTAGGTAAGTTATTCGTGAAGCTGATGAATGATAAAAATTAGAATTGTTCCTCTTCTATTTCGCCACCAAATTACTTCTTGTCTTCCTGGTTCGTTAAAAAAATATTTTTGGTAACAAAAAGGTTTAATTAGCAACTTCATCCTGTAAATGGGCTACTAATAGGTAATGTAAACCAGAAAGTCGCCCCTGCATCCAATGCACTGTTTACACCAATTTCGCCACCGTGAGCATGGATGATTTGCTTAGATAAATACAAACCCAATCCTAAACCTACAGAATTGCGGATATTTGCACCCCGAAAGTAAAGCTCAAAAAGCCGATCGCTTTGTTGTTGACTAATTCCTACACCGTTATCACTAACAGTACAATACATTTTGTCATCCTTACGGATAGCGTTGATTGTCAAAAGCAATCCAGGGGGATTGTGTTTCAGAGCATTAACAATTAAGTTAGAAAAAACCCGCCATAGTTGCGTGGGATCAGCATTCACTAATGGCAAATCTGCGGATACCAGATTTGTCAAGATTGCTTGATTTTGTCTCAGCAATGGCTCTAAATCTGCGATCGCTGCTTCGACTATTGATAGTAATTGTACGTATTGACGTTGTAAAATAACACCTTGTACCTCGCTAATATGAGCTTCCATCAAGGAATTGATTAAGTTCAGTTGGCGATCGCTACTTTGAATCATCCGCTCTAAAATTGAGCGTGAAATTGAAATATTTTCCTCTGGATGTGCAAGCAAATTTTTCAGCACCATTAAAGTACCCAGCACCGGGTTACGTAAGTCGTGGGAAACTGCATGAAAAAATACTCGTAGTTCTTCTTCAGTTTGTTTGCGCTGGGTAATGTCTTCAATCAAACCTTCGTAGTAAAGCAGTTTTCCTTGTTCGTCATGCACTGCGTAGGCTTTTTCCGAAATCCAGACAATACTCCCGTCTCGGCGATAAATTTGGGACTCAAACTCGGAAACGCTGCCATACTTTTCCATCAGGCGCACAAATTCTAGCCGACGGTTTGGATCAATATACAGTTGATGTTCTATATCAGTGAAATTTGCTGTCACCTCCTCCGCTAAGGAGTAGCCATAAATACGTGCTAAAGCCGGATTTGCCGTAATGTAACGTCCATCGGGACTGCTTTGAAAGATCCCTTCAACAGCGTTTTCAAAAATGGTGCGATATTTAGCTTCTGCAACCTTGAGTTTTTGATAGGCAGATTCCAGTTCTTGACGGGCGTAAAACTCAGAACGTTGCAGGCGATCGTACAGATAAACACCGATGTCACATATAGCACAAAACCAAAAAATGTATAAAATCAAGGTTACATTATATATTTCTGGGTGTTCGGGGATTGGTGTTTTTAGTCCAAGTACCGTATTCACACCAAAATAGTAAACCAGCACACCCACTTGACAGAGCAAATGAATAATCCAGCAGACAGGCATCAACACAGCTTGGCTTAAAAACAGCAGCGACCAGCCGATAGTGTCAGGTAGTGCGAAACCTCTGATGGTTGCAAACAACTGCGATCCTAGACTAATTGACCAAGAAGACCCCAAAAATAATAAATCTGGACGATGACGACCTAACTTAGTCTTATGTAAGGCAAGATAAATAATTATACTTATGACCATTGCAACATTGATCACAAGGCTTTTAGCTGTAAGTGCTTCTGGCAGCCTTTCCAACTCCTTTAAGGGGAAAAACAAGCCGTAAATGTCTCGCAAAGTAAAAGACAAAAGACAGATCAGCACCAGCCATAACCATAAACGCAATCTCTGCCACAAAAAGCGATCCCTATGGGCCAGCCACTCCTGATCTACGCGCCGAGCTTTGTAAAAACTAGTGATTTCATCTGCTGGCGTAGAAAAGGTTTTTCTCCACCACCTTTGCACTGTTGTAAATGGGGTAGCCATTAGCATCCGATTAACTTTGCCCATACCGTCGAAGGTGTTTCCCTTATTCAACATTGCCACAAATAACACCTTCGCATTTTTCTGGTAACTTATGGGCGACTTGTTGCGGATGGAGTTGGTGAACTACCCAACACTAATCGCTAAGAGCAATATAGTGTGGGCTTCCAGCTTCATAGACAGTCGCCTCTACAGATGTCTTGCGACCCCGTTTTGGTCTTACACTCTCTCCACTGGCAGTAGCGCTAGGGCGTGTTTTCAAACTCGTTATATCCTAGAAAAAAGGCGATCGCTATATAGT
>NZ_JABXKJ010000263.1 GCF_017115085.1 Nostoc sp. NMS7 | reverse complement strand
TTGTTTCTTCCATCCATAACGGAAGCGATAGCGTCCGTAAACAGCTTCTGTCACTCTCCGAAAACATTTGCCATTTCTGAATTCTAGAGCTTTTATCTACCAAGGGTTCACACGATTTTTTTCTAATAACAAATACAACACCGATTTTTTTCTAATAGGATAGCTTGTATTGATTGCCTGATGAGGCTTCTAGCTATTACCCTCCCGGAGAGTGACAAAAGAGGGATAGCTTGAAAAAGTGCTTTTTGTCTATTGAAAAAGTGATTGATAGATTTTAAAGGTCTGCCATTTATCAGGAACGGTACTAAACCGGACTGATTGAAAGTTACAGCCGCTAAATTATTCAATCCTAAATCTATGCTAGCAATTTTACTTTGATCAAGAAGATGAGGTTCTATTTCTTTGTTGTAAACAATTTCAACAATATATACGAATAAATCGTGATAAATTTATTGATAATTTATATCATTAATTTCTAACCATCTACCAATCGCCAGCTATGACAATTACCCTAACGCCGGAACAGGAAAAAGAGCTTTGGGCAGAAGCTAGACAGAATAGCCAGCAAAACTTGTCAGAGCCATTTGAATCCTATTGTCAAGTACCCAAGCAACTGGGCAAAGGATATACGCGAAGCATAGAAGTGCATCCCCAAGTGTGGCTGGGGATTGGTAACTACGAATACTACGATGACATACTGGAACCAGGCTGTGAATGCGTTCACCCTTTGCAATTTTGTGTTCGTCTTTCAGGAAAAGTTATAGATGAATTTGGAGGGCAAATAGGAGAAGGATACACAGCCATTTCCGGTGGCGGCATTCAACCAAAGATGGCTTTTTTGGATTCTCAAGCGCACCTGGGTATTGGCTTCAGTATGCCTCCTGAGTTGTTGGCAACCTTTTTTCCTACAGGGGACGGAGAAATTCCACCGCAATTACGTTTTTTGGCAAAGGGTAACGAGTGGCAGATATTGCTCTACCCAAAAACTACAACAGCAATACAGACAGTGGCACAGCAAATAGTCAACTGTCCTTACCACGGGATGACGAAGCGTTTGTATTTACAGGCGAAGGTGCTAGAGTTGATGGCATTGCAACTTGCCCCCTTCTTAGCTGACCAAGATGAACCGCAACCACGATTTAGAGCCGGAACTGTGGAGCGGATATATCAAGCAAGAGAAATTTTACTCTCCCGTCTAGAAAATCCACCATCATTACTAGAATTAGCACAACAGGTAGGAGTAAGCGATCGCACCCTGCAACGTGGTTTTCAGCGACTCTTTGATACTACCGTATTTGGTTACTTGACAGACAAACGCATGGAGCGAGCAAAACGCTGGCTCAGAGAAGGAAATCGCACAGTGCTAGATGTGGCAATTATGACTGGTTACTCCAATCCCACCCACTTTAGTGTTGCTTTTAAACGTAAGTTTGGTATCTCTCCTAGTCAGTGTCGGTTGCCAGAAAAGTCTGTTTGGCGATGATTAATTCTGTATTGGGGTAGACGCGACTCATCTAATTCCTCTAATCTCAATTTTGAGTTTATTCAGAAATCTTCTCAACAAAGAGGGTTTTAGTTACTGGAGTGTGGGGAATTATTGTGAGGATTCAAGAGTTGTCGTCTAATATTTGGCTGTGTTTGGTGATGAGTTTTCTGCCATTGTTGATGGCACAATCTGTACGGGCAGAAGTGAAACAGAATCAGACAACAGCAATTACAACAATTAAGCGACTGAGCGAGATTGAACGCCCAGCCACTAATGTTAGCGAGTTGTTTTCTCAATCGTCAACACCTTCAAGTGCAGTTGTGCAAGTGACAGCAGTGAAGGCAAATCCTACCGCCAAAGGTGTGGAGGTGATTTTACAAACCACCAAAGGGGAACAATTACAAATTACTAATCGCAGTACTGGTAATAGTTTTATTGCTGATATTCCTAATGCCCAGCTGCGTTTACCCAATGGTGATGGGTTTACATTCCGTTCGGAAAAACCACTTGCGGGAGTTACTGAAATAACAGTAACAAATTTTAATGCTAACACAATCCGGGTGACGGTGATCGGTGAGGCAAGCTCACCAACAGTCGAGTTATTTGACAGTGATGAAGGTTTGATTTTCGGGTTGACAACTGCTGCATCTACTGCACAGCAGCCACCCCAAACACAACCAACACCTCAAGTAGAGCAGCCAACAAACCCAACTCAGCCGAAGCAACCATCAGGGCCGGATAATCAGCCAATTGAATTGGTGGTGACAGGAGAACAAGATGGATACAGTGTACCAGATGCGACCACTGCGACCAAAACCGATACACCCTTGCGCGACATCCCGCAATCAATTCAAGTTGTACCGCAACAGGTAATCCGCGACCAACAAGCCACCCGCTTGAACGATGCTTTAAGAAATGTTCCCGGTGTGATTACATCATCTGGATCACCTGGCAATAACGAAACAAGTGCATTTACCATTCGGGGCTTTGATAGTAGTGGGACTACGATCAGGAATGGTCTGATAGATCCTCTGGGCGATCGCTCACTGGAACTCTCCAATATAGAGCGAGTGGAAGCCCTCAAAGGTCCGGCTTCAGCTCTGTTTGGTAATGGTAGTCCCGGTGGCACAGTCAACTTGATTACCAAGCAGCCCCTCGCCACTCCTTACTATGCCCTTGAAGCAACGGTTGGAAGTTACAGCTATTATCGGGGCGCTGTCGATCTGTCTGGGCCTTTAAACGATGACAAAACAGGGCTGTATCGACTAAATGTGTCTTATAAAGATGCAGGCAGTTTTATCGATTTTGCTCATGATAAAAATCTACTCATTGCGCCAGTGGTTAGTTTTGCCATTGGTGAGCGCACAAAGCTAACTCTGGAAGGAGAGTATATCAGTGCAGACACCAATCGATTGTGGCTACCAGCCGTCGGCACTGTACTACCTAACCCAAATGGGAAAATACCACGCAACCTCAACACTAGTGGATCTGACAGGAATGACAATTATGTTCATCAAGATATTGGTAGAATTCAAAAGTGTTGAATGTTAAGAGAAATCCGATAAAAACAGCCCAAAATATGTTAAATTTTGGGCGGAAGATTAAAGTATATCTATTTTTTCAGTTGCCGAGTTATTTCCGTACTGATGCTGCCATTTTCTATAAACAAGGACAGCTCCGCGCACAGGTTAATTTCAGAAATCTGTTTGATGTGGATTATTTTGAGTCTGCTCGTGACCTTTTGCGTGTTTATCCTGGTGAGCCGTTCACGGTGCAGGGCACGATTTCGTGGGAGTTTTGATCCTAGTCGCAATTATGAATATACTCTGCCAACACCTGATTAATCAGCCCTTGAACCCCTTGCTCACCCGCCTTTGCCTCGAAATATTCCACGATGAAGGCATCCAGCAGCAAACTGATGTGCCGCTGATCTCGTTCAACAGTCAGGGTATCGGTTTTTGGTCTCAACTCAATCACTTGCTCCGTACCGTCTTCCAAAACCCGAATCAACGATCCCTGAAACCCTCGATGTCTACCAGGTTTGGCATTGCTGAAGTCATATTCGTCCAACATATCCTCTGCCTCGGTTTCATCCCGTTCAAGTTTGTGATTCATAGATTCGTCGTTCATTTTTAGTCGCCAATCTAGAACTAATAATCCGTATTCTATCGACTCGTTGAGTGCATGTGACAACCAACAAACGCCCACTGCTAGATACACCTATGATCTTAAACCGATCTTCCTGGTCAGAGTGTGCTTCATCATAATCCTCCAAATAGAGAGGATCGTAGAAAATAGTTGCCGCCTCATCAAAGGAAACCCCATGTTTTTTGACATTGAACTGAGCTTTTTGACTGTCCCATTCAAATCGCAATGAATCCATGCAGGCTAAATCACTCCGAAACCGAATATTTACCTTACACCGCTAATTCTGGGCATGGCGCGATCGCTCCCGCATTCCGCAGCGCTTCTGTACTTTTTACAAAAAGCTGGGGAAAGTCTAAAAAAGCCGATGGAAAATACATCGGCTTTGCTAACAATATTCAACAGATGAATAGTTTACTATTCCTGGATCGCTGCTGCTTTGGGAGAAAACTGAATTCTGGGATCTGGCATGAAATTGTATCTCAAGTACAATCCTCCCCAGACGAACAGAATAATGAACAACCCACCAATACCAAGGGGACTGGGAAGCCAGAAAACAGCTTCTATGTGGTTTAGTTCACCAGGCTGGAGTTTCCACACTAGTTGATTGCCATTTTTTTCTGGCGCAATCGCAGTTTCAGTTTGTTGAATGTTTTTGGCTCCCCAAGGAGTCTTCAAGCTAAATTCCAAATTGAGAATTGAACCAGCATTAGCTAGGACGTTACCTTTGCTAGCAATTAAAGATAGCGATCGCAAATCCAAATCATAAATCAACCGATTTCGGACTAAAAGTAAAAAGTTGTTCTGTTCCAAGAGGACGTTTGATTCAATTTTCGGCAGTTCTGAGTCAGATTTGCTCTGCACAGTCTCAGAGGTTTGATTCGCACGGGAGTTAAAAAATTCGTTGAACTTCTCTTGCAATTCCCTACCACTACTAAAAGGAATTGTGACGATGATTTCTTCAGGGGAAACTCGTTGCACTTTCCCCTGAAGTTGACGGGTGCGGCGCTCTATGCTATGTAACCATTCGTATACAGAATCGCCACTAAAACTGGTTAACCGCTCTCCCAACTTAATATGCTGTACTACTTCGCCACTATTTGAATTATCAAAGTTAACCCCCACATCGTACTTCACACAGCCAGACAGTAGCAGGGATGTTAACAGCACTACCCACAAAATAGGATTTCGGATGCGAAAGACGCGCTTGATTCGATTTCGACCATTCAGTGGTGAGATAAATTTCACATTTCCCAACACAAAACTAAATGGTCTGATGAACCACAAGAAAATCTTTCCGAAAATTGAAGAAGTTGAAACCATAAATCTCCCCAAAAGTCAAACTTTCTAACCAATCTTGACTTATTAGTATTGTTTGAGATTCCTAGAACACCGTTTTGGTAAAGAATTTTAATCTAAAATCGTTCGACTGACTTGTACTGAGCTTGCCCTTCGGCAGGCTCAGGGTAACACCTGCCCTGAGCCTGTCGTTCGCGGAGCGTCTCGTAGAGAAGGGTCGAAGTAGCGTAGCCGTGCCGTACTCCTTCTCTACGAGACGCTCCGCGAACGGAGAAGCAAGCTACGCGTAGCGTTCCGCAAGAAAGTCCAAAATTGGTATCAGCCAGGGGTTCCTGAAAAACTCAACCAAACCAAGTACGAGATGGTTAAACCAATGGCAATTAGCGCCACCCAGATAAAGCGATTATCTCTGGTATTGACCTGACTGAGGTCAACTAATTCTGGCTGGGCAGGTTTAGGCTTCTGCTGGACAGAAGATTTCGTAGACTTAGCGACAGTAATTTTGAGTTCATTCTCGGATAATGCGCCCAAATCGGGAATTTCGGTCATCCATTCGCTGGGTCTTTTCAGCTTTGGTGCTTTTAAGATGTAAAGCATCTGTCGCGCTTGTTTGCTGGTTTCAAAATCGGGATGGCGTTTGAGCCTTTGGCAAAGAGCGATCGCCTCATCCGTGCGTCCAGCTGCTTCATAAGCTGTCACCAGATGAATTTCTACTTCGCCCCCAAGACGAGAATTAGCAGCTAACAGGGCGCTGGCCTTTTCTAAATTTTCTACGGCTTGGCGGTATTGCCCATTTTCAAAGGCAATTTTCCCAGTCTGGTAGCGGGTTTGAGCAATTTCTAAACTTTCTGCACTCACGTCTTATATAAAAAATCAGCACTATTTTTATTTTGCCAATAGTTGTAATGTTTTTGGAATCTTTTCAAAGGCTGGCAATCTGAAAGGGAACGAGAGAATATTAACTGGCGGCTAAATTGCCCCAACTCACATAAGGTAATTTGGCAGCCGTTGTCCGAACTTGATCAGCATTGGCCACCAACTGACCGCAAGCGTCCCAAGTCCCGGAAATAAATGTGCTTCTTGTACCTTCACCGATCGCAACTGAAGCGGTGTAATCACCAATTTGCACTTGCAAAGTTTCTAAATTCACTGTCACGACAGCTTGGGGATTGGCAGCTATTAACTCTTGCAGTTGTTTAACAGTAACAGCATCGGCTGTCACACAAGGTATGCCCATTGCCACACAGTTACCAAAAAAGATTTCGGCGAAGCTTTCACCGATTAAAGCTTGAATTCCCCATTTGGCGATCGCTTGCGGTGCGTGTTCCCGTGATGAACCACAGCCAAAGTTACGGTTAACTATTAAAACTTTCGCGCCTTGATATTGGGATTGGTCAAAGGGATGTTCACCTTTAAGTGCTGTCCGGTCATCAATAAACGCGCCTTCACCTAACCCATCAAAGGTAATGGCTTTCAAATATCGTGCGGGAATGATGCGATCGGTATCTATATCGTTGCCCACTAAGGGTATACCGCGCCCTGAAACTGTTTTAACTTCACTCACCATAAATTTAAATTCTTACTTTAATTATTGCCTGTTGCAGATTTCGCGTAACCTCTCCCCTGCTTGAGGTTACAGCAACTCGCGCACATCAGAAACTTCGCCTTTAATTGCAGCAGTGGCGACCATTGCCGGACTCATTAGCAATGTGCGCCCGGAAGAGGAACCTTGCCTTCCTTTAAAGTTGCGGTTGGAGGAAGAGGCGCTGATTTGTCTTCCTTGTAGCTTATCGGGGTTCATGGCTAGGCACATGGAACATCCCGGTTCCCGCCACTCAAATCCAGCTTCCTGAAAGATTTTATCCAATCCTTCGGCTTCCGCCTCTTCCTTCACCCTTTCAGAACCAGGGACAACGAAGGCTTTAATTCCCTCAGCAACGTGGTGACCTTTGGCGATTTTCGCCGCTTCTCGCAAATCAGTAATCCTGCCGTTGGTGCAACTACCAATAAAGCAGACATCTATTTTGGTGCCCTTGATGGATTGACCAGGATATAAATCCATGTAGCGGTAAGCTTCTTCGGCAATGAATCGGTCTTCTTCCAGCAGTTCTTCTGGCTGAGGTACTGACTGGTTGACACCGATACCTTGACCGGGAGTAATCCCCCAGGTAACAGTAGGAGAAATTTCCGCAGCGTCGAATACGACTAGATCATCGTAGTGGGCATCAGCATCACTCTTGATGGATTCCCACCAAACTACTGCTTGATCCCAATCTGCATCTTTGGGAGCAAAATCTCTACCTTTGAGGTAATCGTAGGTGACTTGATCGGGATTGACGTAGCCGCATCTAGCACCGCCTTCGATCGCCATATTGCAGACAGTCATCCTTTCTTCCATGTTCATTTGCTCAAATGTCGTACCTGCAAATTCGTAGCCATAGCCGACACCACCTTTCACGCCAAGTGTGCGGATGATATGCAAAATTACATCTTTGGCGTAAACTCCGGGGTTGAGAGTGCCGTTAACTTCAATTTTGCGGACTTTCAACTTAGAAAGGGCGAGGGTTTGAGAAGCGAGAATATCCCGGACTTGGCTTGTACCAATCCCAAATGCGATCGCCCCAAATGCCCCATGACTTGATGTGTGACTATCTCCACAAGCGATCGTCATTCCTGGTTGCGTCAGCCCAAGTTCGGGAGCGATGACATGAACTATACCTTGACTGCCAGAACCGATGTTGTAAAAAGTTATGTTATTTTCTTGACAGTTATGTTCGAGCGCCTGGATCATTTCCTCTGCCAAGCGATCGGCAAAGGGACGCGCCTGATTTTCTGTCGGTACAATATGATCGACTGTGGCGACGGTACGCTCTGGAAACAGGACTTTTAAACCCCTCTCGCGTAACATCGCAAAGGCTTGGGGACTGGTGACTTCATGAATTAGGTGAAGCCCAATAAATAGTTGCGTCAGCCCTGAGGGAAGTGTACCAACGGTGTGTAAGTCCCAAACTTTATCAAACAGGGTACCTTTGCTCATACGTCAATCAATATTTAAAGAGTCCGATCTTAAATAGTATCAAAAAAGAGTCTCGTTTTTTGCAGATAACTTAATATTACTTACATCATAGTCCCCTCCTCGCTTGCTCTTAGGGGGTTGGGGGTGGGGTTCTTGTATCTCGCTCAAGGGAGAACAGTCCTAAAACCATTTGCTCACCTTTGAGGTAGCAAAAGCAAAAATTCTCCGAAATATTGAGATGCAAAGATGTAAATAACTTTATCCTTTTAATCAAGGATATCTAGGACAATACGAGATAATTGCACTACCAGCGTTATGCCCATAGATTTACGGGAATTTTATCAGGCTTCCGACCCCAGCAGAACTCTGTTTGTCAACAATAGCTCTGATGGCAAGTATTATATAGATTTTTCCTCAGTCCGAGGTGGGGATATTCTTGGCAAGCTGATGTACATTCGCAGATTAAATGTCGGTGTTCGCAAATAACGACATCATCTTCTTGAGTTGCTGAAACCTTTACTGTAAAAACTTTTTAGTTGATTTTGTTACTTAAAAGACAAGATTACTTAATTCGCATATTTAATGTCGAAAAACCATTTTTCGCAAATTTATGTCGTTACCTTAGATTTTTACGAATTGCAAATTAAATGTCGTATTTTCTAAATTTATGGTACATTAATACTATTAATCAGTTCTTCTTACTTCTATGGCAGACCAAGAATTTGGATTAACTGGAGAATCGACGGAAGTTACAGAAGCTATTTGCCTCAGTGACAGTAATTTCGCAGTCGATCCATTGCTGATTATTCTGAAAACGACGGATAATAATAAACTCAGATTTAATTTAATTCAATGGCTTGCTGAATCGCCAAATCACCAGATTAAGTCTCAAAGAAAGCAGGCAGTAGCAGATACTCTCCGTGTTTCTATTCGGCAGGTGGAGCGTCTTCTTAAAGAATACGATGAAGACAGGTTACAAGAGACAGCAGGAGTATCACGCTCAGATAAAGGCCAACATCGAATCTCCGAATACTGGCAAGGGGTTATTAAGGATATTTATAAAAAGAGTGTTGATGAGGAACATCCAATGTCTCCTACACAGGTTTTTAGCGAAGTAGAGCGAAAAGCGTTGGTTGATCTTGGGCTGAAACAAGGAGATTATCCTCACAAAGCTACTGTATATCGAATTTTAAATCCGTTAATCGAGGAAGAAAGACGGAAGAAAAAAGTTAGAAATCCGGGTTCAGGATCTTGGTTGGGAGTGGAAACACGAGATGGGAAGCTACTAAAAGCGAATTTTAGTAACCAAATTATTCAATGTGATCACACACGGGTGGATCTTCGGATAGTTGATATTCTTCTTAGCCTGCTACCGGAGCGACCTTGGTTAACCACAGTTGTAGATACTTACTCAAGCTGTGTTCTAGGTTATCACTTATGGGTAAAACAGCCAGGTTCTGCTGAGGTGGCTGTAGCCTTAAGACACGCTATCTTACCCAAACAGTATCCTTCTAACTACCAACTTAGTAAAACTTGGGACGTATATGGGACTCCCTTACAATATTTTTTTACTGATGGAGGAAAAGATTTTCGCTCAAAACATCTGAAAGCCATTGGCAAGAAATTAGGGTTTCAGTGCGAATTGCGCGATCGCCCACCTCAAGGTGGCATTGTAGAGCGGCTTTTCAAGACTATTAATACTCAAGTTCTTAAAGGGCTACCTGGCTATACGGGATCAAATGTTCAGGAACGTCCTGAAAATGCAGAGAAAGAAGCCTGTTTAACCATACAGGAGTTAGATAAGATTTTAGCTAGTTTCTTTTGTGACATTTATAACCACGAGCCTTATCCCAAAGATCCTCGTGAAACGAGATTTGAACGCTGGTTGAGGGGTATGGGAGGAAAATTGCCTGAACCTTTGGATGAGCGAGAATTAGATATTTGCTTGATGAAGGAAGCTCAAAGAATAGTTCAAGCTCATGGCTCTATCCAGTTCGAGAATCTGGTTTATCGAGGAGAATCACTCAGGGCATATAAAGGTAAATATGTGACGCTGAGATATGACCCAGACCATATACTGACATTATATGTTTACAGTTGTGATGCAAATGATGACTTGGGAAATTTCTTAGGCTACGCTCATGCAATAAATATGGATAGCCAAGACCTGAGTTTAGAAGAATTGAAAAGCCTTAATAAGGAGCGAAGCAATGCTCGTAGAGAACATTCTAATTATGATGCATTATTAGCATTAGGTAGGAGAAAAGAGATTGTTGAAGCAGCTAAACAGAATAAGAAAGAAAGAGTGCAAGCAGAGCAAAAACGTTTACGTTCTGCTTCAAAGCAAAAGTCAAATGTTGTAGAATTAAGAAAAACTAAAACTTCATCTTCTTCTGTACCACAAGAACAACTTGAGGCATTGCCAAAACAGATAGAAGAAGATATAAAGCCTCAAGAATCAGAATTTAAAGCTGAAAAAGATTTATCAAATCAAAGTAATAATAACAAAGAGGATAGACACAAGTTAATTATCTCTAAGCATCAACATAAAAATAATATTTGGTGACCTATGGCACGATCGCAACTCGCAATTCAGCCTTCTGTCGCAACTCTAGCTCCTCAGCTTGATCTCAATGCTCAACTTTCTAAAATCGCTGAGGTTGAAGAGTTATTTAGAACTGCTTTTATTCCAACTAATCGCGCTTTAGAATACTTCAAATGGTTAGATGAACTAAGGTTAATCAAACAATGCGGTCGAGTAATTGGCCCCAGAGATGTGGGGAAAAGCCGAGCGTCTCTTCACTATCGGGAAAAGGATAGCAAAAAACTTTCCTATGTAAGAGCTTGGTCAGCGTCGAGTTCCAAACGTCTATTTTCACAAATTTTGAAAGATATTAAGCACGCAGCAATAACAGGTAAACGAGAGGATTTACGTCCAAGATTGGCTGGTAGCCTTGAGCTATTTGGGATAGAGATGGTCATTATTGACAATGCTGAAAATCTTCAGAGAGAAGCGTTATTAGACCTAAAACAACTATTTGAAGAATGTAATGTCCCTATTGTTTTGGTTGGAGGGCAGGAGCTAGATGATATTTTATGCGGTGTTGATTTGTTGACTAGCTTTCCCACATTGTATGAGTTTGAACGCTTAGAATACGAAGATTTCAAGAAGACACTACGGACAATTGAACTTGATATTCTCGATCTGCCAGAAGTATCTAACCTAGCTGAAGGGTCTATATTCGAGCTTTTGACACAAAATACAGGTGCGCGAATAGGAGTTCTTGTCAAGATACTAACAAAGGCAGTTTTACATTCTTTGAACAACGGCTCTAGCAAACTTGAGCTATCTGTTTTAGAAAAAGTTGCTAATCGGTATGGCAGAAAATACATCCCACCAGAATCGAGCAAAAAAAATAAATGAAGATGATAACGTTCTGCCAAGGTTAGGCTATGTTGAGCCGTATGAAGGCGAAAGCATTAGTCATTATTTGGGACGCTTGCGACGATACAAGGCTAACAGTCTTCCTTCGGCATACTCTTTAGGAAAAATTGCTGGTATTGGCGCTGTGACATCTCGATGGGAGCAGCTTTATTTCAATCCATTTCCCAGCTATGAAGAATTAGAAGCTTTGGGTAAGCTTATTTGTGTGCAGGTTGACAGGATATATGAAATGTTGCCGTACAAAGGTATAACAATGCAGCCTAGACCGATTCGTTTATGCGGTGCTTGTTATGCAGAGTCCCCTTGTCATCGAATTGAATGGCAGTTTAAGGAGAAAATGAAGTGCGATCGCCACAAGTTGGGTTTATTAACAAAATGTACTAACTGTGAGACACCATTTCCAATTCCAGCCGATTGGGTACAAGGTGAATGCCCTCGCTGCTTTTTACCTTTTGTTACGATGGCAAAGCGTCAGAAGCTTCGCTAACAAGTGAGATAGCCCATTTTATGCTGTGTTTAACTTAAGAGCTATTACATATTGGGAAAAGTTCCGCTTTAATCCCCCTCATTCTAAGCAATACTGGAGATTTTTGGTAATGTAGGGGGAGTTAATGCAGATAGGTTAGAGCAGATGTTAGATGAAGCTTGAACCTTTTGCCTTATTGAAAATAAGCCATCTAGCCAGATTAAGGGAACATAAGACTGTAAGGGCCATAAATTCAGTTTCCTTTCAGAATGCCCAAACTATGGAGCTAACCCTGTTCTGTCACTCTCAGGAGAGAAAAATATTATGGTTGTCCTGAGACTCAAAGAGCATCAATAATTGAGCAATGGCATTCCTCTTTTATCATTTAACTTTCTTTGTTGCGAAAAGACCTTAAAATAAAAATTTAAGATTCTTCTCTGCCGAAAGTGACAGAAGAGGATTAGGTTCAAGATTTCGGTGTTGTGGCTGCATGGTTTGTCAACGATGTTTTATGGAGTTTACATAGATAGTGAAATTTCAAAAAACTATGTACTTTTCACCATAAACTATATGAGTTAACATCAATAATTAAGCTATATTTTGAACTAAACTAGTATTTTGCTCTTCTGCTTGGCTGTTTGTTTTAACACTATAGCATTGCTTAGTGCAGCCCGGACAAACACACTGGATTGTATATTTTATAATGTTAGTCTGATTGGAAAAATCTTCTGGAATAGTAAGTAATGTTGATTTTTCCAACATAACTTTCTCGACTGCGATTTTCATAGATTGTCTATCAAGAATATACATACTACCTCTTGCTCCTTCAAAAAGGCAGTTAATTGCTGCAAGAGCTTGACCAAAGCGTAAAGCTTCAACAACTTTATCGTTAGATGCTTTTTCTAAATTTGTACTGCCGTTTTGACCAAGTAAATGTATAATTCCAGCAGTACACCAATCTCCAGAGCCGGCAGCATCTTTGAAACCGTTTATCTCAAATGCTGGGAGTTGTTGCCACTGTTCTTGATAATTATTACAACCTCTCCAAATATATCTGAGACCTTCTTCTCCCAAGGTCACTACTTGTAAAAGTGGTAAAATATCGCTTTTATATTCTTCAATATTCCTCAATCGCTCATGAGAATATTTAATAATATGGCAACTTTGTAATGCTTTATTAAATAAGGATTGATCCCCAATACCTGATGGTTCAAAAACTACAATACCTCCCTGTAATCTTACTGCATTAGCCAACTCTATTGCAGCAGGAGAAACTTTATCAAAATAAAAAGCTTTAATATCAGTTAATGTTTTTAATCTCTCTTGTATGATTTTAAGAGTTAAGCTTTTATATCTTGGTAATCGTATTCCACAATAAGGACAAGCAAAATGAAATGTATGTTTAGGAATGCCATCAGGTTTTGTACGAATTTTTTCAATAATTATAGGCGTACTTCCATCCTCAGAACTTTCTACAAAATCTAGCCTAACTTTAAATTGAGCTAGATCATTTTTAATTTTTTCAGCAGCAGAGTCATTAGCAAGACGTGAAAGTGGGTATGATTCCCAACCAAGATAAGATAATATACTGAGTACATTTCCACAGGAACCCCCAGCCCAGAATTTAGGTTCTGCTTCTGTACTCTCATTTATGACAACATCTAATGCTAGAAGACCAGTACCAGCACATCTTGTACCTGTTTGAGGAATAGCAAAATAATTTTTATTTTTCATAGCACTCACCTGCTATCCATAGAGTAAATAACTCTGATTTTTTATACTCTTCTTCGGCATCAACCATATAATATCCCTGTGCTTCAACATGGGCTATTCCTACTCGACAACCTGCCTTTTTTAACTCAAGAGATTGTCTAATTTCATAGGCAGCTAATAAAGAGCCTATAGATAATATTTTACTAGATAGTGGTGATATAAATGCTTTGCATCCTCCAAGAATTTGTAAAGCTTCATTGTATTGAATTATTGTTTGATGAATTTGTCTATAAGCTTCAAAAAGATTTTGTTCAGAAGCATAAATAATATTACTTGATTCAAATTGAAATTCATCAAAAAATAGTTCTCTGTATTCTTGTAGTAACAATGCATCAGCACGTCGCGGATTAAGTGATGGTGAAGGAAGTATAGGGCATATTTCACTAGGTCTGCCAAGATACTCATGTATAAGCTTTAACTGAGTGACTTTTCCTTCCCCAAGTACAGGAAGCCATATTTTTGGAAGATTTGCTGTTCCTTCAAGATTGAGGTCACCAGAAAAGCCATGTAAACATATAGCTTTTTCATCAATTCCTTGCTGTCGAATACATCTATCTAAATTGACATTTTCAGCTACTAAAAGATGTAAATTTGGAATAGTAGTAGATTGATTATTTTTATTTTGATATTCTTGATCAATTAAAAAAATTAACTTAGCAATTATGGAAAAATATATACTACGAGGCATTGCACTAATGTCAACCACAATATCAGTAAATACTGATAGTTCTTCTAAATTATTGAAAATATCATTAGCTCGACGCCCTATTCCTAGTAGCCCTTCGCTTGACGACATTTGCAGTTTATAAGATTGAATATCACCCTTGGTATCTATTAATTTCTTAAGGGTATGGCGATTTTTTTCAACTAAGTCTGCATATTTTTTTGAAGGTGAGTTAGCGCCCTCCTCATATTCAATCAATAAACACTTTCGCCGGCCAGTTCCTCCAGCATCTAGAAGTGCTTTTAAACCTTGACACATACGAGGATCGAAACCTAAACCCATTATCACAAGTAGGTTCCGGTTTTTTTCAGATAAGAGTTCTTTCCAAAACGGTAAAAACTCATCGCCACGTTTCATTACATAATATTCCCATCGGCGTTTTCTCTTATTGACATTACTCATAACCAAAGCTCAGGCTCCTTTTTCGGAGGTAGAAAACCGCGCTGTAACCATCTAAACAGTTTTGTTAGTGACTGCGGACGCCATCCCCCATAGGTAAGAGGAAGGTCAAAATGTACGCAAAGCATCCGATTAAGGTATAACAGCATCCATCTTTGCCCTCCTTTTTGACCTTGCTTGGCATCAACCACTACTTCAAGAAAGTTATAAGCCACACAAATTTGGATTACACGGGATAGTTGTGCCAACCCTGGATCTTTTGCTAATTGCTGTGGGTCTTGCAGTTTATCTCTATCAGCCATAGAAATAGCAATACCCGTGACTCCTGGAGCATAGGGAGCGTTAGGCCTGTTAGTTTCCCACTTAGACAATTCACCAATAGCTTCTAGGAATTTACGAACATCATGCCCATATTTCACTTGCTGTGGAAGTGTATTCCATCTTTGTTCAACAGCTTGTTTTAGAATTTGCTGCTGTTGGTTAGGAGGCAGGGCACAAGGCTGCTTGAGTAGAGCCGCAGAAAGGGAAACTTCAAATAAACTCCCAGTAAGCCATAGGAACTGTTCAATGTTGGATGATGCTATATTTGCCAAACGAGAGATGCCGTAATAGTACGGTATTTTAAACTCTTTACAAAAAAATAGCTCTGCTGCTGCACGCACCTGAGAATCGTCACGTTTTTCTAATTCATTTACTTCTAGCGGCAAATCAAATATTGTTAATTGTTTATATGGCTTTCTCTCTTCTCGGTCAATGAGAATCTCCAATGTTTTCCAAGCGATCGCATTATCTTTTTCTGTACCCTTTTGCTGTTCTCTTTCTGAAACCCATTGGATGTAGCGTTGCTTCTGGTCAGCGCTACTGCGTACACGTTCGCTAACAATTAACTTTCCTTCGGCAAATTTATTTTGCCACTTTTCTCCATCTAAAGAATTTTGAAGGCATCCATTAAAAGACTCTATATCTGTATCGGCTGCTTCTCTCACTCGACAATCAGCAATGTTTTTGACCACTCCCTCAAAGCGCCTATTCCCTCGCCAGAAAGCCTCTAGGTTAATGACTCCTTCATGATCTCGCCCAAGTATTGCTCCTTCAGATAAGAGTTCTTCAACACCAAGTGCCTCCAATCTCTCTGCCATCCAAATACCAACAGGAAGACGGTTATCAATAAGTTCTTCTCGCAAAAAACGTCTTTGCTCCCAAGTCAGTTTGTGTACATCATCAAGCATTAGCAGCACACGCTCAGTAATTGGTTGCCCAGCATATAGTATAAAAGGATATTTAATTATGTCCAGAGCAATTAAGTAATCATGCCCAGGTAACCCATCTGTAGGAGTAATAAAGCTATCCAAAGCATCACAAACTTTCTGCTCTACTCCGCACGCCCAGTCATACAATTGCTTACCTGAGCAGGGTAGGGTCAGCCCTACAGAAGATGTGTCTATCGAAAACGAAATTTCAATTTGTTCAAGAGCAGATATCTCTGGATATCTTAATCCTTTAAGTACCAAAATGCTCCGCAAAACTGCAAGTATAATCCGAGCATTCAATAATGATAGAAGTAAGCGCTTTTTTTTTGCTAAATCTATATCCAACTCATCAAGAGTTGCAAATCCACGGGCGCAGGATAATAGAATACCTAATACCTTGATTTTGCTTTCATCAAGTGCCCCAAGTTGCTTGAGTCATTGAAATAAGTCTTTAGTATCATTAGACCGTTCCCGGATAGTGCGAATAGTCAGCAGTGCATTAGGAGTAAAAAGGCGCAATAGAGAAGTTTTACCACCACCAGGAGCACTTATAAAGATTCGTAGCCTATCAAAAAGACCTTCAGTTGAATCCCCTAATATGTCAAGCACACGCGAACTAAATAAGCGGACAAAGTTGTCATCCGATTCACTTTGCTCTGAGGCTCGCATTCTAAATGGATTACGAGATTCTTTCATAACTAACTCCGATGCCTTTCCGTTCGTGGAAAAAGACCTCTTACATTGTAAAAATCAGGATCAGCCCAAAGTAAAAATATAGAATTATTCGGCGTATTATGACTTAGCACTAACGGGAGACTACAATCGTTAAAACCTCGCCTTCCATCTCCTTTACCTACATTCATGTGCTTAGTTTTAACCTTGGCATCGTAATATATATCCTTTTCTACTAATTCTAGAAAAAGAGAGTCATCCATCTGCTGTAATGGAACTCCTGCTGATAAAGGTTGTATAACTGTAATATTGCATTTTATAGATTTTTCAGAGAATAAATCTCTTACTATAGAATCTAAGTGAGAACAAGCTTGTTGGGTCGCCATATATAAAACAAGGTGTATATGAAGCTCGTTTCTGTTAAAAAGTTTTTCTATACCATTGTTTAAATTAGTTCCTGCCTCGTAAAATTGTTTATAAACTTTATCAATTTTCCCTTTAAATTCTTTAGTTTCAGGGTTTCTTCTTAAGTAACTTAGACCACTTGCCGAAAAATCATCAAGTAGAAAGACCATTCTAAAACAGCTTTCATACTCTGTAGGTTTTCGCCCCAGTATACTCTCCATATCTTCAGATAGGTTCTTGAGCATATCCTTAGCTTTTTCTGGAGAAATTTCATAAGCTTGCCATATTTGTTCATGACTCAGTTCTCGATTGCTGCGACGGAATATATCAGTATGTGCTCCATCACTTAAACCTAGAAAAAGACATTGCCGTCGAAGTACTTTAAATTTTTGGCTATCTGCAAGTCGGCTAATATAGTTTTTGGGAATGCCAGATTCTTTAGCTGTGTAATCCAATAAAATTGGTCTAATAAAATCTGGATATGCCATTGCTACAAGATGTTCCATTTCTGCTGAAGAACAAAAAATTAACCGTTTCTTCACAAATTCGTAAGCAATTTGCCGCTCATTTTTGGAGAATTGTTTGAGCCATAAAGCTAAACTCTCAACAAATTTTCTACCAGTTGAAAATTGCTGATATTGGTCATATTTGTAAGCAGCCATTGCTTGAAGTGAAGGACGTTCATTAGCAACATTTTCTGATGTCCATTCCATAACTTCCGCTAGAAGGCGCTCTGCCAACTCATCTTTCATTGGTTTTTAGTTGCAATTTGTCCTAAATCAAAATGTATACCATCATCAACAATTTGCAGGCAATCCAGGTAAGCAAGAGTTGCTTGCACTCCTCGAAATCCTGGAGGTGCAAGATTCCAACAAGTTTTAGGATCGGGCGAAACTTCATCCACACTCAAGGAAAATGGCTCTCTCAACAGATAAAAGTCATTACCAGTCCACATACCGCGATCGCCAATACACAAAACTTCACCTGTTCCTAAGATACCCAACATCCTGCGAACCTGCTCTACAACTGTAGATTTGGATACACCAGGCGCTAATACATCAATAGAGTGACTAGACCTGACTATAGTTACATTTGGAGAATTAGTGGCATGAACTATTGTCTGGACTAAAGACCAAATTGTTGTTAATGGTGCAAGAGATTTTGCTTCAACTGTGATCTGCTTCTTACGAACTGTAATTTGTGCCATTTTTGGCAGTCGAATGTCTATTTGAAACGCCTCCGCTAATGGTGCCAACTCAATACATGGTTTTTCTGAGAAATTAGGGTGCTGGTCATCATCTAAAAGCCCACAATCTGCTCCGTTATAGTAGCCTACTAATATTTGCTGCCAGTATCGCTTGGGGATAGCTTCGCGAAGAGCTTCTTTAACGGATTTTCCTCGACCTGTGGCTACCCCAATAACAATGCCTGCTCTTAGCAAACGTGAAAGTTCTTTGGTCATCTTGCTACTAAGGCTACCAAAGCGATCGCTACCATCACATAGAGTTCCATCGTAGTCAAAGATTATGGCAGCAAAAGAAACCCTTTGCATTTTTTGAATAAACTCTTCATAGGATTGTCGCCAAAAGTCTAACTCTCCAAATGAAGTAAGAATTTCAGGAATAGTACCCGTTTTACGCATGATACAGAAGGTTGCAATGTCAGTATCTTTACCAAATCTTACTGATGGAGTACACAAGGCACGAAGATTATATAGTTGCTGTCCAAAGGGTGGAACTCCAGGACGGCCTGGATCGATACCTCGACGCTCTCCAGCAAAAGATACAATGTAAAAACAAGTCACTAGAGCTTTGATCGCCGCAACTGTTTCATTTCCTGCAAAGTACAATTGTACTATAGAGATATCTGATGGAATTAATTGAAGGGTTTTTTCTGCAAGTTCTTTTTCTGCCTGCGTTATTAATACAAGTAAGGCTGTGCTTTTTCCACGCTTGGCAAGCCAATGGTGTCTGCCATGAGCAAAATTACGGTAATCAGCAAGGTGTAATGAACCCAATGCTGCTTCAACAAACTTAGATTCCAGGTCAATAGCTGCTGGGTGTGTAGGGATACTATACAGCACAGAAATATAGTCACGCTCCCACAATGAAATACAATATTCCCGGAGTAGCGAGTGGTACTCATTGGCAGTTTTTCCATCGTATAAAAGTTCTGCTAGGTTTTCGGGAAGTTCTTTGCTAGTATCGAAAACTTGATGATAGGCTCGTGCCAAAAGAACGAAAAAGGCAAGTAGTGAATTGGTGGCTAGGAAGCCATCTGTCTGAGACGGTAAATCAAAATCAAAAATCCCCGCGTAACTATACCGCGCAACAAGACGCGAGAGTGGACTCCCGCTCTTTGCACATAGTACAAATAAATGTTGAGGTTCACGGAGGACAGCCGTTTTAAAAGCCGCTTGAATATCTGAGTTTTTACCTCCTGCACTCAAGCACCAAATTGCTACTTCTCTCGTTACTGGACTACTCTCTATGAAATCAAGAGTCGTGACTGCTTTTGCAACTGTCTGTGCAAATCGTTGATGAAGAGCACTCATAAAGTGCGCGGCTGTGAGCGCTCCTCCTGAACCAGTCACGAGTAGAGGGAACGACGCTGACGATGCGACAGCAGCAACTAAGCGATCAATATTTAAAGTCATTGCTATAGAGTAAGTATCTGCAAGCTGCTGAAGTTCAGAGAGATATGGTTTGCCCATAAACAATCTCCTTTGGGAAAGCTACTAGCTTACTACAGTGCTTCTCATACCTCAATCACTCAAAGCTTCAAGAATCTTACTCTTCACTCTACATATATTTTTTCATATACTTTTTTCAAGTGTAGCTCCTAGCACTCTTCGCTCTAAGAAAAGCATCTGGGTGTTGTTTTACTTCGTTAACCTGCTCACTAGCCACAGATAAATGTAATACCATTTTGAATTACGAGTTACTTTCTCTGTCTAGGTTTTCTAAATCCATCTTTTGTAATCATTTTTCCAATTGGTATGATCCAACCACACAGTAATCAAGGAGTGACCTGCTTTTCAGGATGCGATCGCATTTTCTCAGTCAAACTGTACAAATTCAAGTGATCGCCTCATGATTTGTCTTCCAAGTACCTAGTTCACTAATAAAGTTACGGTATTTTTAAACACGCATAGTCTATGCAATGAAACCACCCTGAACTGGCAAGAAGCCTTTGACTACAGTAGGTCTCTATTTGGTGAAGATACCGTTTTGTATGCCTGCTGAGGGTGATTTAGTTGTTCGGGGTATCGCAGTTCTATTAATCCCCGGTCTAACATTAGGCTTAAATAGTGGTTCCTAATGCTGTCCGGTTTACGGTTGAGTAAGTCAGCTAATGTTCGGAGTGCGAGATAATGTTCGGAGCAAAGTTCTAAGATCACACGCTCGACTAACTCTTGATCTACGCGGCTTTTCTCACAAACAGGGACGGCAATATCTTTTAGACGCTTGTAATGTTCGGAGCTTAGTCCGTAATGTTCGGAGCTTGGCTCGTAATGTTCGGAGCTTGGCTCGTAATGTTCGGAGCTTGGAAGCAACGCAACTAAATCCGATTGTTGTTGGATGACTAAAGCGTAATACGTCCCACGACCGCGACCAGAGCGTTCCAACCAACCATTATTTACCAAGCGCTTGAGGCAGTCTCCTATGTCTCTGGGATGTTCCCGTCTGTAACACTGAATATCACTGTTACAAATATCTCCAAATTGATGCGCTAGTACCAAGATAATGCGATCTAGCTCTGTTAGTTCACAATAGTTATCCCCTATAATCTCCCTTAATTCTTTTTCGACATTTTCGGGAATTAGGCTCACCATTGGTAATGCCACTGATGTCATTTCTAAATCTAATTCTTCTGATACTAGGGGGTAAAACCATTGCTGCTCTTTCCAAGCGCGGAGAATTTTCCCAAAACCTGAGCCTGCCTTCTCACCTAAACCAAGCATTTGAAACATCTTTTGCAGGTTGGGATTCCGAGGATCGCTAATACCACCATCATAAAGTTGTTCAAGAGAGATTCTTAGGCGACCGGGATTATAGAATAAAAAACTATTTGTGAATTTGGTAACTACTAGAGGGCGAGTAGATATATGATCTGCGTGGATAAGGGAATTAACTAGAGCTTCTCGAAGTGCCTCATGTACGTGAGTTTCACCTCGCCGCACAGCATCCCTATCAAGTTGAAATGGAACGTTTATATCGTTGACTAGACGAAGCTTGGCGCAAATTCCATCCCCAAATAGCACCCCATTGGGAAATACTACTGCCGCGCGTCCTGGTTTGGGTCTTTGTCTGAGACGACGCATAATCAACTGAAGGAATAAAAACGCCGTTTCCTTGGTTTGTCTATCTGGGGGAAAGTTAATTTTAATTCTGTCTTCTTCCTCACCCCCAAACGGCGGATTTGTGAGAATCACGTCTACCCAATCCTTTTCACCCATTTCTGAAAGGGTAAACCGCAGACTATTTCCATCATCAATATCGGGATATTCAAACCCATGTAACAGCAAACTCATGTGCGCTAACATCAAAGGCAAGGATTTTGCCTCACCGCCAATAATGCTTTTTTGTAATATCTGCCAATCTTGGGCGCTACAATTCTTTTTCAGATATTCATACGCCTCGACCAAAAAACCACCTGTTCCGCAAGCAGGGTCAAAAATGGTTTCTCCCAGCTTCGGTTCCATCACTTGCACAATAAACCGCACTACCGGACGGGGGGTGTAAAACTCTCCCGAATCTCCCGCCGCGTCTCGCATTTCCTTCAGCATCGACTCATAAAGGGTGCTGAGTAGATTCACTTCTTCTGATTTATCAAAGTGAATATCATTTACCTTACTCAGCACATCCCACAGCAAAGTCCCGCTAATCATGCGGTTAGTGACATCTTTGAACACCTTGGCGATTACATCAGCGTGATCGCGTCCAGTTTTGCTTTTGAGATTCCGCAAATAGGCGAGTAGCCCTGCACCTTTAGTGCCATCTGGTGAAATTGCCTCATCATTGTTGATGAAACTTTTCAGGCGATCGCCAGTAAAATTTTCATTAGCTGCCCAATCTCGCCAGCGATAAGGCGGTTGAATCGTTGGTTTATAGGATATTCCTTCTAATTCTGCTTCCACCTCATGCAGTTTTTCGGAATCATCCAAAAGTTTCAAAAACATGATCCAAGTCAATTGGGGAAGACGGTCTAATTCTCCATTCAATCCCTTATCCGTCCGCATGATGTCACGCGCTGACTTAACCACGCTTCCTAGTTTTTGGGCAGTGGTTATGGGTTGATTAATTTTATTTTTTTTACTCACCATTTATTCAGATATATCAAAACATAAATTATCGTCATACAAGCAAATAAATCTATCAAGAATGAGTATTAATTTTAAAGAATTTTTAGCAATGCCAAAATTAGTTAGCCTTCCATGACAAATGCCATGACGATATAATCCATTCTATCCTCAAACAACACCGTGCTATTGGTGTAATCGAGTATATTAAAAGACCTCTTACCCCGTTCTTCTCGTACACGGGTTCCCCGCCCAATAATCTGCTTAAAGTCTGTCATTGAACGAATAACACGGGCAAGCACAACATTTTTACAGGTGGGAATATCTACCCCTGTTGTTAGCAACTTAGCAGTAACAGCAATAATGTGAGTTTCATCTAAGACATCTTTAAATTTGTAGAGATGTCCTTTACCCACATCACCAGCATCAGAGGTAATGCGAGTTATATAGTCAGGATTTGTTTTGGTAATATCGCTGTTGAGGTTGCGTAATTCCTTGATCATTGCCTTAACGTGTTCCTCATCCACGCAAAAGACAATAGTTTTGGCATAGCGATCGCCACTTCTCAAAAAATCAGTAATGTGTTGTGCGATCGCCTTTGTCCGGGCTTCTCTCACCAATTTCCGCTCAAAGTCTGGAGTGAGATAAACTTCATTAGGAATTGTTCTTCCATAGCGGTCAATCTGTCCAGCGTTAGGTCGCCATCCTTCGCGATCGGAACGGGTAGTAATTCGATAAACTCGATAGGGAGCTAAGAAACCATCATCAATCCCTTGTTTGAGGGAATATGTATAAAGGGGATTGCCAAAGTAGCGATAGGTATCAACATTATCATCGCGTAGCGGTGTTGCTGTCAGTCCTAACTGATACGCAGGTTCAAAATGTTCTAGAATTTGTCGCCAGTTACTTTCATCCCTGGCGCTACCTCGGTGACACTCATCAACAATAATCAAGTCAAAATAATCAGGATTATATTCTCTGTAAAGTCCAAAGCTATATTGTGTATCACCAATTGCTTGATAAATAGCAAAGTAGAGGTCACGTCCTTTTTTCGCTTCCCCCTGAATTTTGTAAATTTTCTCTTGATTAAAGGCAGAAAAATCCTTATTCATCGGGTCATCTACCAAAATATTCCGATCTGCCAAAAACAGAATTCTAGGAGAACGAGATTCTCCAGAAGTATTCCACTCCAAACTTGACAGTTTCCAAACTATTTGGAAAGCAACAGTAGTTTTACCCGTTCCTGTTGCCATTGTTAGCAGTAGGCGCTTTTGACCTTTGAAAATTGCGGCTAGTGCAGCATTAATAGCATTTCGTTGATAGTAGCGCAGTGGTTTATCTGGAATTGGATAAAACGGAGTTAACAGTTTTTCTGCTATGTCCTCTCTAATTTGTTCCTTTGCTTCCCCAGTTAGTCGTCGCCAAAGTTCATCAGGGCTGGGAAACGATTCCATCACATTAGACTGCTTACCCGTGATGAAATCAAACTCTACAATTCCTTGTCCGTTAGTGGAATAAGCAAACTTCACCCCTAGAAGATTGGCATAGTCTATTGCCTGTTCCAGTCCCTCATCTGGTGTTTTATGTTTTCGCTTGGCTTCCACCACGGCTAAGGGAAATTCTCCGTTATATAGCAGCAAATAGTCTGTAAACTTCCGTTTACCACGAGGTTGGCGCTTATTTTTCGGGCGAATTTTGCCATTAGTGAAGTAATACTGCTCAGTATAATCGTGAGGCTCTTTTTCCCACCCTGCATCTCTTAGTTTTGGCTCAACATACTTACGGCAGGTATTAGCTTCATTGCTCATTGCTTGCTATTTTACTAGTTATTTTTCTAACTTAACACCTAGTTATGTCTACGCACAAAAAAATAATATTACCCTTGTTATTCAAGATGCAAATAAGACCTGAGCAATAATCAGCGATCGCACTACTTTTCTACATACATCGTGGCTCATAATATCTTTAACATAGTCACGAATCGTGAGTAAATGTGTTACTCAGATCAAGTAAGGTCATAGACATCATTCGCCCAAGGGCTGAATATAGAATCGACGCGCTCAGTGAAAAGCCCTTGGAGCCGATGGAATACTGTAAAAAATGGGTTGATATGTCCCCCGATGACCGGGGGTACAGAAAAGCCTGCATAGCCGCTCTCACCGAGGCAACCGCCCTGAGTCCAAGGACTATAGGTAATTGGGGTTCCAATTTCGAGAAGCGCCCCAATTATGTAGCGCATATTTTACGAATGGCGGATAAACTCAACCAAATCAAAAAAATAGTCTTACCTCCTGACTTTCCTCAAGAATAATTTACTCGTGATTCGTGACTAAAATACTTGTACTATAGGCAGAGATTTCCTAAGTTGAGGTCAGCAAGCATGGGTTTTGCGTGCAGTAGCTTGATACCTCCACAAATCTCTGTTGCTGTAACCCTTAGTAACTCACGAACGCTCAAGATGCAAACTGGGAGGCAATCCCACCAAAACAAACATCAAATTGATACCCTCTGTCAGTTGCCCCTGGAACCGATGGAGTATTGTCATCGTTGGGTTATTCACGAACCAGGACGTAATTATCGCAAAGCTTGCATTAATGCAATCGCGGAAGTTACAGGTACTAGCCCAAAAACTGTTAAAGATTGGGGGACAGAGTTTCGCCGACGACCAAAATACGTTACCCGAATTTTGCGGCAAGCCGACCTGATTAATCAATTCAAACAGCTAGTTGTTAAGGGAATTATTACCTTGCCCTCTGACTTTCCTCAAGAATAAGCGAGGGTATATAATACCTGTGCCTGCTCTTTTATTGGGTAGAAGTAACCTTTCTGAAAGCAAGTTGAAGTGTCAGAGGTGATCGCTACTCACTACCAATTGCGCCAAAAACCGCTTGCTCTGATTACAAGGTTAATCTTAGGCTGAGATACAGAAGTACTAATTGGAACAGGCAAGAGGTCTAATGAATTCAATCAGCACCGTTGAAATCAGCAAAAATCCTTGCACAATCGAGGTAATGGATAATTGTATTTTCGTCCGTGATTTGGAAATCCCCCTACGTGAAGCTATAGACTACCTGCAACTTCTTCCACAATCAGAAAAAGAAAAGGCTTGCCTAAATGCTTTTGAAGTAGGATTCTTTTGCCTCCAAAGAGTTCAAACTCTTACTGACACAGAATTTGTGAAGCGACAGTTTGAGTCTTTGCTTGTTGATATTTCTAAAGCGGTTGGGGTTATACCTGAAACCCTTGAGCAAAGATTAATCAGTCAACTTAGTACAGATGATGGTCAAGTATTTGCTCTAATACAAAACCAAATTAATTTAACCAAAGCAGTTCTCACCGAACAACTAGAAGGAGTGAGAATATTGTTTCAACAGGAGATTGACACCTCGAAAGAGACTTCAACTCTTGGCGGCGTGATGAAGAAGTTGCAGGACTTGTTAAATCCTCAGTATTCTGGCTCGGTACAAGGCGTATTTCTAGAGGCGTTAAATAATGTCATAACAGAAAATGGAACTTTAGTTAAAGCCGTTAAAACCGTGGTTGAGGAAGCAGTTAAACCATTAGCTAGCGAAGTAGATCAATTAGCTAAACAAATTCGAGAAAAAGAGGTGGTAGAGTCTGTTCTGGAGCAAACTATTGCTAAAGGAGCAACTTACGAAGAAGCTGTGGTTGTAGAATTACAAAATTGGTCAAAGCTTTATGGCGCAGAGGTTTCTCATGTTGGTAATGATAAAGAACCTGGAGATATTCTCATCAAGCTGAGTGCAAACTCAATAGCACTAACAGAAATGTCAATAGTTATTGAAGCGAGAAACCGAGAATCTAAACGATGGGGTCGAGGAAAAATTTCTAAGCAATTAAGCACAGCTATGGAAAAGCGTGGAGCAAATACTGCTATATTTCTAAGTCGCACTCGTGATGGTTTAGCTCACGAAATTGGTGAATGGGGGCAAGGGATATGTGAACAGGGTTTATGGGTAGCTACTACACATGAACTATTAAATGTCGCTATCCAATTTTTGATTATTCGCCAACAGTTGGCATCTCAGCAGATCGTTAACTCTCAACTGGATTATACAGTTATAGAAGCCCAGCTTCAGCGAATTCAGTCATCTTTAGATTATGTCACCAAGATTAATACTCATCTAACTTATGTACAAGAAAATGCGGAAGGAATTCGAGCAAAAGCCAAAGCCATGAGAGTTGAGATTCGGAATAGTATTTCCGAAATTTATGAAGCAGTTCGTCTGAATGAGATTGTAAGTTAGTAGGAAATAATATGAGTGTTATCACTATTCAATGTCGTCTCGTCGCTCATGAAGCAACTCTTCGCCTCTTGTGGAAACTGATGGCTGAGAAAAACACACCACTGATTAACGAATTATTGGAACAGCTAGACAAGCATCCTAATTTCGAGACTTGGTTAGAAAAAGGTCAAGTACCTAAAGACACTATCAAGACAATATGCAATTCTCTCGAAATACAAGAGCGTTTTGCTGACCAGCCAGGTCGTTTTTACGCATCAGCAGTTACTCTAGTCAAAGAAATTTATAAGTCTTGGTTCGCCTTACAAAAGCGACGACAGCGCCAAATAGAAGGAAAAGAGCGTTGGTTAAATATGTTGAAAAGCGATATAGAATTACAGCAAGAAAGTCAATGCAATTTAGATGTAATTCGCGCCAAAGCTACTGAAATTTTAGATTCGTTTTTAACCAAGTTCAGTCAGGAGAAAAATAAGCAATCCAAAACAAAAAAAGCCAAGAAGACTAAAAAAAATAAAGAAATATATTCAAATACCACACTTTTTAATGGGTTATTTGATACTTACGATAAAACGGAAGACTGCCTATCCAAGTGTGCGCTTGCATATCTGCTTAAAAATAACTGTCAGGTCAGTAAAGTTGATGAAGACCCTCAACAATATGCTAAAAATAAACGTAAAAAAGAAATTGAAATTGAACGCTTAAGAAACCAAATCAAAAGTCAGAAACCCAAAGGTCGAGATATTACAGCAGAAAAATGGTTAGTAACTTTAGAAGAGGCGACCAAAAAAGTCCCTTTAAATGAAGACGAGGCAAAGTCTTGGCAAGCTAGCTTCTTAAAAGCAAATAGCTATATGCCATATCCTATTGATTATGAAACAAATACAGATTTGGATTGGTTTACCAATTATATTGATGATGAAACTAAGAGAGTAATAATACTATTAGGGCAAATATATTTTTTGAATTTGGCTTTAAAATTAAGGACATACAACTTAATTAAGTATGTTTATTTCACAATGGTATGCTCTTCCAATAGAGATGTAAATTGGTTGAACCTACAAAGCAAAAAAGATCGTATCTTTGTCAAGTTTAATGGTTTGAAGGAAGAAATCAAGAATCCTGAATTTTATGTTTGTTGTGATTCTCGCCAGCTTCATTATTTTCAACGTTTCTGTCAAGACTGGCAAATTTGGCATGATGACGATGAAACATATTCTTCTGCATTGTTTATTCTCCGTTCTGCACGTCTGCTTTGGCAGGAAAGAAAAGGTAAAGGTAAGCCGTGGACGGTTCACCGCTTAATTCTTCAATGTTCTATAGAAACACGTTTGTGGACACAAGAGGAAACAGAACTAGTTCGCTCTGAGAAAATCAATCAGCCTGAAAAAACTATCAGCAAAATGGAACAAGAAGGTAGTTTAAAGAAGAACCAGGTAACTCGTCTAAAAAAAGAGTTAACTACGAGGCGTAAACTTAACAACCCCTTCCCTGGCCGTCCCAGTAAACCTCTGTATCAAGGAAAATCTAATATTCTGGTTGGTGTAGGCTTAGGTCTAGATAAACCAGCAACAGTTGCTGTGGTAGATGCTGCCAACAATAAAGTTTTGACTTATCGCAGCGTTAAACAACTACTCGGTGACAACTATAATCTTCTCAACCGCCAAAGACAGCAACAGCAACGCCTTTCACACGAACGCCACAAAGCTCAGAAACAAAACGCGCCAAATTCATCTGGTGAATCAGAGTTAGGACAATATGTTGATAGATTACTGGCAGATGCGATTGTTGCGATCGCAAAAACTTACTCTGCTGGCAGCATTGTTCTACCCAAACTCAGCGATATGCGAGAAATCATTCAAAGCGAAGTTCAAGCCAGAGCAGAGAAAAAAATTCCAGGTTACAAGGAAGGTCAACAAAACTATGCCAAAGATTATCTTGTCAGCGTCCATCGCTGGAGCTATGGTCGATTAATCGAGAGTATTAAAATCCAAGCTGCAAAAATTGGAATATCTATTGAAATGGGGCCACAGCCAATTAGAGACACTAAACACGAACAAGCCAGAGATTTAGCTTTGTTTGCTTATCAACAGCGCTAACTTGAGGTGCTTTAGTTGAAATACTGAACCTTGAAAATATAATATAGAAATAATAGCGCCGCAGTTCATGCTTTTCGGAGCTAATCTGTAAAAAATCTGGGTTAGTTTGACGGTTGTCAGACCGTTTTGCTTTCTGGCCCTGGTAGCTGCCCGCTTCTGATGCTGCTGTCGCAAGACAGGATAGGTGCGCTCCCTGCAATAAGAAGTAAGGCTTATTAAGCTCTAACCGTTCTAGCAACGGTGCGGATTACCTCAGTGGTGGCTACTGAATCACCCCCTTCGTCGGGGGAACTCTCCAAATATTTTTTTGGCGTGTCGAAGCGGGGGCAAAATCCCTGGAGTCCCGCCAAAAATTAAAACCTTTGTCCGGCCTTAATTTCAGTCTCTTAGACATGAAGATAAGCTCTAGTCAGAGGAACGAAAAACCATTTATGTACTTTCGCTGCCAAATTTAAGTTTGGAAGCCTGTACTAATAAGGGTATAGACGGGTCGAGTTTCAACAACCATCCCGGCTAGGGGTGGGTTGAAAGTCTCTATATGCTACATCCAGAGCATGATTACGGTGAAGTTTCAACAACCATCCCGGCTAGGGGTGGGTTGAAAGATTCACTTCCGGTCGAATCAGCAGTGAATCAAGAGTTTCAACAACCATCCCGGCTAGGGGTGGGTTGAAAGAAAGATCAATTCCGCAGTTTATCTGAGGGTCAATTGTTTCAACAACCATCCCGGCTAGGGGTGGGTTGAAAGAAGTTTCTATTGAGAAAGTGGGAAAGTAGTGGACTTGTTTCAACAACCATCCCGGCTAGGGGTGGGTTGAAAGGGTTAACTACATGGCAGCAGTTGAAGTCCGAGTATGGGGTTTCAACAACCATCCCGGCTAGGGGTGGGTTGAAAGTTATTGCAGATCCTGGGGAATTTCCGATTGCAGAAAGGTTTCAACAACCATCCCGGCTAGGGGTCGGTTGAAAGCATTCCCCTACTAAAAACAATTGATTTAGGATTGAACAAAGCTCACAGCTTTCTAATTAGAAATGAGTAATAATTTAGTGAGCTTTGTTCGTTTTTAAAACTTATAATCTTGAAGTTTGACAGGAGGGTTGAAAGGAGCGCCTGCCTAACAATGAATATTTTATTGGCTAAAAAATGTGCTTTTGAGCGACATTAATTTGCTAATAGCATCAATAATGGCTCAAAAGCGTTATTTGCGTACAAACGACAGCAAACTGCGAAATTCGACATTAAGTTGCGAACACCGACATTTAATCTGCGAATGTACATTTAGAAAAAAACAAAATCGACCAAAAAGCGGTAAGCGATCGCATTAATTTTCTCAAGTCGCGCATCGGTAGCAAAAAGGATGCAACTCAGGCGATCGCTCCATTGAAAGAACAGTTAGTTGAGCTAAAAATTGCGGGTGAGGAGAAATATCGTGCCATTGTTGACCGTAATATCTCCACAAACAAAACCATTGCGACAACTAAAATAGATAAGGGACTTTTAGCGGCAGGACTAACCCCCGAAGCCCAAGACCAAGCAGCACTCGGTAAAAACAAACTTGATCAACAAGAAGCGGTTGACAGGATCAGCTTTATCAAATCGCGTGTCAAGAATGAAAAGGATGCCAAAGACGAAATAGCTGCTTTAGATTCACAGCTTAATAAGCTCAAAATTGAGGGAGAGGAGAAGTACCGCGAAAACTTTGAGCATAGTATCCAGCGCGTCGTGCAAGCCGAAGAGGATCGCTTTAAAAAGCAACAAAGTCAGCTTGATGAATCTAAGGCAAAACTTGAACTTTATAATCAAAGTCTGGATCGAACCGTCAAGCTAGAACAATCGCGCAACAGCCTATCCAAGGCAGTATCTGATGCTACAACTAGCTCTGCTGAAAACACAAAAACTGATGCGGATGATGATTTGGACTTAGTACAAAAGCTTAAAGACAAACATACTAAAGGTAGAGTCAAAAGAGCGATTCTTAAACAACTTGACGACAAAGGATATGACAGAGGTACTCCCGAAAATTACGAACTGCAAATTAAAGAGAGGAAAGCGGTAGCTGAAAAGGACGCAGCCTTTCAAAAAGAAGCAAGCATGGCAGTCCAGCAAGAGTTTCAACGCAAGACTCTAGAAAATGACCTGAAACGCCAGAAAATTGCTGCTCAAATTTCTTTGTATGAAGCTCAGGGCTATCAGATTGCAGCCCAAAAATCTAAATTAGAAGCTGATGCGGCTCTGAAAGTTGCCGTAGCTAAAAAAGATCCCGCAGCAATTGAAACAGCTAAGGTTGGGGTCGAACTTGCTGATAAAGAAGTTAATTTAAGCTCAATGCGCGTAGACAGCGCCCAAGCGAACCTTAATGATCAGCCTGAAATTGCTGCTAATTCTACTCTTGAGCAGAAAGTCGCCCAAGGGATAGAAGCACTAGGCCTGCGATCTGGTGAGAAAAGACGCGAACGCAAAACTGCTTTAGATTTAGTAGAAGCTGGGGAAAAAGCTCATAGACCAATGAGTTTGTCAACGGCTGAAGACAAGGCAGGAAGGGTTAATCCCGTGTTGGCGCAAAGTCTGCCACCGGGGAGTATCCCCGGTAGCAGCAGCTTTGCGCTTCCTAAAAGTTTCGAGTCCGATCCGATACCCAGCCTTAACCTCAAGCCGGGAGAAAACTTGTTTGAAGGTTATCAGCGCCAGCGTGAAAACATGAAGTTACCAAGTGCATCGGCAAAATTCCCCAATTCTGCTGCATCCGATATGCCACCAATTGATAAGACAACTGCCTCTGTATCGAGCGATCGCATTCAGCCGCGTGAGGGAGCCGGTAGTAATCAATTTGTAGAGGCGCTAAAGATGGCAAACCAAGGGATTGAGCAACGGCTGGATGCGTTAAGAGGTGCGATTATGGCATTGGCGAACACGCCGCGTAGTCTCACGGTTTCTACTGCTAACCCTGTGGATGACACGGCGGACTTGTTGAATAGGATGTCACGCGGTCAAGTAATGGCAGGGGGGATGTAAACAATTGTATCTGTCCTCCGAGGACAGATAGCTATCTGATTTAAGCCTCCGTCAAAAGCTTTACGCACCAGCCACCGTATTTAGTTTTAGAGTACTTGTATGCATCCGTTGAATCACTTAACATTTGTTTTTCGGCAAGCGTGTCACCTTTTACAAGAGCGAATTGCCAATTTTGCCTAATTGGTGTTCCATCTCCAGTACTAGATTCAATCCTAGCTGTAACCGTAGCCGTGCTGCCATCTAAAGCAACCCATGTCTCTAAAATTGTTGCACTTTGTGGTGAGTAGAGAGAAGACGAAAGCTCAGGTGTTTTTGCACACGAATAAACTTCACCTCTCATCCCCTTATTTATGGTCTGGTCAAAATATTCATTCATAAAGACTTTAGCAGATGCCTCAAGCGTATGCTCTTTGTCTTTAAAAGTTAATTGCTTGGGCTTGGATGCTATAGCCTGGGATTGGACAGGCGCAATAGTGGTTAATGGGCGAGGTTTTGCAGCAATAGTGGGTGCTGACGGTCTAGAAATGCTAATTACACTCGAAAAGGATGCTTGCTGAATTACTGGTTGAGCAGTTGCAACAACTGAAGTTACTGGCTTAATAGATTGTTTGTTTGCTAATCGTAAATTCTTCTGATATTCTGCTACCTTCTTTTGAGCAGACGCATAGTTTGAACTGGTGCTTGGCACAGATTGCATCAAAGCGATCGCTTGGAGCCACATTTGCGCGACTAATTTCCAATCGTCTGATGATTGAGCAGACTGGCTAATAGTTGCTGCACCAATTGCAATACTTGTTGCATCTGGATAAGGATCTGCTTGCGGTGATGGTTGAGCTTTAGCTGAGGCTTGAAGCGTCGTTTGCTCTAAAGTGGGTACGGGATTCGTGGCTGTATGTGGTGTTGGGGATGGCAATATAGCTTGTTTTCCTTCTGTAGAGCATCCCGCAACCAACGTAGAAAATACTGTTAACAATACAGCAGTTACATAAAACCTTTTTGCAGTGCAGTTTAAAATCTTGGAGTTAGAATCGGCAGTGATAAAACTTGCGAGACGGTGCATACTGAAAACTCTGAGAATAAAATAACACCTCCTTTTTACTGTATTTACAAGAAATACTCCTCCAGTACAGCTACCGAAAAAATGCATGAATATTTAGCGATCGCCCCTAACATCCATTTCCGCCGTTCACGGCAGATCAGTATGCTCTTCTTACGATCGCTCTCACCCGCTAACATCCATTTCCGCAATCCGGCGGCGCTCAAAATTTGGCGTTTGTCAGAAACTTGCGATCCCCCTCATCCGCCAACATCCATTTCCGCCAAATGCTTCAGCAGATATATAGCCCGCTTCATGATCTGCACGCTTGCGATCGCCCTTAACCCCTCGCATCCATTTCCGCTCAAACCAAAAGAGCGATTCTTAAACATTGCGATCGCTTGGCATTGGACGCGAAGATCCGATGGCGTAAGCGATCGCACTTGAGTTGTGACATACTCCCCGCGCCGCCCTTTCCTTCGGAACGCTCCGCGAACGGGACGGCGTGGGGCTGCTGTCGGAAATAGCTCACCTATTTACGCTCAAACAGATGCTTGAATTTTTACGTCAAGCCGTAGACCGCGAGTATGGGGTAGCCTGCGAAGCTTGTTTACCATCTGGCTGATTTTGGTCGTTTTGCCACTCTTTCTATAAGTTCAGCTTATAACTCATTTCTCGAAATCAGCTTTTGTACATTCCTGAATAAACGGTATCACAGACTACTATTTTTTAGCGATCGCAAAACTTTTCGGTCTACTGAGAGTCAATTGTTGGTTCTGAAATGTTTTTTTGCGACAGAACCGTCGGAGGCGGTGGTTCGCCAAATCGGCCGGACTGCCCTTGAAGTGTTGCCGGCGACCTCGCGCCTTGGAGGCGGCCGTTGACCGTCATGGACCGCCCCGGGTTTCACGCTCAACTATCGAGCGATAGGTCCAGTCCTGCGCCAAGCGTTTTGTCGAGGGCGGAGGCGAGCCGGTTCATGCCGGCCTGGTTGGGATGGTAGGGCACGGGACCCGGCCAGCCCGGGGTGGCGGGCGGCTGGTAACCTGCGACGAAGGGCTGGGCGGAGCAGGCGTCATGGTCGGAACCGATCATGGAGGAGCGCACCACCGGCGTGCCCGTCTCTTGCGCTACGCCGCCGATGACGTGCGTCAGGCGTGAGTAGATCGCCTGCATCCGCCGGAGGTCGGACAGGCTGAGCGGAACGGCCGCGCAGCCTGGCATCCCCGATCCCGGCAGGACGGGCAGGTAGCCGATCATCACTAGGCGTGCCTTGGGCGCGCGCCGATGCACCTCGGCAACGACCCGGCGCAGCGAGCCGGGCAACGCTTGGAAGTGCTGATCCACCTCCGCATCGGATACGATCTTGCAGTTCGCCCCGCCCGTGTGGCGGCAGGTGTAGCCAAGGAGGTTGCCGACATAGTTGACGTCGTTGCCGCCGACCGTGACGGTGACCAGGCGGGTGTCGGCGTCCACCGCGTCGATCTGGGGGCGGAAGCCGTCCTGCGAGCGTTGCAGGATGTCGGCCGTGGTCGCGCCGGAACAGCCGACATCCACGAGGTTCAGGCCGCGTCGCGCCGCCAGCAGATGCGCGTAGTTGGAGAGCGACCGGTCGCACCCGCGGCTCTGCCCATCGCGTCTGCCGACGCCGGGTCCGGCGGCGTAGGAGCTACCCATCGACACGTATTTGAGCGGACGGGTGCCGCCGGACCCCGCTGCAAGACTAGGCGCGCGGAAGGGCTGCGCTGCGACGGTACCAACGGCCAGCCACAACGCAGCACCGATGCCGACCGCGGTTCTTCCTAGTGTACGCATGAGCTTCTGACGGAGCATTGGTGACAGGTTAAGGTTATGATGCATTTCTCAATCTACCTATAGCACGAAAATTTTATCAATAACCGCGATAGAAAACATTGTTTTTGGGTTAGCGATCGTTGGGAGTTGTGGTTAGCCCGTGATCTTGGCGACGCCTTGATGATGTTTCGGGTAAAAATGTCCCTCAGATTCGCCTCAAGGGTGAAATAGGCTGTAGAGGGAAAATACTGATAACAGTAGACAAATTTTTAGATGTTTTAAGCAATTCTGACGACAGCCCCGTGATTCAAACTGTTTCTTATGCTTACAATGCGTCGGTGCAGGGGTTAAGCAATATTTTTCGATACGATAACCTAGATGACTACTTTGTTGTTAACTCTGGACACCTAGACAGCCATCACAAACACAACTTTAACTGGCGTGCTAATCAGCAAAAATGGGATAAACTCACTTGGGTTGGCTATGCAAATTGGCCGACATTAGGCCAGTTTATAACTGAACTAGAAGAGTGGTACTGGGATAATAGAGATGAATTAGCCAATTACATAGATGATGCAGATGACTACCCTGTACTAGGGCTTGGGTGGGACTAAATAAGTGAAAACAACCCGACCATAACACGGTGAAAGTTGAAAAATTTTCCAACTATAGTGATTTTGGCGATCAGCTTGCTAGCTAAGAATTTTAACTACTCTATCAAGCTTATTTTTACCTGTTTTCTGGTGACACAGTGCAAAGCGCGATCGCAAGTGTCCAAAGTCGTACCAAGAGTAGATAATCTTTTACTCGGCAAATTCTATTTGTCCACGGTGGACAGATAGCGAGGAGGGCGAAGCCAACCTCACATAGTCATAGTTAAAAATTATGGTATGGGTATACCCGATAGTCTCAGTGCTATCTTGAAAACTTCTTTTGCAGCTTCACTTACAGTTGTTTTAGCGGCAGTATCACTCAATGACTGTCCCCATTTAACCAACTTGCCTAAAACTGTGGGGTCATTATTAGCTTTCTTTGCCAAGTCCTGGGCGGCTTCTTGTTGAGCGTCTTCAGTGGTTAATCCTTGATTTTGAAGTTGATTTAATAGTTGTTGAATTTCTGACGCTGCTTCAGCTAAGTTTTGTTTGTCAGCATAGTTGATTATATTGCCGCCTATTTGTTCAGCATTAACTGTTTCAGCATCTACAAGACCTCCAGCAAATTGAGCATTTTGTAAATTGAAAGTAGATTGTTTTTTAGAACTTTGTGACATAGTATCTCCTTGATTCTGATAAGTTTCAGCATAAAAGCTAGGTCGTTGTAACGCTGTCACTACCATAGTTTCTAAACTACGAATTCTGCTATCTTTTTCTGCCATCAGTGCTTTTAATTCTTGTTCTGCTAAAGCTTTAAGTTGATTATAAATTTCAAAATATTCTTGACTAAGTTGAGATTTATTAGCTTCAGGAGCAGTTTTAGCACGAAGTAAAAACTTATCCTGTCCCCGTTTCTCCATTGCCACAATTTCTAATTCGGCATCAGGGTGGTTCTCTGCTAATTCCTTAAAGGAAATTGCGATCGCTCTTGGGTCAACCCCTTGGTTATGGTACAGGTCGAGGGTGTCAAAAATTGGCTTGATAAAGTCGCCAAAATCCCCGTCTGCAAATTTCTCTTGTTTATTATCAGGTTTGCGGAGGGGGTCAGGGTCTTCTTTTGTGCCGACGCGCATGAAGACATATTCACACTTCACCCCATGCAATTTAGTTGTATTTGTAATCCCCCAATCTTCAATGTACGCTCCTGTAAGTGTTGCACCTGTTAAATCTGTGCCGTCTAGTTGCGTTTGTTTGAGTTTTGCTCTTGACAAATCGGCATCTTGCAAATTGGCTTCACTGAGATCAGCACCAATAAAGCTGGCATCTGCTAGTTTAGCTTCTTTGAAGTTGATACCTCGGAGGTTTTGACCGTCAAAGTTTTTGTCCTGTCCCTGTCCTGCAACCAGCAGTTGACGTACTTGTAAGTTTTTAAGGTAAGTCGAGCCAGGACGAACACGGTCAAGCATTTTGACTTGATGCCAATGGGTAGTAGTAAGGATAGCCTTTCTAAAATCTGTACTTTTGAGCGTAGCTTGGGTGAAATCAGCACCCGTTAAGTTAGCGCCACGAAAACTCGTACCTCCTGTTGCAGCAAAGGCGATCGTGATATTACGAACCAAGGAGTGCTTTTGATCTCCTTTCATCGCTCGCCAACTGATGTAGATACTAAATAACGTTACGGCTACGGCTACGGCTACGGCTACGGCCACGGCCATGGCTACGGCTCCGGCCATGGCTACGGCTCCGCTTACGGATCCGGCTACGGCTACGGCTCCGATTACGGCTCCGGCTACGGCTACGGCTACAGATCCGCCTACGACTCCGGCTACGGCTACGGCTACAGCTCCGCCTACGACTCCGGCTACGGATCCGGCTACGGCTCCGTCTACGGCTCCGGCGACAGCTCCGCCTACGACTCCGGCTATGCCTACGGCTATGCCTACGGCTACGGCTCCTAAACCAGCTGTTACTCCTTGGTGAATTGTGACGAAGAAAAAGGCAATTAATATGATTAAGACAGTCCAGCCGGTAATATGATTACCTAAGCGATTACTTAAGCTGGAAATGTCAAATATTAGTGACACCATAGAACCGTAGACAGCCCATAAAAATCCTGACAGTCCCGACAACACCCACGAGACAAAGACTAGAAAAATTACCCAACGCAGTTGCAGTCCTGCTTTGGCATGACTGAAGTTTGCACCTGTCAGATTAGCATTGGTGAAATTTGCTCCTCGGATGTCGGTATAGCTAAAGTTTGCACCCGCAAGGTCTTTCCTACCTTTGAAGTTGCGTCCTCGAAGATTTTTATGGGAGAAGTCTTCAGCCATATTCCATTTGACGGAGGTGAGCAAATTTTACTACACGCTCACCGCTTTAAATTCAGGAATCATCAGATATTGCTTATTTTTGCATGAAAATAGTTACCAAAGTTTAAGCGAAGCCATTCGTGCATAGTGAATCTTCAGTACTGGGTCACTAAGGCATTCTTGCAGAAATTCGTCGGGCGGACATTCCCCCATCGCTGCATAGGATTTAAGTCTTGAGAGCCGTTGCTCGCGCAATTTAGAATTTTGAGCTATTTGTTGCGGGACTGTAGAATAATCTGACAAATTGATGCCCCACTGTGGGTTATTAGTAATCGCAGCCATGAGTGATCGAGAATGAGGTGTTTCTAGCAGGGCTGCGATCGCCCCTTTGTCGGGACAAACTCCCTGATTTGCAGCATCTAAAATATTCAATATCTCGCTGTTTGTAAGGTTTTGTAAAGCCGGCACGCCAGGCGCGGCGGAACAAACACCTTCTCTACGAGACGCTGCGCGAACATGACAGTCTTTCGGCTCAACACCAGAATTCTGGTTCTCTGCTGTAAACGTTGTGAATTGACTTGGTGCATCATCCACTCTTCGCCGCGTCGTACAGTCCATCACCGTCGGCGATTCTTGTTCTTTCTCTTTCACGATGCAGACAGGCTGAGGCGACGCACCCCCCAAGGGTGCGTGAGCCGTTTCATCTACACGCGAATTTTCAGTTGGCGCGTCAGAACCAACTACCATACCAACAACCTTAGTTGGTTGTTGGTAGGTAGTTAACGGGTAGTTAGAAACGTTGTTAGGTTTTTGTAACCCTTGCAATTCCTCACTTTTTTGACCATTCTTTTGGAATGATTCCGTGGGAGCGTGGATTTGTTCCACTTTGGGGTGGTTTTCATTCCGTCCGGGCTGGTTGATTTCCTCCCCGGCGTGGACAGCTTTTTCGTCACAAGAATTGGTTTCTTCAGACGTGGACGATTCCCAATAAAAGCGATTGTAATAACCGTGCAAGTTACGAACGCGATACCCAATCAAGCCAGGTCTACCAGAAGGCAATCGGCCAAATAATTCTTCAAACTGGAATAAGCCCTGAGCAGAGAGAACGGCGCTGGCTTTCTGAAAAGATTTGTATGTCAGATTGGTTTTTAATTCATGAGCAGCACCTCCGTACTGCTCTGCTCTAATACACTCCAGATACAGCTGCTGAACAGAGGGGACTTGCTGAAGTACCCAATCAGCATCTTCAATTGAAATTTTGCAGTGCGGCCTGATTGTTTTCTCTTCTGAGGGTGGTTTTTTAGTCTGTTGTTTGCCACCACTGATTGATTTTAATGCTGTGGTCATGACTCACCTCCCCATGAGCGATATTGCTTCAAAACCTGCTGTTTGAGTGCGTCAAATCTCTGTTTTTCTTCCTCTGATACCTCACTGATCAGTCGTTCAACCTCAGCCCTTTGCTGAAGTCTTAAAGAGTGATTATTCATAGCAGGCAATGCAATTAAGTCAGTTTCATTACCAGGACGGAACCGACGGCGGCGGAACATAAACCGAAAATGTCGTTTATCCTGTGGCGGCAACTTCTCCCAGACATCCGCATCCCACCCAGGCGGTATGAAATCAGCTGATATGGGTAGGAGATTTTGTACTTGGGATTGGAGTAGCTCAAAGTTCTGCTGCAACTGGTTAATTTGCTGCTGCAATTGTGGAATCACCTTAACTGATTGTTTAGCGATCGCTTCACAAGTCAGAAAATATTTGCGGATCTGCTTACCCTCTTCACTCTTGGACAGCATCCCCATTTCTTTGAAGCACTCCACTGTTAAGTAGATTTTTTCTGTAGGTCTACCCGTTTTTGAGTTTTTATCATTAATGATAAAAAGTTCATAGGGCAAGGATTCTGGCGATTCTTCTGGAGATTGCACGAAGTAATCAAAGTCTCGCTCAAAGTATCCAGTCAGCATTCGTTTAGCATTGCCCTTGGTGCTATAACTAAGCACCTGCCAAGCCCAATCAAAATCTATAATCTGGTTGCTGTCGTGTAACTGCTGGGCAAGTTCAAGCGTAAATTCTGGGTTCATTGCCTTATCTCCTTATATATAGGCAAATAAAATTGACCCCAACTGCTGTCGGGGATATGAATAGCGGTTTGATTAATCAAAAATTAAGCTTTAGCGATCGCTAGTTATGGCGATCGCTACAAGTCACATAGTTCTGCCTAATCTCGATAAAATAGATAAGTATGGAACAGACAACAGTTACAGCATTGCTTGACGCTTATAACAGGTTGCAAGAGATAGTATTCGACTTGTACGCCGAATATGAGAAAGCAATGCAGATTGAAAATTATGCTGACGCTAGTCTGTTGGAGGCAAGAGCCGAAAGACTTTTTGAAGAAGCAGAATCAATCATCATAGTTATTCAAGAGCAAACAAATGGATAAAGAACGGCTACTAACTATTGCTTCTGAAGTTAAAGATTTCAGTAGCAGGGGAATTGAATTGATACGCCTTGGTAAATATGTCGAGGGTCATTCTTTAATGCGTCAAGCCGTTGATGCTGGGAGAAGGTCGCGGGGTTTGATTAAACAAGGCCAAATCCAGCAAACTTTACAAGCCTTAGAAAAAACACATCCAGGATAGACTGACATATACTTTTTTTGTAAATTCGCCTGTAGTAGTCACTACAGGTTTTTTGTTTTTAGAGCGATCGCACTTTTTGTCCAAGTGCGATCGCTTTTATGTATCGATTATACGTTACCTGTATTGTAATAGTCTACTAACCCATAAAAATATCTAACCCGCCTCATGGGAAGCGGGTTTTTGTTTATTGAGTAACTCTAGTAAATGGTTGTAGGTCTGCCTGAGAGATTCGTTTTCCTCTCTCAGGCGACTAATTCCCCCAGCAATTGGGCATTTTCAATACCTACTTTTTTCTCAACCATTTCTAATCGCCTAATAACCTCTGCTAATTCCTGCGGGGAGGAGATGGACTCCTCTTTGCTCAGATAGTCTTCGATGAACTGCTTGAGAACGCCCGTAACTGTTTTCCCTTCTTGTCCCAGTCTTTTGTTAAAAGCATCTTTAGTTTCAGGGTCTACCTCAATCGAGATAAAAGTCCTTTGTCTTTTGGTGGCCATAGGTTTTTCAATACTGCATACCTTTAATTTATTCTTGTTGAATTTGTATTGCAAGGTATTGAGTGTATTGTACCTTATAGTGCTTGACATTGTATCGTAAAAACAATACACTAAATATAGACACCAAAAAGCGATCGCCCGACTACCAATCAAGTGCGATCGCCTTTTGTAAAAAACCCACCATAAAGATGGAACCACTTCATTATGACTTACACAATTCAAACTATTCAAGCACTCTCTGCTAATGACGTAAATTTCACTGACATTGACGGCTTTTACAACTTTGAAGCACAAGTGAAAGGTGTTGTGATTGCCGAACTGTCTCATGATGCTTTTAATGAGCAAAACCCTTGGTATGTGTCTGTTGCGGGAGTTGAGGTTTACCGCAGTTCGCTTTACTGTGAGGCGACTGATTGGGTGAAATCACAGTATGTTGCAGGCACGTTAACGAATCATTTGCATTGCCAAGTTCAAGTATTGACAACACGCTCTGAACGAGCCGCAACGGTTGAAGTATTAGAACAGCATGGGGATGAGTTTGTGGTTCATAACTGTGAAAATGACCATTATTATGTCGTTCGCCCCAATCACCATAGCTTGTGTGCAATTCTTTCTGTAGCAGCTGATGAGGATAACGACGGTAACACCGCGTCAGAAAAGAAATCTGAAAGTAGGGGACGATTGCAGCTAAAAAATTCAGCCCGTGACGGGGCACCGGCATCCAAGACTTCAGCAGTTCATCCGCAAGATTTACGGGTAAAGCTTGTTCGTGAGGTTTTGGGTTATCCACGAGACTTGATTGTGGAGTGGCTGCAATCTCAAGGTGTTGAACGTCCCAGCCAGCTTGAACCACATATAGTTGATGAACTTATAAAAACTATGTGTTTGGCTTGGGCTGCTGATAAAACAGACCACCCTAATCACGCCGAAAACAGCTATGCCTTACACGTAAGCAGCGTGGTTAGTCCAGAATTTGAGGAGCTAGGGGCGATTAAGCAGTGGATGATGCACATTCAACAAACACATCCTGCTTCAGTCAAAGCATAGCCTACTAAAGTTTTACAACACAGAATTTTATGAAACTACAAAACTTCTTAGCAGCTGCAAGCGCTGCCTTATTTCTCGTGCATTTTTTTACCCTTCCAACTCTTGCTAAGAATACCGAAGAATGCACTTATCGAGGCACGGGGAGGAAGGAAGCATGAACAAGCTTGTTATTTCGCTTGACATCGCACTCAAAGAACAGAGGCATGATTTTGTATGCAGCACAACCGCTCAAGTTATGACCTTTCTTGAAAACCAAGGTTTCACATTTGATGAAGTGTTAGATGGCTTGGTTAATTACGCTTGGGTAAATGCTTACTCCGTGGATACAGTTTTTGGACTTGCCAAAGCTTCACTCTCAGCTAGAAAAAAGCATCATCCAGATGGAATCGAGCGTTAGTCTGCGCTTGCACAAAGGGCTGTACCACGGTCAAAAAGACCGTAAACGCCCACACTTGATAGCCAAGTACGGGATGAGGTGTTTTTGGTGTGGGCATAACCTGAAGCCAGAAACGCTGACCATTGACCACTATATTCCGTTATCCCGTGGCGGAAGCAACAAGATTAAAAACCTACGCCTAGCGTGTAACGGCTGCAATCAAAAACGAGGTAATGCTATGCCAGAAGAAACGCCAGAAATTATTGCTGAAAAATCATGCATTCGCTTTCCTAGTCATTGGTCACAGCCCAAATATCATTTCGGACAGTTAGTTAAACAAGGTCGAATTATTGGGATTGAATATCAGTCACCAGGAACAAGAAGGGCTTTCGACTTAGGAAAAGGATGGATTTACGCTGTGCTGCTTGATGACCTTGGTTATGATACCGACCAACTTCATGAGCCAGAGATTAAACCGCCGTCATTAGAACAATTGCAAGCTGAAATTGAGTACGAAAAATCCCTTGCCCAGATTCATCAAAAAAATTTAGTTGTTCTTGACGAGCAGTTGAGTGAAGTAGTCCAAGTTTCATCAAAACAGGAGAGTGAACAATTATGACTTTTTCTCCTCAAAAACTCTCAATCTCCATGCCACATGATTGGACGCCACCGAAATATCATTTTGGGCAATGGGTTAAACAGGGGTTAATTATTGGCTGTACATACTATCACGCTGGCAGCAAACCCGCTTATCAATACCAACAAACTTGGCGTTATTGTGTACTTCCTGATGTTCAAGCGGACGCTGAAGACATCAAGTACTTCACCGAATCTGAGATTACGCCATTAACACCAGAACAACTCCTTACCAAAATTCAAGATGAGATTGACTTTCATCACGGCAGGATAGCAGCTTTAAGCAAACAACTTGAAGAGAGTGAACAACATGATTGATTCCGAGCAACAGCTATGTATCCGCACCACCCTGCGGGATTGTAGAAGAGAGGGCTTAATCAAGTTCGTAGAAGAATTTATTACTCTGCTAGAACAAGAAGGTTTTTCCTTTCAAGACTTGTTAGAAGCGCTTGCAGCCTGGATGTTTCGGCAAAGACCAAACCCTGAAGAAGTGATTAAACATTTAGAGGATGCAGCATTAGAACTACACCGCAATCGCTCGTAACTAACGTATATAACCCGTCATTTGGTGAGAAGTTCAACGCCCAGTGACCTGAAAGCTGCATAATTACTTGTGTTCACATAATCATAAACACACCACTCCCAAGCGGGGGGTGGTTTTACTTTTCTCTATCCCTTATATTCCCAATCCCAAAGTACAGCTTGACGATCCTAAGTAACATATTTTACTATTGAGTCAGCGTGTTGAAACTCATCGACTCAAATTGAGTTTCTCAAGCTTCAGTCAGGGATAGCAGCCGTGGGAATAAGTAAGGCGGCGCTGAAACTAAATCAGGAGCTAAAAAAAGCCTCAAATGTTGCCATTGGGACAATCCAAGGCTGAGGCAGAAACCATACTGGTATCACTACAAATTGATTTAGTGGTGGTATTTACTTAAGCATTTCGACAATTGAATTTGACGTTGCCTAGTTGAGCCAGAAGAATGAGTAGAATTTTTCTGACTTGTGAGGCGATCGCAGTCATCGGCAAGTTGTCAATACAGACCGCGATGAATGGTTTGTGATAGAGCTTATGAAAAATTTTTCAGGTATGTTTCTTATCTTGGACTCCGAACTGGAGGGCGATCGCCAAAAATTGCACCTCGTTTCTCTAGGTCACGCCTCAAGTTTTCTGTAAGACCTAGACTTTTCCCAAATAAGGCGTTCACAACAATAGCAGTCTCCAAATTAACATCGCTCAGGATGGCATCACTCAGGTAGGCAAGGCTTAGGTTAGCACCATTCAGGTTAGCATGACTGAGGTTAGTATGACTGAGGTTAGCATGACTGAGGTTAGCATCACGCAGGTAGGCAAGGCTCAGGTAGGCATCACTCAGGTTGGCACCGCTCAGGTTGGCATCACTCAGGTTGGCATCACTCAGGTTGGCACGGATCAGATTGGCATCACTCAGGATGGCACGCATCAGGTAGGCAAGGCTCAGGTTTGCACCACTTAGGTTGGCACGGATCAGGTAGGCATCACTCAGGTTGGCACGGATCAGGTAGGCACGGATCAGCTTGGCATCACTCAGGTAGGCAGCGCTCAGGTTGGCAGCGCTCAGGTTGGCACCGCTCAGGTTGGCACCGCTCAGGTTGGCACGGATCAGCTTGGCATCACTCAGGTTGGTACCGCTCAGGTTGGCACCGCTCAGGTTGGCACGTCTCAGGTTGGTACCGCTCAGGTCGGCACCGCTCAGGTCGGCATCGCTCAGGTCGGCATCACTGAGGTCGACACCGCTCAGGTCGGCATCACTGAGGTCGACACCGCTCAATTGTCGCATCTCAACTGGCTGATTAACAATGTCCTCTACTAAACGCCATTTTTTGTTAGATTCGACACTTTCATCATCAGAACTTTCACTCAAAATTTGAACATCTTCAACAGGAAAACCTCTTACTGTTTTTAGTTCGCCCGATCTGATGCGAGATATAAGCCGCTCAATATCCTCTGGAGAGCCTTTGACAAATAATCTGATGCTGCCTTCTTTGATATCAGTAATTTCTATAGTGTCACCTGGATATGCTCGTACAGCAGATTGAATAAATTCCCAGTTTTGAACCGAATCTATATTGCCTTCTAAGGTGATAACTGCTTTAGTTTTTTTAGTTTGTTTATCTATTACAGTTACTTTACGGTGTTCTGGTTGCACTTGCTCTACTACCCCATCACTACTAGGGTTGCTGTAACTACTTGTTGGTGACTGGCTTGGTTGTTTTTCTTCTATTAACCCTGCAATTTCTCTCCAATTCAATTTCAGTGCCTCACATATCCTTTTAAAGGAATCAAGCTGAATTGGCTGACGCTGGAAAAATTTTGTAACTGTACTGGGAGCTAAAAATTGAGATTTTGCAAAGTTGCTTTTTGAATCAAACCCTAGCCGGATTAAGGCATTTTCCGCTACCTCAACACCTTCTAGAGATGCCGTGATAGTTATTTTCCTCTTTTTTCTGCCAAGGCTTAGGTATGTCATAATCTGATAACGGTATTGAAAAAGCGATCGCTTAGGCAATCAAAACTAAGGCATCAGACAATCATAGAGAAATCACAAGTGATTTACAACACAATCTTTGTGTAGTCAAGGTTGTAGGTTTTTGGCTCGATATTGGAAGTGTGAAGCAAAACACACAAACAACAAAATTTATGAGTCATAAGCCAGTCGAATTTTACATTGCCCAAGAGCGCCTACGCCAAGCACGCTACAGCTTTAACCTTGCCCTAACTGCCACTGCTTTATCTGCTTGCATTAGCCTTATCGGAGCCGGATTACTGTTGTCAGGCAAGGTTCCAGAAGGAACATTTACTGCCGTTGGGGGAATGGCCACGAGTGTGCGATGCATCCAGTTTGCTAAGGAAGCTAACGATAGACTTGACAAAACTTTGACTGAGATGAAAGACGGAGATTAAACAAGGGCTGCTGAGAAGAGCGTTAGCGCAGCTCGCCGAAGGCATCGCTTTCACCCTCGCGCATTTATAATTGTGCTGAAAATTGCGATCGCACCTCTGGAAAATGAAAGCGCCGATACTAGTGATGCTTTAGGATTGGTCGAAAAACTCAAAGACCCAAAAATCAAGGGTAGAGTTAAGCGGGCTATCAAACAGCAACTTGATGATATGGGATATCAAAGAGGTAGTCCAGAAAAATATGAGTTGCAAATTAAAGAAAAAAAAGCGGCTACTGAAACAGCGATCGCCCTGGAAAAACAAGCAAGCATGGCGCGTGAGCAAGAATTTCAACGTAAGACATTAGAAAATGACCTGAAACGCCAGCAAATTGCTGCCCAAATTGCTTTGTATGAAGCCCAAGGCTATCAACTTGCAGCCCAAAAATCTAAATTAGAAGCTGATGCGGCGTTGAAAGTTGCGATCATTAAAAAAGATCCACAAGCTATTGAAACGGCTAAAACTGGGGTAGAGCTTGCCGATAAAGAAGTTAACTTAAGCTCATTACGTGCTGCTAGCGCTCAAGCTAATCTTAATGATCAGGGGGAAATTGCTGCAAATTCGACTCAAGAGCAGAAAGTCACCCAAGGCACAGAAAACCAAAACTTTCAGGCTAGTGAGAAAAGACGCGAACGCAGTACTGCACTGGATTTGGTAGAAACTGGGGAAAAAGCTCATAGACCAATGAGCCTGACAACTGCTGAAGATAAGGCAGGAACTCTCTCGCCACAATTCACGCTTCCCCAAAGAATTGATATTAATCAGATGCCCAAGCTTGACCTCAAGCCGGGAGAAAATATCTTTGAGGGCTACCAGCGCCAGCGTGAAAACATGAAACTGCCGAATCAATCGGCGAAATTCCCAACATCTACCATTGCTGATATGCCGCCAATGGATAAAACAACTGCCTCTGTATCTTCAGCCAGTATTCAGCCCCGCGAGTCCGCCGGTGGTAATCAATTTGTAGAGGCACTGAAGATGGCGAACCAGGGGATTGAGCAGAGACTGGATGCTTTGAGAGGTGCAATTATGGCATTAGCTAACACGCCGCGAAGCCTCACCGTTTCTACTGCTAATCCTGTGGATGATGCAGCAGATTTCATGAATAGGATGTCACGGGGACAGGTTATGGGGTCAGGTATGTAAACAATTCTATCTGTCCTCCGAGGACAGATAGCTCAGTACATCGGTATTAATTTCTATCGGCAAGCGGGTGTGGCTGAGGGTCTTCGTGAAGGTGTCCATGCCCCAAGAGAGCGCCTACACAGTTTTCAGCTATTCGGTTGTCGCCGCCCATGCTTTTGAGCCAAGATAGCAAAGAAGGCTTGTCTAGTAGCGAAATTTCTACAGTTTCCCAGCCACCATCGGGATGTTGAGCGCGGACGTATATATGCGTACCTTGCCATTGTTCTTGAATTGCCCATCGGTTCGGATCAATTTTCAATCGCATCTAAACCTCCGGGTACTCCCGCCACATTGGTACTCCAATTGGCGGTGATAGCGAAGCGGTAGCGAGTCTTCGAGCGTCGGGGGATAGAAGGGGTAAATACAAGGGTTCGATACCCTTGTATTTACCAAATCATTGGTTTTTAATTTTCTTTCTAAGACTACGAATGAATTCACGTATTACCTCGGTTTGGGTTCTATCTTGTTCTTGGCAGTAGGCTTTTAATATTTCCAACTCTTGCTCTGGAAGCCTGATATCTATTCGAGTAGTCATATACAAAAGTACGGAGTAATGCTGTACAATAGTTATATGCTACTAACTTATCAGTTCAAACTCAATCCTACTTCTGAACAAGTTGTCATTCTTGAAACTTGGGGGGAGTTGCTGCGTCGTCACTGGAACTACGCGCTAGGGGAGAGATTGGACTGGTTAAGACGTACAAGGTCACAGATTGACCGATGCAGCTTAGTCTCTGAACCAATTGGGGAGATACCTGAGAAACCGGATTACTATACACAAGCAAGCAAACTCAAGCAAACCAAAAAACTATTCCCCGACTACAAAAGTATCTATGCTGAGTGCCAACAGCAAAATTTAATGCGGTTGGATAAGGCGTGGAAGCGGTGGTTAATACCTGACAAGAAGGGAAAAAGGGGAGGTAAACCACGATTTAAAAAGCATGGTGACATAAGCTCTTTTACCTTTCCCCGTGTTAACCACCCTAAAGCAGGCGCACACCTGACAGGTAACGTTCTTAAATTATCCAAGATTGGTGAAATTGAAGTCATCTTGCACCGTCCGATACCAAATGGTTTTGAGATCAAGCAAGCAACGATTTTAAGTAAAGCTGATGGTTGGTATTGCAGTTTTTCTTTGGAAGACAAGACTGTTCCCGATGCTTTGTCTATTGATAAAATCACAACTGCTACTGGGATAGATGTAGGTTTAGAAAAGTTTTTAACTACTGCTGATGGACAAAGCATTGGAGTGCCACAGTATTACCGTAAAGCACAATCAAAGTTAGCCTGTCAACAGCGCAAGCTTGCACGTAAAGTCAAAGGGTCTAAGAATTACCAAAAACAGGCTAAGAAGGTTGCACTTACTCATTTGCACGTTGCTCGGCAAAGAAAAGAGTTTCATTATCATGTTGCACATTGGTTGGTTAACTCCTATGATTTGATTGTTTTTGAAACATTGAACATTAGAGGATTAGCTAGAACATGGCTAGCTAAGTCAATACTTGATGTTGCCTGGGGCGCATTCCTGGAAATCATGCAAGCAGTAGCGGTAAAACGCGGCAAGCTGACACTTGGAGTTGACCCTAGAGGGACAAGTATTAATTGTTCAAGTTGTGGTGAAAGAGTTGAGAAAACTTTGTCCGTCCGTGTTCATAGTTGTTCTTGTGGATTGGTCATTGACCGCGATTGGAATTCAGCATTGAACCTTTTAAAGCGTGGGTCGGTTGGACTACCGATTCCTGGCTGTGGAGGCTTAGGGGATACCCAGCCTGTGAAGCAGCAAGTCTCATTTGTGAATCTGAGATGCTCACCATGACACTGCTTGCAGTTAGCGGCGAGAGTTGTCACCAGTAGTATATCGGTAAAAGAACAGAAAGAGGAAACCTAGCCTTGGTTTCCAATACCTCTATCAATGCGGCAACTAACCCTATCTATCAGCGGCATATCAGTAACTTTAAAGCGCTTTGTGTCATACGATCGCACCCTAGCCGACACAGGGCAAACCGAATATAGCATCAGTGGCGCTTCCCTAGATAGCGGGCCGGTTTACGAACCTAAGCACATCTGGACAGTGAGCGCAAGTGTGACACTTTCTCAGTGGTGGGCAATTGGGGCGATATTTGGGGAGTGCGATCGCCTTCGTCGAACTCAAGGCAATTACAATATTATCGTTGACGACAGCATTCAAGATTTTATTGAGCAGGGATATAGATCGAGAGGTTTGGCGATCGGGGGAGTACAAGCGTACTTTCCCGGAGGTGTGGCATATTCGGCGCGGTTTTACGCTCGGATGCTGGAGCCGAAGTCACGCGATCAGGCGAACGGGGTTTACCCTTATGTGGCGAGTTTTGTATTGCGGGAATTGGATAAGGCGACTTAATCAGCAGTAAAGTTATAAGATCGAGGGGTTTGTACAGATGTGGGACTTCTGCTGTTCCAGTTAAAGAAATTGGACAAAGCCACTTAATTTTTGCGGATCAACAACTGACTGGGGGTCGTTCACAAATAACGTCAGGCTAACAACCTTACCATGCTTTACCAATGGATCTACGGGACTTCTACCCCAAAAAAGATCGTGTGATTCTTGCTCACCACTTAGTAATAATTCTATAATTTGGGTCAGCGTGGGGCAAGATTTGGGGGTGTTGCACTGATGGTTTTTAGTAATTATGCTCAAATGATCACATGGGGTATGATTTCCAACTTGTGTCCCAGTATAATGAACAACAATAAGACAACGTTCAGATGCCATAAAACCTCTCCATTTAAACTCTTGCGGATTTAGACAAGGGAACTAGACAGGGAGTTACTACGAAAGAGAAGGTAATTTATGTTACAAAATATTCCCAATATTGAGCAGTTTTTCAGTAACTGCTCGCATACTCAAGATGCTACTGGTAACTATACAAGAAATTGTCAAGATGCTTTTTTGGGTAGCGATACAAAAAATTACCTAGTTCTAAAAATTAAGAATCCTCATCTTTTACCAGACTATTTCCAACTACCTGGAAATTACAAGATTATTTACTGGTCGCATTTGAACGATGAAACAGTGATTGTACGTGCAGGCGTTTCTCCTCTACTTTGGGTTTTTTATTGGATAACCTTAAGATTAGAGCGATCAGTGGATGTAGCAATTGACTACGTAAAAAGAAGAAGGTTTAGAACTCCAAATATAAATAACATCGCTAGGCTTATCGTCAAATGTGGCGTAATAAATTATATAAAAAACACAGACATCGCGTGTACATTAAGATATATCTGGCGAGAATGGGCAATTAGATAGTGAACGCGGGAATTTCTTGAGGAATCATGAGCGTATTCCATCGTTGCCATCGCAACGATAACACCGCAGGCATCGCTCCCAATGACAAACCTACCAAAATCTGGCGTAGACCTAATCAAAGAATTTGAGGGCTGCAATCTTTGCGCTTACCCTGACCCACGCACCGGTGGAAAGCCCATCACTATCGGCTGGGGAGCCACCAAAAAGCTTGACGGCAGTAACTGGCGAACGGGCGAAACTGTTATCCAGGCGGCTGCTGATTCAATGCTGATAATGCAATTAGAAAGAGATTATCTACCTCCACTACAAAAAATCCCCGCATGGAATAACCTGACGGAAAACCAAAAAGGGGCGATTTTAAGCTTTGGGTACAATTTGGGTGCTAATTTTTACCTTGCATCAGGATTTACCAGCATTAGTACATTGCTTAGAAATCCTGATCGCTGGAACGATGTCAAAGAAGTTACACGAGTTTTTAGTTTGTACTGCAACCCAGGTAGTAACGTAGAGCAAGGATTGCGTCGCCGTCGGGTTGCAGAATCTAAACTTTGGCTTACGCAGCAACAGGAGTAGCAGGAACAGAGGCAGAAGGATCAGGGGGTGCTAGTCACTGACTGATACTGAGTTACCAGTTGTTGCAGGGTAGCTAACTTTGTCGCTTCGTCGGCCTTCTGCTGTTCATCAGCGTTGAGGCTTGAGGTAATTGCCTGCAATTGAGATTGTAATTGTGCGTTCTGCGCTGTTAGTTGTGCAACTTGAGCCTGTAATTGTGCATTAGATTGAATGGCTGCGATCGCGCTTGTGAATATCCCAGCCAAAACGTCTAAAAAGTTGGGTGTCGATGTTGTCATAATAATGCACCTATTTGTATGCGACCGCTCAAATATAACAACACAGTCATGCATCGTGTCATTGGCACTCTAAATGTAAATTTAGCTACATACTTACAAGAGTGATTTTTGTAACAGGAATTATGAGTTGATCATAAAACTTGCTCACTTGTGTTGAGCGCCTGCGTAACATGTCAGTCAACCAATCAGCCAGAAATGTCAGGCTTCTCGTGGGAGGAGCAGACTATACCCCATGCATGATTTCCTTTCAAGGTAGCGATAACCACCTTGACCAATCTGGGCTGATTACTTTCACTGGGCAAATCTTGCTGGGCAAGGCGCTGGGCTTCACACAATCCCTAGACGATCGGCATCGTCCAGGCGCCTTTTGTCGAGGCACGCCTGTAACTCTTGATATCGCTGATACCAACGGAAGCTTGACGCGCCACCCACGAGGAACGCTGCGGATATTAACCCCAAAATATAATGCTGAAAAACAGCAGCTAACATTGGAGGTGGGAGATTTAATCACAGTCCTCACTTTCAAAGAACCCACAGACCCAGATAAGGCAGGTAATAAAAAAACAGATTCTCAATCAGCATCTTCCGTAATCACTAAACTTTTAGCGGAAGCTGGAATTAGTAGTTTCACTGGAAACCTGCCAGAGACGCTCTACAACTACCCTTTAAATCTTTCGGGTTCATATCTCCAATCTGTTGGTAAACTGCTCTATGCCAATAATCAAGTAGGATGGATTGACAACCAAGAGCGCTTCAGGATATCTACAGTTAATGTCAGTTCTACTCAATCGCTGGTAAGTTTAATAGTTGGCAAAAACGAGCTTTGGTATCGCCGCCTGGGTGGGGCGGAGGCACCTTGCGAGAAGGTGAAGGCTGTGGGGACGCAGATGGTAACGCGGGAAGTTGAACTTGATAACGAAACCACCACAGAGCAATATGGAACGCCTGCAATTCTTGACCCTACACAGACCGGGTTAATAGTAATTAATAAAACTAAAGTTACCCAGAAATGGGTTGAAGATCAGGGCAAATTTACCATCACCTCGGAGACTGAGAAGCCTTGGGGTTTGATTGTATCAAGAGCTTTCTGGGATAAATTCGCCGAGCCGCCGGATTTACCGCCACAGCTATTTCAATCGTTTTTAGGCGAAAACCGAATTGAAGAATCAAGCTTTGAGAGTGTTGAGGCTGGCGGGAAGTTAATTCAGAAAATTACTAATTTTAATACAGATAAATCTCAATATTTAGCAGAGATAGAAGAAAATAGACCAGACTTCATTACAGGTGAGTTTGTTGGATTGAATCCGACAAAGCAAGTTACCGAAACTTATACTTATAATCCCAAGGAAGTACTTTTAAATAAAATTACCCAGACTCAAGAACTTGCAGTTATCGTATTAAATGGCAGTGATGAAAACTGGGATGATTGGGATAATATCCCAGAATATTTTGTAACTTCAGAAGAAAAGCATGAAGAGTGGAAGGAGATTGATAAATATACTTGGCAATATGAAACTTATACACTTAAATCCACTTGTAAAACCGAGGGTAGTAACGAAATTGAATATCCTGATGATGTAACGGCTAGAAGCCAGATGAAACTAAGCTTGACTTGGGATTCGAGCGAGAAACGCCGCTCAAATTCTGGGCAAGAAACCCCACCCGCAGCCGAGCGCCGCCCAACTACAACGCGCATAGAAGAAAACCCGGTTACTTACACTGCTTTATTCCAAGACCCGTGTAGCGGCAACTTCAAGCAACGTGAGCGCACATATAATGTGGAGTTTTTGGCAGGTATCAGCGTTTCCAGTGATGAAGTTTTCATTCCGTCTGATTCTGACGCCAATTTGCAACTCAAAGCTATTGCTAAACGCGAAGGCGAGTTACTTAGGGCTAGGTGGCAAGGGGCAGAAATGGCGGGAGCAATTCCCAATAGTTTACTTAATGGCTATCAACCGCTATTTGGGGTCAGCGCCGTTGAGTTTGATGGCACAGGGCAGAGCTATCTAGCTGATGGTTGCAGTTGGGTAGTTACGGCACAGAAGGCGTTATTTTCATGTGATGGACTTTGGGTAGGGCAAGCTCAGGGGTCGATTCCAGTACAAGGCGTAATTTTAATTACTGGAAGTACTCTAACTATTAATGGTGCGATCGCGCCAGGTGCAGTGATTACACCTGAAGGTAATGCTGTGGTGGGTGGTATAACAGTTACGCCTGACGGCAATGTGATAATCAATGGTGTAACTTTACCCGCCGACGGTAGCGTGGTAATCCCTGGCGTTGTCACTTTGCCTTACACCGAAATTGAAGCGATGTCTGGGGGGATGGCATTAGGTGGTGAGTGCATATGTTACCCATATTTGCTAATCACTATTACAGCAGTAATTCAAGGGGGGCTAGGATTCGGAGGAGAATGCAAAGGCGGCTTCTTGCTGCTTGGAGGAATGGGACTTGCGGGCGATTGCACAGGAACTACGCCCTTGCTCTATTGGGAAGATTTTAACTGGGATAGTACAGATCCTGGTATTTGGAACGGACTGCAACCATCACCCAATTGGGAATCAATAATTTGGGATGGAACAGACTGGGATAGGCTTTTCTAACCAATGACCAATGACTAATGACTAATGCCCAATGCCCAATGACTAATGCCCAATGCCAAACTTAATTTTTACTAATGCCTGGGTATCGCAAAGTGCCAAAATCCTTTTTCGTGGTGCTACTCCTCCCGATGCCACAAAATTTCGATTAGCATTGGCCAACACTGCGACATTGACCCGAAGTAACTTACTTGCTGACTTTCTAGCGAGTGAGTTACTTCCTGTAAATAGCTATGCTAGGGTATCTACCAATTTCTCAGATGGCAGCTATAACGCCACTTTATCGCGCTATGAATTACCCACAGTTAGCGCCAGCTTTGCGGCTTCCGGGGGTAGCCTCCAGTTTCAGACTGCTTTTTTAATTGCTAATTCTTCCGCCACAGCTTCACAATATTTCACCAACGCCAACGTCAATCCCACAAGCGATCGCATCACTCTTCCCTCTCACGGATTTGTAAATGGCGACCAAATTACCTTTACTGCTGATGCCCTAGCCGTTCTTCCTACTGGGATTGTTGCTGGAACTGTTTACACAGCTGCCAATGTCACCACCAATGATTTCCAACTAACTTTTATGTTGAGCGGAGTCGAAACAGGTGTGGATATCACAGATACAGGAAGCGGCACATTCCGCGCCAGGAGTGCTAATGGCATTATCGTCGCTTATGCCGTAGAATCAACCCCCATTACCATTTTTGATGGACAAGGCTACAGCTATAACATTCCTCTTGTAGTGCTAAATAGTGGTTATGTCACAGGAAGCTGATGATATTCTAAAACAGCGATCGCACCTCAACCGCCATTTATATCAGCAGAAGATTACCGATGCAGCAGAGGCTTTGGGAGAACAGACATTGCCTACTGCTTACACTGGCTTTGATGCGGAATCAGGGCTAGCAAGGTTGCAAGACAGCAATGGAAGTGTTTTTTATGGTGATGCTCAAACTAATGGAGCGATCGCCACTGGCGAAAACATTAGACTGAGGCGAGGTGGGGTGTTTGCCAAATATGACGCGATGCCTCGAAGAAAACCAGAAGTAAATATAGAAACTATGGTCAAGAATACCTATAGAGTCAAAACTTTATTTTGTATTTACAACTTAGATGGGCTTCATCTTGATGTTTACATTGGGGGCGATCGCTTAACTCCGAAAAAAATCTTCTCACTAGATAAAACTGGATTGATTTCTCCTGGCAATATTATGCTAGGAGGAATTACTAATTTAGGCAAAAAGGAAACAATTATTATCGAGACAGAAACAGCCACTTCTCAAAATTATATTTTACGACAAAACAACTCTAATAAGCAAATAACTTTTGAAAAGACATCTATTTGGACTGGGAGAGTTTATCTAAGAAATGGCACATTTGAAGCATCCTTTGGACTTACTGATGGAGAACAAAAACTAATTTATGATTCTAATCAGATAATTATTCTTCCCTTTACCATTACATCTAGTTATCAAAATGATTGTTTGGGGCGACAGCTAGTTACTAGTAATTTCAATCAAACTGTTAAATTTTGGACTCCTGACCGTTTGATTACAGATTATATTTACACAAGAGAATTTATATCAAGTAGGGCTAATCCTGGGAGTGTTATTGACTCTGGGACAACTTATTCCCAATTCAATGAACATTCTGAAGGCTACTTTCTAGTCCAGAAGACATCCGACGGTTACATAACTCAAGACTTTGCCTCTGATGGTGCGTTTGTAGAAAGAGATGAATCTGGTTATTATAGCGACCTCACAGTTTATACCAGAGTTTCATTACACGGGACAATAAAGGAGACTAAGAATGTATTGACTTATTTTCGCACAAATCAAAAACCTCTTATTTTAAATAACAGCGATTTTTTTATAATTAATCCTTCTCAATCTGAACAACCTTTGATTACAAAGAATTCAACTGTAGTTACATTTACGGTAATAGTAGCAGTTGAAGCTTTGATTCCTAACCCAGCTTTATATTATGAGCGAAGCTATTTAGACCCTAGCAATATTTCAGGTAATGTATTATTTAATTGGCTTGTAGATGGTGTCTTTGGATTAATCAGAGGGCAAGTTTATAATGTTTCTGTTATCCGAGGAATCGAAGGTATTGAAACTACACCAATCACACTTTCCATTACTATCGAAATATCATCAATTATTCCGAATATATCTACAGATTTTCCAGGATTAATAGTTTCGGACAATGGCTCTTTCTATTCTTACTATTTTCGTAAAGTCTTGGTTGGAAGTTTTTCGGCTATGATTAATAAATCAGTGATACCAGCAATCAATCTCCAACAGACACTTTCTAGTTATTTATCTGCTGATATTGATTCAGATGGATCTGGATTACGTGCGATAAGAAATTATATACCTGATTATTTGAAAACTGATAATTTTGTTAGTAATAAAATCTATTCAGTTATTGATACTAGCAAGAAAAAAGCGACTATCCAGCAATGGGATATTTCAGATAAAGGAGATATTACCTTTAATAAAATATTTACAGTTGATTATTTTCAGCCAAAAGGTATCGAGCAAAGCTTTGAAATATTAGGACATAGTTGCTATTAAATGGATGAAACATCAATACTGCGATCGCGCACTATTATCAACAGAAGCCTTTATTATTCCAAGCAGGTAGAGGCTCAAAAGAAAAGCGATCGCATCCTCGAAAACAGTGTAAAAATCCTGAATTACGATGCAGTTACAGGAAACTACAACGTACAAAACACCGCAGGGCAAATATTTTCAGCGAGAGCAATTTCCAATGGCGTATTCGCTACAGGCGATCAAGTGAGTTTAGTTGCACCGATTGGGGGAATACCAATCATTGATGCTATGCCGAGATAAAAGTGACCATTCAAACTGGATATGCGATCGCTGATATACCTGCCATAAAAGCTCTGACTCCCCTGCAGCGGACTAACGGCTACTCTCGCCAAGTGCAAGCTGATGCTGCTGGGCTACCTGCTTGGTATACCTGCATAAGTGCTAGTACTGCAACACCTGACGATGACCTAGTATTGCTACCCAATGACAACCCCACCACTGGTAGGTGGCTAAAGTGTGGTGGTGCTAGCGGTGGTGGTGCTGCGTTTGGCGGGATTATGGTTTGCACAAGCGGCTGTACAGTAGCCAGTGGTGGGTCAGGGAAGGCGCTGCAATTTTATGCGCCACAAGCCAATTTAGAATTAGTAATTGAGATTGGATTTGATATTAATATTCAATTGGTGAGTGATGCGATCGCTATCTACAGATGGTCAGCAGCCCCCAATACAACACTTTCAGGAAAGGAAAGCCTACCTATAATCAGCTTGCCTAATACTGGGGGCAAGTTCAACATCATAATCAATTCCACTTATCAATGGATTTCGATATTTGCGAAAAACCCAGCCAAAAACAATCTTTTGGATGGAGTTTGTTTTGTAGTTAATGGCAACGTAATTACTTTATTGGGCTACTCGTGATGAAATTAGTTAATGATTTCCTGATTGTTTTAGTAACAATAAGTTCTATTGTTACGGTGGCTATTATTATTGTCCCACTTGTTTATTTGTTCGCACCCTTGGCGAAGTATCAAGCCAGAATTCTAGAGCAACGACAGCGATTGCAACATAGTACAGACGCTACTCCTGAAGGTCGCTTTCCGTAAATTCATATCTATCTGGCTCATTCCATCTACTGTGATCAATCTCGCTAATTACCCTGGCTTCGTAGTAGCCGAGAAATTTGGAACATAGTCCACTAATATCGCAGATAAACCTGCCCACGCCACCAACCATTTGAATTTCGTTTGTTTCGGGATAATACCAGCAATTTGTAAATACTGTTCTTGCTGGATGAAAAAACAATCCTTTATCTTCTGGTTGATCATATCTGACTTCTACCAATCGCATCAATATCACTCCTTAATATGAAATTAGATAATTTTCTTGCTTGGGCATTAGCAAGGACAATAACTTTATTACCTAACTATCTTATTCTGCTAAAAAAACTAGAAATTGGGGTATTTTTCTTTTGTTGGCGATGTCTACGACAAGCAAAGAACCTCCCGGCTTACTATGGCAGTCTTGAATCGGTGCTAAAAGAACAAGCACTCTCTGAATACAGTCACGCTCAAGTATTCTGCCAGCTTACTGGCAGCAAACTCAATATGTCGGGGGCTGGGCTGATGAGCCGTGAGGAGAAAGCGGCTTTTGATTGGGGCTGTGTAAATTGGGATTCTAGCGGTGAATCCTACAAAGCTGATGGTATGAGTACTCGATATTTGGCGGCGAAAGTTTTCTTCGGATTTCGCACTGCTAATTCTTATGATTGGAGAAATCGCTTGGCATTTATGTACGTGCTGGAAGATTTTCAGTTCAAATTTTATCAGCAATTGATGCGGTTTGTTTCAGAAGAGGTGAGGAAAGAATTAGTTGCGATCGCTAACGATGAAGAAACTCACGCTATCCAACTTAAGTCGTTATTGTGGAATATTGTCGGAGCCAAGCGTCAGCAACAGTTAGTATTTTGGTGGCAAATGCGTTTGTATTTGGCGTTGATTTGTGTGCCTGTGGATGTTTTAAAGTTTGTGATTGGGAATTCTGTTAAGGACGTTTTGCGTGATGCTTAATGGCTACTGAACTAGATCCGATTCCGACGAACTCCGAAACGAAACAATATACTGACGAAGAAATTGGCAAAATCCTAAATACAGCCAAGGCGACTCGCACCGAACGTGACGATGCCGCTAAAAAGGCTAGGGACTTGGAAACCCAAGTTAACGAACTTTCAGAGAAACTAGAAAAAATCAAGGGCATCGACCCGGTTAAATACAAAGAATTAGAAATTACTGCTGCACAATACGAAGACCGCAAGCTCGAAGAACAGCGCGGTTTTGCTGAATTAAAAGAACGCTGGACAGGCGAAAAAACGACTCTCCAACAGCAAATTTTGCAGCTGCAAGAAAGTAATAGACAATCTCAAATTGTCAATGCTCTGGAGAAATCCTTCTATGCCACTGGCGGCAAATCGGGCAAAGATGATGACGGATGGACTTATTTTGACTTGATCCGCGATCGCGCCGCAACCCACATCGTGTTAGACGACCAGGGCAAAATCACCATCATTGACCCCCGCGACAAAACGCCACTCAAAGACACTAAGGGCGTGAGTTTCACTGTTGATGATTTGATGTTCAAATTGCGATCGGCGGGGCCTACAGCTTCTCTTTTTGAACCAATTAGCAATGGTGCAGGCGGCGGAATGACGCGAAGCCAAGGAAGCCAAAACGGTGCGATGGTAGCAGCCCAGATTATGCAGATTCCTAGTCGTAGCGATCGGATTACAAAATTCCGAGCAATGGGAATTACTTAATTAACTGAGTGATTCAGTAATTCAGTAATTCATTAGTCTTGCTTGGCGTGATGCCAGACAGATGACAAAATAATTCAGGCATCACATAATGGCGATGACTCTTTTGGAGGCGGCAAAACTTAGCGCTTCCCCCGTAACTGCAACGATTATCGAAGAATATGCCGCATCCAGTGACATCCTGCGGGCTATTACTTTTGAAAATGTCGCTGGCACCGGCAAGCACTACAACCGTGAAGATAAGCTTCCAGGTGTAGGGTTTCGCGGTGTAAATCAAGGCTATACAGAATCAGTGGGTGTGCTTAATCCCCAATCTGAAGCACTGAAAATCTTTGGTGGCGATTTAGACGTTGACCGCGCCATTATCGATATGCAAGGGCCAGAAGTACGTTCTGTGCATGAGATGCAGAAGGTGAAAGCTCTTGCGCTAGCTTGGACTTATAACTTTATCAAAGGTGATTCAACCATCGATCCGCGGGGATTTGATGGGCTGCAAGTACGACTCACTGGCAGCCAACTAATTTCTAATAATGATGCCGGTGGACCGCTTTCTCTAGAAAAACTTGATCAACTTATTGATCAAGTTGATGGTGGCACCCACTTGGTAATGGGCAAATCTGCACGACGAAAACTAAATCAAGCAATCAGAAATCGTACCGTAAGCGGTGATGTTGATTTCACTCAAGATGAGTTCGGCAACCGTGTGATGTTCTATAACGGGTTGCCAATCTTGATTGCCGATTACGACAACAACGGCAATACTATCATGGATTTCACCGAAACTAGCCCTGATAATGTATCTAGCACCCAATGCCAAAGCATTTATTGCGTTTGCTTCAAGGAGATGATGCTCAATGGCATTCAAGGTGCAATTGATGGGGTTTATGGTGTCAGTTCGCGTGATTTAGGGGAATTGTCAATCAAGCCGGTGTTCCGTACTCGCGTTGATTGGTACACCGCGATCGCCTGTTATCACGGTCGCGCAGCTGCAAGACTTTACGGCATTACCAACGCGCCACCAATTAGCTGATAAATCAATTGCCAAATCTATCTGTACTCCGAGGACAGATAGCTCCAATTTTTCGGTAAATTATTCATTCCTCGAAAATATATGGCTCGTTCAACGATCGCTAATCGTCGCGCTATCCTTTTGGATGCCAGTCTGATTTTACGTGATTTCACAACTGCTCTGGCTATCAGTGCAACAACCGCAGAAACAGCAATCAACACTGTTAACCCCGCCGAACTTTGCTATTACAAAGCCGTTACAGATGTTGCCGCTTATACCGGATACGTATACGGGACTTCATTTTGGCTAATCACCATTGAAGTATCCGCCGATAATTTGACTTTCATTCCCGTAGGCACGGTTAGCCCCATTGGACTTGCCAATCGCTTCCAAGTTCCTCTAAGTGGCGAATGGGTAGAGAAGAATTTGCCGGGTGTAGTTTATAGCAGCATTATTTACACCCGCGCTAAAGCTACAAAAATCGGCACTCCTGGAAACTTGAACTATGGAGCCTTCCTTGCATCATGAGCGTTCCAGTAACTCTTTATAGTCCAGATGGGAAACGCGATCGCCAGATTGCGGCGATCGATGCACCTGGGTGGATTGGCAAGGGATGGCTAAAAGAACCGCCCATAATTCTGCCTCCAGTGGTGCCAACTTTGGCATCAACTCCTGTCCCTGTGCCAGAGCCTCAAGAACTAATCGTCATCGATAGCGCAGCGTTAGCGACGCTAGGAGCGTCGGAAACCCAGGTCATCAAACGTAGCAAGTCATGACATATCAAGAAACGCCCTATCAAAAGTTTACTCCTGTTGACTCCGAAGGGAACCTTGTAGGTTCTGTTGGTGGTAGCAGTGGTGGTAGCGATGCCAGTGCTGCTAATCAAGCAACACAAATTACACGAGAGACTCAGATACTTAACGCGATCGCTACTCTCGCCTTACAGTTTCCTTCTGCTCCCATAGGCGATCGCTTAAAAGTTGATGTCCCTCTGCTAAGTGATCCTCCGACAAACACTACGCTAACGCAAATACTTGCTGCCATAAAGGCACAAATTAATCTTGCAGCAACCATTTGGATAAACGATTCAGGGCTTTACTATATTCGGAGAGAGCTAGTCGCCGAAGGCACAGGGGCGATAACGTATGCTTACACTGATCCGAATGGTAATGCCGCTAATCCCACAGGAGTTTTGCGCCCCCTCGCAACTTCAGATAGAAATGTCATAACTGCCTTCTATGATGTTTTGTCGCCAGGTACGGGGTATTCCGTTGGCGATTTGCTCGCCAGAGTTGGAGTTGTAGATGTTAATGGGACTCCACCCTCTCTTTCTGTAGTTTGGATGAACCTTTCGCTTGGGACAATTTTGGCAACTGCCCCAGTTGGCGCAAGCGTTGAACCATCCAACGAAAATGTCGGCGCTCGACAAATTGGCAATTGGTCTGTTGCTTTGTCAGATGTGGACGCCGCTAAGTTGTTGAATTTGAGTAATGCGATCGGTACTCCGATTACTGCTGCTGTAATGCCCTTTGGAGGTTCTGGGGTGCTTGGGTGGCTGTCGGGAATGTGGCTTCTTGTAAGCCGAATCCCTGCACAAGGAGTAGCGCTTGCGGCGGCTGCTATGCCTGTCACTTTAGCCACCGACGGGGTATTTGCTGTTTTCGCACAATCTATTCTGGCTAAATTAACTTTAGTGGGGGATGCTTTAAAAATAGATGGTAGTGCTGTAACTCAACCTGTATCAGCCACAAGTTTACCACTACCAAATAATGCAGTCTCTTCTACAGATTTTCAAGGTTTAGTTAATGTTTTGAATTCAATTCTCAGAACCATTGCTAGACCTTTGTGGGTTAATCCTAACAATAGTAATGTGAACTGTAATATTGCTAATGGTACTTTGTCAGGTGTGACAATAGTAAGTAGTGTTGGTACAGTTAATAATATTACATCTTTAAATTCTCTCAATAATCAACCAATTCAAAATACTCTCATGTATAGCTGCGATCGCACTACATGGGTGCTTAATGTTAGAAGGCAAATCACTTAACTATGATTCATTTATTTGTTTATTATGGCGCTAATAATGGGGAGCAACCTAATACAATTGCAAACTATTATGGGATTGATTGGACGGTATCAGCCCAAGGACATTTGAGAACGGTTGCGGATTCTACAGTAGCTTTAAATTTGTTGCTTACCTATCAAGCAGTTCAAGTTGAAACTCCTGATAATCAAACTGAGCAAGATGAATTAGATGCTCTTATTGTCGAGTTAAACAAACAAAAAAGAATTAAATATTTACAAGATTGTATTCTTGGCTATCAAAACTATTTAATTTCCTTACCTGAAGATACTGATCCAAATTTTATTCAAGAATTGAATGATTGTATGCTTGCTGCTCAAACTGAGCTAGCTGCATTATTAGGAGAATAATTATGCCGACTACTTTTAACTTTAAGCCAATTATTGATCTTCCAGAATGGCGACCTCTTGCTGTTGCACCGAATGCTAGTTCTAGTGGTAATCCTTTAATCTGTGACCTTAGAAATACAAAGGATAGACATCCAGAAATATTTCAGTTAATTTCTAATACAATTTTTAATTCTTATCAAGTAGAAAATGATGGTTGGTCGTTTGTTGGCAGTCCTGGTCTTACTGGTGCTGTAGGTGCAGGATCAGCAGGAATTTTTGTTCCTAGTCAAGGCGCTAGAGGTTCGATTGCTTCTGGTGCTACTACAACTAAAATCACACCTTCTAGTGCCCTTCTTGTAACCTTGGGATTGAATCAATTAGCTGCTAGAAGTGATAGACGGGGATATAGAATCAAAATTGTAGATAATGGTTCGGGAGGAACTGGAAAAACTGAAGAGAAGCTAATTAGGGCAAATACTAGTAGTTCTACGCCATTAATTACTTTAGACAGCGCATTATCTTTTACTCCTGTTGCTGGCTCTACTTTTGAAATTCTTTCTGGCAGAGCTTATTGCTTGGGTAGTAGTGTAACTCCGGGTTTTAAATATTACGACCCGGCATTAAATCTTTTCTCTGGCTCTCTTTCAGTTACAAACCTACCTGCTGCTATTACTATTGATTCTAGCCTTGTCGCTTTAGATGAGCTTTATGTTCCTTATACGAATGTTCCTGGCGAAGGATTTGTAGTTGGCACTTCTACTTATAATAATGGACTTTATCGATGCTTGTTAGCGACTGCAATTTCTAGCACTACTATCACCGGACAATCTGCGAGTGGTGATGCTAATGTACTTGCAAATGAATACAGAAACTTTCAAATAAGGATAGTAGAAGATACAGTAAATATTGGTTCAGTTGGACAAAGGCGGAGAATTACAAGTCATACTGCTGGGGCATCAGCAGTCTATACAATCCCAACTTGGTCGGTTACTCCTTCTGCTAATGCCAAATTTGTTATTGAAAGCAATAACGATATCTTGCTTTGGACAAGTGGGAATAATTCTACTTATTCTTATACAGCTAGTTCTGTTTCTGGAGGTCAAACTGCTGATAGTTGGTCAACTGCTACTTGGGCAAATAGACCCACAGCAATCAATACAGGTTGTTCTAGTTTTCAAGCATTTGGAATGCTTCTTGATGCTGATAAAAATTTAAGATATAGCCAAATTTATAGCTTTAAGGGTGGGAATGTTTTAACATTAGATATTCTTGACATTGCTGGGTCTGCAACTGGTTCATGGAGTTCATCAGTTCCTTATTCAAACAGTGGAATTACTTTTGGTTCAGGAACTTGCTTAGTTTATGACCCAGTTGGAATTGCTCCTGCTACTGGGGATATTGATACCAGGGGATGCAATGCTTATATAAATTTAAATGGCACATCAAACTTTTATAAGTTTGATGCTTTTACTAGAAGTTTAATTCAGTATCCTCAGCTTCGGTATACTCAAGGTACTCCTCAAGCAGGACAACGAATGGCAATGACGACATTTATAGATAATGTTGACAATACAAAAGTTAGTTTGATAATTACCCAGCGTGCTAGTGGGGCTGAGATGTTTCAGATATTAACTCAGAGGTGATTCCCGTTGCAATTCTTAAGCGGATTCTACAGTTAGAAAAGTTAACCACGCTGCAATAGCTTCAGAGTCTCATTTCGTGCCTGAGAGCGATCCCATCCTAAAGCAATAAATTGCCGACAGATAATCAGATCCTCCAGCAGTTGATTAATGCGATCTTGTTCAGAAGCGATCGCACCTTTAGCCTTCTTAATCGCTTCCTTGATATCCTTAGTTTGTGGTAGCACATCTAGATTCTGAATATGCCAATTGTGCTGGATGATGCGCTCCTGGCACATTTGTATTTGGATCTCAGTTGGCGGTGGTTGTTGCAGCGATTTAAATAATCGCGCTGCAAATTTTGGTGGCACTGAATAACCAATAATCGAGCCAGCAGTGGCGGTATCTGGGGGGAATTCATACCAATCAGGAAAACCTTGTAACCGCGCTGCTGCTTCAAGGGACAGTGATTTGACTGTTCCACCGGGTTCACCCTGAGCGGTGTCGTTCGCGCTTGCGTCTCCAAAGGAGAAGGGTAGCCAAATATCGGCGAACTTATTGCGGTTATTGCCTTTGCCATCGGTGAAGTGCGATCGCAGTATCGTACTGCAAGGGAGATGGGCGGGTTTGACTCTGTACTCTCTCTTTCTTGCTCCTATTCTCTGAATTAACAATGGTGTAGGTTCGTTTGTTGAAAGAAATTCTTCAAGTGCTTTCTTTTGCCCTGAAACCAATTCTGAATCTGTCATTTTGGGAATAAGGCCAGATACCATTTCATACCATCCCACTGGTTGAATTGGCTCCGGCAATGGTGGCAACCAGCCTTTAGCAGCGCGGACAATGAACCGCTCTCTGGCTTGGCAGTCCAGTAAAGTCATGATTTGTCCTTGCCAGAGATAGCCCTCTTCTTCTAATGCCTGGGCGATGACTTTGAAGCTTTGAGAGTCACGGTAACGCTTCACGTTTTCCAGCGTGAAGAATTTAGGCTTCAGGTAACGGATAATTTCGGCAACCGCGGTCGCCATATCAATGTCATCTTGTGTCTCGATAACCCCATCCTTGGCAACACTAAAATTGCTACACATCGGGGAAGCGTGGAGAAAATCGATAGTATGTGGTACGAATGGAAACCTTAACTTTGATATTTCCTGAACAGTTTTTCGCTCGACTTGGCAACCGTATTCGCCAAAATTGCGTTCGTGAGTGTCAGTGATCGCACCACTCAATTTAGGCTTTTTCGGGTCAAATTCCACCGCAATAAGTGGACGTATCCCAGCTTCCACCATGCCAGCCTCGACACCGCCGCCGCCAGCGAATAAGGTAACTGCGATCGGTGCACCTGGTGATAGAACTGGTTTAAATGACTTTTCAATTTCTAAATATTCATAACTCCACTGACAGCCACCTACATGACTCTCTGGCTGACAATCCCAACGAACTATAGCCCATTTCTTACAAAGCTCAAGAACAATTCCTTTTCGCTCTAACCTTCCTTTCAACCTATCACCAAAAGTATCTCGAACGCGATCACCTACTTTAAATTTACAATCAGATTCCAGAAACTTTTCAACAGGATTGGTTTCAACAACCGTGCAAACCATCAGTAGATTTGTGGGGATAAAAAACTCCTTCCCTTCCCACACACCCACTGCCATATCCTGACAAGAGTTTTTAAACTGCCAAGACCAAGGACAATCTTTCTCGCTAATCCAGTCGCCAGGGGAGAGAATTTTAATGTCTTCTGCGGTGGCTGGGCGTTTGGTGCAACTGGTGAATAATTTTCCAAGGTTGGGTGGGGCTAATTCAATCATTTATCCCACTCCTGGGCGATGGACTTTAAATCCTCTAAACTTTTCCCATTTCTGAATTTCACCGGAAGTCTTACGGGTTTGGTCTTGTGGCTCCATTTTGGCTTACGTCCTTGTCCGTTTCCCGCTCCAGATGTGCGAGGTATTTTGCGGACATAGCTGCCTTCAATTCGCTCCTGTACCCCAACTTGATATTTGTGAGCAAGCGTCATTTGATTCTGCACAAAATCATCCCCCGGTGACTTAAACCTCAGTGGGTAAGACCACGCCATAGAATCACAGCTATAGAGAAGCGATTGCACTACTGGCGACTCCAGAGCAGTTTGTTTTAATCCAAACCCATGTAGTCGCAAGTCGGGGCGTTTATTTTTGATGCTGGCTAAAATATCTTCAATTTGGTTCAGATCGGAGTTGCGCTTGCAAACACTACCAACACCTACCCACATATTTGGGAGTAAGCGATCGCCATACTGGTCAATGTGGCTCAGGTATTCCGAGATTTTATATCCCTGGATCACAGGCATAATCGGCACTTGGGGTACTAGGGGAAGCAATGCATCGTATCTTTCAATGGTCAATTGCTGGTGTTGTGTCACCGTCAGTCCGGTTCGTTCAAGAATGAACGGCTCACACATCCAGTCTTGGGATACAGCAATCAGCAAATTACCGCATTGACTCCAACGCCTGATCTGCATAGCGTACTCCCCAACAGATGAACGATATTGACCATATCTTGATATTTCAGTAAAAGCGCCTGAATCTAAAATCCAGTCTTTGGCTACAAAATCACTCTTCCTCTTTTGCAGCTGATTCACGCTGATCATCACCCCAGCACAAGGGAAGTCGGGATTAACGATAGTAGCAGCCTGGCTTGGACTGCTCCCGATAAAGAATAGGATACCGGGAGGCGATTCTGTACATAAACGATTGGCGATCGCCGGATGATTTTGTACAAAATCTTCATACGCTGGCTCAATCATTTCTTTGGCTCCCACATTGGGCATTGCTGTCCCACTCGCTCAAACATCTGTTCAACTTCCACCAAATACTCGCTCTCCACTCCGATAATTTCCAAAACCTGTTCGCGGACACCATCTTCAAAATGGCAGCACTCACCAGAGTAGGAATACAAACCGCTATCAACTACTGGGTGAAATTCTCCCATAAGACAATTGAGGCAAGATTTTACCTTGGCTGCTATCTCCTCATTGGTCTGTTTATTGTCAACCAGCCAAAGTTCGACCGACAATGCACAACCACCTTCGTCATCTCGCTGAATATGAGCAACGTGCTTCACGTCAAAACCCATGAGTTTTGTTTGCCAAAAAAGTGCGCGATGCAATGAAGTGCTAGGATCGGTTTCTATAATTAACAGAGGCTTTTTAGATCCTTTGATGTGGCACTGAATGTGATGATGATAATCTGGGATCTGCCTATAGGCAAAGCCTTCGCAAATCATGATTTTGGCAGGGGCGATCAGGTTAACTTGGGAGCTTATGAGTTCAAGTTGACGAGAAGAAAAATTCATACGGTTTCCTCCGTGTCACACCTGAGAGGACTTTGGCTCACAACTTTTAACCAAGTACAACTGCAAAAATAAGTTTCTCGATCAAGCTCATCACGACAGAGAATATCGGAATTAATCAATTCATCGTAAAGACCGCCAAAACAGTGGCAAGCATTAAGTTCTTTTGACAAGCGATCGCTCACTCTTGAGCAACTTAAACACATCCCATAAGTAGACCAATCGCCATCCCAACAGCCTCTAATGTGCCTGTATTTTTCACCTGCTTTTATAGGGTGATTGCACTCACAGCAAGGAAAAGACAATTCTGCCACTACCTCGTTCTCGTCGTACAATTCTTCTCCCTCTTCGTCGTCATAGTCGGGGCGATCGCAGTCACACATTTATTGCGCCTCCTCCAACCGTACAGCTAGGTTGCTTGGTATAGTTTATGCCTTCAATATCCATGTTAAAACTCCGGTTCTACAGCTTGTCCGTCAACGATGATGTAGCCAGCCTTTAATGCTTGTCTTTCTGCGTCTGCCATAACTGTTGGCAATCCAGTTGCCAACAAATCATTCCAATGGGATAGCCTGGTTTTATCTTCCTTATCTTGATCGCTAACTCTTGGCATCGACTTGCTACTCGCCAGATTTTTAATCTGTTCTGCAATAGGTTTTGGACTATCAACCGATTCAACGGCAGTAGACAAAGATTGTGATTTTTTATTTTGCTGGTCTAATTTTTCATAGTAAGCACGGGCTTCTAGGTCAATAGAATGTTTGTACATCTGGGCATTTTCTGCGCCCTCTGGGGTTGCTGTAGCTGCAATTTCATATTCGTCGGTTGCAGACTTGACTTTATCCCAAATGTCGTCGGGGACGGTTGCGACTGATTCAAGCACTGGGGTTATAGGTGCTGGTTGTGCAGATGCCATGATTTTCGGGTCTATGCTCTCGGTTGACTCTGGCGTAATTCCGGTAAATGCCCGTTGGTGTTTTATAAACTTTTGTTTTTCAATGTCGCTTATTTCAATGCCATTATTCATCCTGGCCGCAGCTGTCGCAGCATGACAGATCATGTGCTTGTGATATTCAGCCCATCGGCTTGCACAGCTTTCAGCAGTGTTTCTTAGTGAAGCTACAAAATCAGCTTCAGCTTGGAATTTATCTTGCTTATGAAACTTTTCCATGCACCTGCTAGTATGCCAATCAACAAAGCTTTGATTGAATCTTATAAATTCTGCTCTAGTTGGAGGTTCTAACCAGGGTGTATCTTCTCCACCATAGACAAGCGCTGGATGTGCAGTTTCAGCCCAGCGATCGTATTTTTGTTGGTCACGAGTTTTCCCTGTAAAAAATTTATCAGTTTTGGCGATTGCCACCGCCGCCGGAACAATTGCCTGCATGAAAGGCTTGCTTGTTAGTTGCGTAGTTTTTGGCTGACTTAACAACGTAGCAAAAGGTTGAGTTGTTGCTTCTTGCCCTATTTCAAATCCAAAATTTCTCTCTCCCTCTTTTTCCCCTTGGGGGGTAAGGGGGGAGGTAGTCTCTGAAGTATTTTCTGTATATATAGATTGAATGTTGTTTGTCGCAGGCTTGCTTACAGGATTTTGCAAACTGGATATATCAAGATTGTCGTTTTCAACAATCTGACAACCATCAGGGTTTGAGCCTTTAGTGAGAATAAGCTCATAAAGCCTTTCTCTATTAATCCTATAAAACAATTGGCTAGGCAGTCCCTCCTTTTTTTCCTCAAGAATTTTAAGCTTGAGTAATCTTTTTCTTGCAGTTGTTTGCTCGTTACGAGTAAGCGCAGTTTCCTGACACCACTCTTTTTGAGTTTTGTAGAACCAATTGTCTTCAAGCGTGGTACGGAAAGACCAATAATAAGCTTGGCTAAGAAATAAACCTTCTGTTGCACCGCCGCCTATAGTTGCAAAGATGCGATGAAATGCAATTGGTTTAGCCAGAAGGCTATCAAGTAAAGTTGTATGCATTTCACTTACCTTTGTAGCGAGCTATAGATTCTTCGATATCAAAAAGGTCTTGTCCTAAGAGAAGTTCTGCTGCTGTATTACAAACAGCCCAAGCCTTATCTTCTAACTCTTGTGGATTCCTACACGTTCCAATACTTGCAGGTAAAGTTTGAAACGAGAAATTAACAATCTTTTCAAGTAAAGATAAGTTAGTGATTCCTAAATAAAGAAGTCTTAGCGGCTGATAAAGCTCACTAGAATATCTACCTTCAGTAAATAATCCCTCAACAGATAAGCCTGAATTTTCAATCGTTAATTTAAAAGACTGCCTTAAGTACTGATTACAAGTTGGGCGATACCCAGTAAACTCAATTTCAAGCGCATCAAATAAACTTAGAGATAGGGTATCGTCTCTTTCTTTGCTGACTTCAAACCACTCACCAAATTTTCTATGCGGAACTAAATAGCTTCTGCTATGAAAATATTTTTCATCCCGATCGCATCCCAAACTAATAGAGGCGATCGCCGGTCTATACCCCATCGATGGCTCATCATCAGAATGCCAACCGATAGAGTCTTGGCCATTGCGATAGCGGTTGCCGATGACAATATCAAAGAAATGACCACAAAAAGCTGTAATGCGATCGCGTAAATTCAACAACTCCGGTGTCCAAGGCAGTGCATCAAGGGTGACGCTGTTGGAGTACAGATAACTAGCTCCAGGTACACCATACATACACTCCAATCGTGGGACTTGAAGTGGTTTGCCCAGCATTCGTATCTCATTTTGCTGCCATGCTAAGGCTTTGCAATGAGTTAGTAGAGCATCGGCTTTGGTGCTATGCAAAAAGCCAGGATGATATTCAATCGGCAGCGTGGTAGGGATATCAAATAAAGTTAATTGCTGCATTCCTCCTCCTCGTCATAGGCATAGTCGGGTTTATCACCCATGAATTCTTCATAAGCAATGTTTACCATCACGCTGCGGCTCTTGTGTGTTCATTCAAAGCTTGATAAGCAGCTTCTCTTTGCCCTTGGTTCCAATTGGCAGACGCTTTTCAGATTGCCTGATTTACCTCCTCTGGAGACAGGCGCATGAGTGCGATCGCTACCTCAGTCACCAAAGCAACGCCAGTGGTATTGAAATTGGTAATTAAGGCTGGAAGTTGCTCCAATGGTGGCGCTCCTTCATTCCGAGGAGCTTCTGTAAATAGTTGTTCACTTGCACCAAACCCTGCTTCTTTTTGGATCTCTCTTAACTCTTGCTTGACAGATGTGGGTGCTGTTGTCATCGCGTCTTGAACTGGTTTGAGGTGCGACAAAAAAATAGTTTTCTGCTCACTTTCCTTGTCACCTTCAATCAGGCACATAGCCGCATTTCCGGTGATCACCCGCACCTGAGCAAATTTGCCCTTATAGTCACCACCGATTATTTCTACTTTCTCCATCAATTTTGGAAGCCAGAGTTTATATGAAGAGGCAAGCTTTTGAGTATAGGTAGTACCTTGGCGAGTAACCTGTCTTGTTTCTGGTTCTATCTGTGTACCGTTCACAGATGGAGGTAGTTCACCACGAATTTTGCCCACGAAACTATTGCTCACACCGCACTGTTTAGCGATCGCGCGATCGCTCCATTTCTGCCATTCCTCATCACTGAGCAAGTTGCTAACAGCCCGGCGTTTATCCTCGTTGGTTCGCCGCAACCCGTGGTTGCCGTTGGCACCGACCGAGAAAAGCACCGCCTCTCTGCGAGTTCCCTGGCGGATATCGGCTTCAATTTCCAGAATCAGAACGGCAGTTGCGCTGATGCAACGATGAAAGCCGTCTGCCAGCCAATAACTTTGTCCATCATAAAAAACGACTACTGGGGGGAACTTTACGCCCTCACGCCAGAGTTGTGCATACTCTTCAATTATTTGTTGGTTTATACCCGCCCTGGACTGTGTACCACCGTCTAGCTTGATAGAAGCTATCTGTATCAATGAATGCTCTATTTTTACTTTTTGAACTGATACTAGAATCAGAGGTTGTCCTGTTTTCTTAGCGGCTTCTAGGGCATTTATCCCGCTAATTAATATATCCTCTGGGGTAACAATAATATCGGGTAAGTTACCCTTATTGTTTAAAATCTGAACTATTTTTTCTACTTCTTCTGCATCAACATAAGTGCCGAATGGTACTTGAATATTTGCAGGATTGATAGCAGATAAATCCTTACGGGTGTTCGATTGCACCGAAACATCTGGGTTTCGTGAAAGTAAAGTTTGTGTCATAATGTAACCATAATGTAAACATTTTTCTTGGGCGTAATCATCCACGATTACGCTATTTTTTTCCTTGCCGTTTTTCAGGTGGCAAGGATAATCGATCCCCACATTTTTTAATGTGAAACTGATATCTTGCAGTTCGAGAGGTAGGACTCCGCACATCACGTACTTCAATCCCAAATCTCAAAAACCCAGAGCGTACCATCTCACGCAATTGCTCGGAGTTGCCTAAGTCCAATCTGTCCCAAGCATCCTCTGTGTCGTACCACTGCCTTTGGTGTTGGGCATCGGCATTGACTCCTAGCATTTGGGCTAGTTTTTTTTTGACGAGCCTTTCCACGATCGCCTCAAGTTGGCTTTCGGGGATGAGTCGATCTCTTGAAAACTCCACATCGCCGGAGACAGGCGATGGGTCAATTTTGTATGGTGGACTTCGTTCCATAGTTACGCCACCAATACCTTGGAGCGTGAAACCAGACCACTACTGGCTTCCGCTTCATACTGTTCTTTCCGGTATTTTATTAGCCAGTCTCTCAACGCAAGATTGACTATTGCTGACTCAGGGACTGCCAGTGCTTTTGCTATGGTTACTACCTCCGATGCTGTAGCAATAGAGGTTGTATAGGATTTTTTAACTGGTTTTTCGCTTCCCTGTACTAGTTTTGCTCTTGCCACTTTAGTTGTAATAATTTCATTGTGTGGTTGCTATAAATCATACTATAAGAATCTGTAAACTGCGCTGGGACTTTTAACATCGGCTAAATGCTGAATTATGATTATGTGGATGGAAATTCTTCAGGCATTAATGGATAAGGAGCAATACGGAGAGCGTTTCATAGAAATTGTTACTAGAGCGAAAGGTGATCTCTCTCAAACTAAGTTTGCTCGCGAACTAGGCATTAGTTCGTCTACTGTTCAAAAGTGGCTAGCCGGAAATGGCTTCCCATCTTCAGAGAACATGGATAAAATTGCCAAAAAGGCCGGGCTAAGTGGTATTGATGCACTGCGTAATTATCTTAAGGGGGAAGAAGTTAAGAGCGATTCTGGCGATCAACCTATTTCGCCAGAGGAAATTTTTTTATTAGCCAAGAGACTGACTAAGGAGCAACGCAAGAGATTAATTAACCTCATGCTTGAGGACTTATAAGCTATACGATTTTTCGTCCCAAGCGTGGACAATGGTTGTTATGTCCATGCTTGGGACAAGTGTAAAAATCAGTTCTTTGCCTCTGTTCGCAATTCAGTTACCGCATCTTCTAAATGTTTCGCTACTGAACTCGGAATCGACCTTTGATTAAAGGCCCATTTGGAAAGCGCGTCTAGCAAGTCTTCCAGCAAAAAACCTTCTTGATTCAGTAGATTCAGAAAATCTTTGATGAAGGGAACGAGTGCTTCGCCACGAGCAATCCGCAAGACCCAGCGAATTGTTTTTTGTTCTTCGGCATCAATCATGTTTACTCCTGTTAATTGCTCGATTGCTGGCATCGCATTACCCGGCGCTTGGTTGCATCTAGCGCAAGCTGCTCTGAGATTTTTCAGTTTGTTGCTACCGCCCTTGGATAGTGGAACGAGGTGGTCGATGGTCATGGTTTCTACTGTTAGGTCGCAGCTACACCAAAAACATTTCATCCCGCATCGCTCAACCAAGAGCATTTTTCTATACCGCATCTGCCTGGGACGAAAGCGTTTTGTGCGCGTGAAAGTTTGTTCTGTGCAAGGTGCAGAGAAGTTTGCTATGGTTAAGCCACTCATAAATTTTCTCGGTTTGTGAATTTAAATCAACCCATGAGCTAGTGCCTGGTAAGCGATCGCTCCTGGGTTTTATTTTTGGGTAGTGAACGCCTTGTTACTGCCGTAAGCACCGCGTAATCTTCAGTCACTTTTCAGTAACTTTGTCATGACACCATTTTAAGTAAAAGAGTTAAGACTGAGATGATATTTTTAACTCAGTGTTCAACATGAATCACCTCAAGCGATTAATTGGTGTCTTGTCCATCACAGCAATCTCAGTTTTAATTACTAACGGACTTGTCTGTGCCCAAGATGCTGAAAAATACTTCAACGTTGGCTCTGATAGCAATGGCGATCGGTTTTTGTTGGATACCACCACTATGGGTGAGTTGGACACCATCACTATGGGTAAGAAAAAACACAAACTTGGAGAGGTTCTTAAGATTTACCAATTTAAAGATGACTTGAAGTTTGAGTATATGCTTCATGCTTCGTGCGGTGATGAAAGATTGTGGATGGTTGGGTCTAGAGTTTTCGACAGAAACACTGGTAGGAAGATAAGCGAGGGGAAGGAAGATAAGGAAATTCCGGTTACAGGAGATTCTCTTGGCAACATAGTAATGAAGTATTACTGCCAAGCTATCAAGGCTCGTGGGTGGGTACAGCAACAATAGTGCTGTTGCCTCTGCCTGCTGAGTGGGGCGATCGCTGCTGCGATCGCGCAGAGCGGACGCAGCAGTTAAAGCAATAAAAGATTTGATTAAGCTGGCGCTCGTTTTGCAGTTTGTACTTTTGATTGATGTATATTGAGCTTGGGGGGTCTACTCTCAAAGACGTGAGCAATCTGATGGGGTAGTTATGGATATATTGTCAAGTTATTTATACGCACGACCGTCTTTCATTGAAGGTGTTGCCAGAATAGTTGACTTTGGTAATACATTGCAGGTTTATAATACGTCATTAAGCCCTGGGCAGGCAGACTATTTAGCACTGCTGTCTGACTGGGTAGTTGTAGGAAATGATTTGCAAAATGCAATGGCAGAGTTTAAAGAAGTAGAGTCTCAAATCAACGATACGCTTATTGCCCAAGCGCGTAAGGCTTTAGCGGAGGCTCAGGTTTAGACAAAGGATTGAGGTGGTGTGATGGATAATGAAGACACAAATGAGACTCCTGGTGAAAAGTTGGATAAAGAACCAGCAAATCAAGTTGACAAAGAAAAAAGGATAATAGTTCAGGCAGCAATTTCAAGGTCTTCTGGGCCTATTCCTCCACCCGAAATCCTCAAAGCATACGACATAGTTAAGCCAGGTCTTGCTGGTGAAATATTCGAGATGGCCAAAAAGCAATCACAGCATCGCATAGAAATGGAAAAGACTATGATTGTTGGTGATAGCAAGCGTTCATGGGCTGGCTTGATTTTTGGTTTTATAATTACTCTCGTTTCGATTGGGACTGGCGCGTTTTTAATCCAACAAGGTCATGACGTTGCTGGAGGTGTTTTTGCTGGGACTCCTATCGTTTCGATAGTAACTGCTTTCATCTATGGCACTAATAAGCGATCGCAAGAGCGAACAGAAAAACAAAAAGCTTTGTTAGAGGTGGGTATGGATGATGAAGACGATGAAGACGACTAGTGTGATTCATTCTTTCTTTGCCTAAAATTTAGTGTTTTTCAGCAGCCCTCAGACTCCATGTCTGAGGGGTAACTTGTTTGTTCAAACATCTTAAAATACCTTTTCAGGAATACCTTGTCTCCCTATCCTCCTCTGCCTGCACCGCCCGATTTATGGCGACACTAAAGCAGCACATTCAGTTTTCAAGGTTCTGTGGTGAATCTGAAGGTTGGGGGAAGATAGTAGCTGCCGCGATCCCTTAGAGCAGTTGTCATCTGATAAAGGACAGTGCTTACCATCTTTTCTCCCTCGTGCTTCAGCCATGCGAACAGCCAAGTATCGTCAGTAAATGCTGTTCGCGGTTGGTGCGATCGCTGGCTGCTGATCCCAACTGGCGATCGCTGTTCTGTTGGCAGTAGACAACAAATAAAGGTCATGTCTTTACTGTGTCTGCTGGGTAAGTGCGATCACATTTGGTGATGACAAGTGCGATCGCTTTCGTGGGGATGACTCCCCAAACGCGGATGCTCTGCAAGAGAGTATCCGCGTAAAGAGCGTTATCTCATCTAGGTATAGGGAGAGAGCTTGGTCTGCTATTCTTTGCCTTGTAGTCCCTAACCTCAGCCCATTGTCGCATTGCTTTTTTGGAGGCTTCTAGCTTGATTTCATGCTTGTGTCTCCATCTCAGAACCCCTCCTTCATTAGATACGTGGCTGGCATTTAATGATGGATTAAGTTTTGATGCCCATTTCAACTCTTTTTCTACTAATTTTTCCTTTGAGCATTCTTCTAGAACCTGAAGCCCAAAACATTGCTCTCCGTGCTTATTATAGGAAGCCTGCAAATAACGATTGTGGCTGCTGTTTCTCAGCAATGTCAGATGTTCACCCCATCTAACTTTTATCTGACAGGAAGCCCCAACATAGCGCTCACCTGTGACAGTATTTTCGATGCAATAAATGCCAGAACTCATGCAACCTCCCTTCTGAGTTCAAATTTTGAGAGCGATCGCCTCTACTAAGGAGCGATCGCTTGTAATGATTCTAATCAATAATTTATCATTACACAATCATGTTTTTGAAAAAAATTAACCCGCCGAGTTACTGGCGGGTTTTTCTTTTAGCAGTTCTTGCATTTTTTGTTGTATTCGCCTGAGAGAAACATTCTCTTCTCTCAGGCGGCGGATTCCCCCTGAAGCTCTCCCTCCCTGTTTTGCAGTGATTGCTCCAGGTTTACTAGCCTCTGCCGTAGTTCAATGACATCACCTTTCAGTTCGACGACATCAACTTTCTCAGACCCATCAATGTAATCATCAATCCACTCGTTGACGATATCGGTTATTTTTTTACCTTCTTTTTCCAGTTTTTCGGCAAACCTACTTTTCTTTTCTGGATCTATTTGTACTTGGACGAACGTCCTGTCTCGTTTTGTCATGCTGATATATCTCAGTTGTCTCGGCTCTTGTAACTTCAAACTAGCAATAACGAAGGGTCATGACAAGTGTAATGATTCTCGTATTGACAACGTAATGATTATAGCATTACACTAAATACAGACACCAAAAAGCGTCGCCCTCCGACCAAGAAGAAACGACGCTTTTGGAACCTTAGTACATGACGTATCACAACAAGGATTTAAACCATAGTGGCACATCCCATTTACACCAGACAACAGCTTGAAAAACTCAAGTTGACTGAGATAAAAGCGATCGCACTCCAATTAGCACTCACTCCAGAAGGCGATCGCCGAAACAAAGATATGTGGATCAACACCATAATCGAGCATCAATCAACACAGGTACAAAAGCTATCTGTGTATGGTACACAGATAGGCGCTCCAAGGCCGTTAGTGGAAATGGACGGAGATGATTGTATTGTTGATGGGGAAGTCGTTGCTACCATCACCAGCGATGAAGACCTAACCCAGCCTTGGGTAGTGAAAATTGGCGGTGTGGAAGTCCATCGCCGCAACACTTGGGCACTGGCTTACGACTATGTGAGACACCATAGCAAGCACCACACATTACCAATAGCCGCCCCTACGTATCCTGCCTTTGAACCGCAACCGATCGCATTGCCGAAAGTTGGCGAGAGTCATTTTGTGGGCGATTTCCTCTTGAGATGCATTGAGGTTGGCGGTGAATATGCCGCTGTGTGGGATGTTGTTGATCAGGGTGTCCCAATGGGTGAAATCTCAATGAATTGGGATTGCTTTTGGACGCACAATCTCAGCCTTGGATTGTTCGCCACGCCACAAGAGGCAGTCGTTGATTTATGTGAGTCCGCTTGGGCGTTGGAAGAGACGCCAAAACCAGAGCTAGAAGCGAAATGCGCCACGGGGATACTCCCCGGTGGTCACTTTCGCGTTTTTGCGACCAATGATCCGAATGTGTTCGCGGTCTATAGCCGGGACTCAGGAAAACGCTACCAAGTTTGTCTTGACTCTAATTCCTGCACTTGTCCTCACTGGATTTATCGCCATGAGCAAGAGGGATTTGAAGATAAACATATTTTGGCAGTGAATGCGGCGCGGCGGGAAAAGTTTTTCACCATTGCCAGACATGGAAGTTGCTCACGTAGGGGAAGGGGAAGGTAAGCTAACCCCAGCCCTAAAGGGCGGGGCTTTGTAGTAGCCCTGAGCTATCTATATTGAGAGAACAACATAAACATCTCGAACCTCCCTACCTGAGCGAGGCGATAGACGACACTGAAGATTTAGTCGAAATAAAAATGAGCGATGATTACACCAGAAATTAGAGACGAATTACGTCAAATCCAAGCTGAACTTAAAAAACCTTTTCCTGCCACGCTCCACGAACTTAGGGAGTTACCTGGAGGCGGTAAAAAGTGGGTATTTCTGAAGTGGCAAACAATACGCGAACGACTAGATGAGGTTGCCCCGGAGTGGATATCTGATTATTCAGAAATTCAATACTTGGGTAATGATGCTATTTGCCGGTGCGGCATTACGATATTGGGGGTGAGGAAAGAGGCTCTAGCCAGCGTCCCAATTTCTGTTCTTAGTAGCGGTGGGAAGGAAATGAGCCGAGGCAGTGCGGCTGACAGACTCGCGGCTGAGGCGATAAAAAATGCTGCTGAAGCGTGGGGCGTGGGGAGATATTTAGACGATCAGCCATTCACCATTCGCCATTCGCTACCTTTGGGAGCGGATGAGTGAATTGGATGATACGATGTCTGAACAAATTCGTCTATTGTCTGAGCAGTATAAGCTTCGTTTGAAGGAACGGATGAAGGATTCTGTTGAGCAACCTAAAACTAGGAAGTCTCCATCCGATATATTCAATTCATCAAATCCAGCGAGGCGTAATCTGCCATCAACACCGCAATTGCCCAATCAAAGCGAATTACTTTCCGTTGTGCCAGCAGCCCCTGATAGAAACCTGATCAATGCCGAAATTGAGTCGCTTCTGAAGCGGAAAAATATTTCGGTTGAGCAAGCACAAAATGCGTTATTTGAGTTGTTTAAGGTGCGATCGCGGCAACATTTAAACGATAAACAACTCGCAGAGTTTTTAGAATATTTGAAATCACCCGCTAAAGTATGAACACAAAAATCATCTACCACAATATCAAACCTGATTTTCCTTGCCCAGATGGTATTTCAGCCGCGTGGGTGGCAGCAAAAGTTTATTCAGATGCAGAACTTATTGGCTGGCAATATCAGTCTGAAGAATTACCAGCAGTTGAAAATTTTGATCGCCTAATAATTGTAGATTTCAGCTTTCCAAAGGAAGTTTTACAGCAATGGTCAGACATGGAATGCCCCATCGTGGTTATTGACCACCACAAAACTGCTCAGAAAATGCTAGAAGGATTCGCCGGTGGCATACTCAAATTTGATATGAGCAAATGTGGTGCAGTGCTGACTTGGGAGCTTTTCTTTCCCAATCAACCTATTCCCGTATTTTTGGAGTACGTGCAAGACCAGGATTTATGGCAGTGGAAACTACCCCACTCAGAGGCAGTGCGCGAGGCTTTTGCTGTTCTGTGGCGCTCGTTTGAACTGTTTGATCAATTGGAGCCAATGAATCAGCAGGAGTTTCTTGATTACATGGTTCCAATTGGGCAGCCGCGATTGGATGAAAAGAGGAAAAAAGTGGAGGCGATCGCACTGCGTCATGAATGGCAGATATTAGCTGGCTATTCTATCCCCGTGGTTGCCCTAGTATCTGGTGAGGAGCGATACAGGAGTGATGTTTGTGCTTGGCTTTATAAAGAGTATCCCGAAGCTCCGTTTTCTGCTTCCTATCGTATTGAGAATGGAGTTGAGCATTGGGATCTGCGATCTGATAAAGATGGTAACAATTTTGATGTAAGTGCGATCGCCACACAATTTAATGGCGGAGGACATCACAACGCCGCAGGTTTCTCTAGGAAAGTTGAAGAAGATTTTCCTTGGTAGCAAGCTTTGAAAAAGTATAGATTATTTGATAATAACAAGGGATTTTAGATCCCTCATTTTGTTGCACAGAGATGCTGATTACTGCCTACCCACTAACTTGGCCACCAACAAGCCAACGCACACCCAACAACAAACGCGCCTCAGCTAGTTACCGTACTGGGTTTGCTAAGGCGCGGGACGATCTATTGAATGAGTTACGGCTATCTGGTGCAGATAGTGTCATCATCTCGTCTGGTATTCCACTTCGTAAAGATGGACTGCCTTGCGCTAGTTTTAGGGAACCCCTTGACCCAGGCATAGTGGTTTATTTCCGTGGCAAAGGGCAGAGTTACGCCCTTTGTTGTGATGCTTGGGATAGAGTCAAAGACAATCTTCGTGCTATAGGTGAATACGTCTCAGCTTTGCGCGCGATCCTTAATTGTCGAGTGTCACCCCTACAGCCAATTCTCGCCAAGCACAAAATTGAAGATTACGTTTTACAGCGTCCAGATGTGCAGTCCGAATCTGCTAAAAAGCAACGTGCTTCTAGTTCGTCAAACTCAAATAAAAAGCGATCGCAGAAGCGACAAAAGCAGCAACGGCAAAAAACTTGGGAAGAGGCTAAAAAGACGAACAGCACAAGCTCAAGTACCTCTTCTGAGTGGCGGCAAGTTTTAGGTGTTACTCGTGACGCAGATTTTGCCACAGTTCGGGCTGCCTATCGTGGTGCTGCTAGAGTTTACCACCCAGACGGTGGTATTTACCCAAATTCAGAAAAAATGAAAGCGATTAACCTCGCATTTGAGCAAGCAAAACTGGAGTATGGCAAGTAATTTCCTGCTATTATCCCTATTAGGGAGTGAAACTATTATGTATAAACCAACAGCCGACAGATTAAAAGAAGGTGCATTAGCGATAGAGAAATTTCGTACCCTTGCAGATCCTGAGCAAGAGTGGCTAATGGAGCTTTTGAAGGTGGGTAAATCGGCTGTGTTGGCTCTAAAAATTCTAGATACTATTTCCACTAATCCCCTCACATTTGAGGAAATAGCACATATTTGCGAGTGTAATCCGCAGACGGTAAGCCAAATCCTTAATGCTCTAGAGCAAGGCGGAATGACAATTCAGATGGACGAAACTTCCGCTTATGCTCCAACCGGCAGACCTCGGAAGTTAGCAAGGCGCTAGTCTGGCTAATTTTTCAACTCGAGCGATTCTGTAAGCCCTCAAACACCTTTGCGTGTTCAACTTGAGAAATCCATTTATTGTAAGTATTCCAATGAACAGTGGGAGAGTGCCCCATCCAGGCTGCCATTGTCGCCACCGGAGCTTTGTAGCGCACACTGCCGCGAATCGCGTAAGCGTGGCGGAGGTCGTAAGGTAAAAACGAGACATCTTTACGATCAAATGTTCGACTGACTCGTTGTCCATAATCCCGATACATTTTCCCTGTGCAATTTGGCTTTTTGATTTCCCAAAGCTGCCACTCTGCTGACCACTCTGGATGTAATGGATAGCAGATTCGCTCCCCTGTTTTCCCTTCAATGACATGACAGACATGGGGTGACGTTGGGGAGATTTCACGGAAAAATATTTCATGATCGCGCAAACCGTAAGTTGCCATTACCCCGTATGCCCACAGCCAGTTCGGGGAATTATCGAAAAGCGATCGCACCCGAATTATTTCATCATCAGTTGGAATCTGACGCGGCTTGGTTTGGGCGTTGCCGTAGTTACCAATATAAGGCTTGAGGTCTACTTTTATCCCAGTAAGCTCGGCTAAAATTTGCAATTTTTCACAAGTCCGTTTACGAGAGCGACTATTGGCGGCGGTGCAAGTAGCGGCTGCTATTAATGAGGCGATCGCAACTTCTCCCTTCAAATTTTTAAAGGCCGCTTCGTAGTCGTTTTTCCACGTAAATTGCGTATTGGGCGTGTCGCCTTTCTGGGCGAAGTAGTCGTTACGTAGCTTGTCTATCCACGTCCCCCAATCCCCACTTGCCAATTCCTGCTCCAAAACAAGATATCGACTCCAATCAAATTCACCCCTAGCCAGCAGCCCACCGACAATTTTGGCTTCTGCCTCTGCCCGTTGCAGTCCTGCGGGATTAGCATAAATCCCCAAGGCAAGATACTGCTGATAGGGCTTGGTTTTATTACTTCCTGATTTGGGTGGCAGTGTAGCTCTTAAGGAAAGGCGATCGCCCCTTTGTTCCACCCTCACCCCAATTTTACCCGCCTTAAGTCTCTCGTTTACCGCCTCAATTGTCCATTTCATGCGCCCTCTTACAAAGTTGCTCCTCTTGGGGTTTCCCCAAGACCGCACTTTGCGCTAATTCTGAGCTAAAATTACCCCGTGATTGCGGGTAATTCTAGGTGATTTACGGTGATAATATTACCGTAAATCACGGCAGCAAAATTATATGTCCAACAAAAAAGCCGCCAAGTGGCGACTTTTCGGTAATGGGCAGTACCAGACTCGAACTGATGACGTCCTGCTTGTAAGGCAGGCGCTCTACCAACTGAGCTAACCGCCCAATCATTAACTAATATAGCAAAACATTTCAGATTGCGCTAGTAGTTTTAAGAAAATCTTTTTTCTCTTATACTGACTCAGTATTCAGCACGGGCTAAACGCCCCGCGATCGCTAACAGGATTTAGGATGCCCTCTGGTCGGACGCACGATCGCATTACTATGTATACTCTGCCCTTCGTGGCGGGCGTTACTTTCTGGCAAACTCACAGTAGCAATGTGACTTTGTTGGTTGCAGGCGGGTTTCTCTTTGGAGGGCTGATGTTTGGCCCGGATTTGGATATTTACTCTGTGCAATTTCAACGCTGGGGTTTCTTGCGCTGGATTTGGCTACCTTATCAAAAAAGTCTCCGCCATCGTTCTTTTTTATCCCACGGGCCGATTATTGGCACGATTTTGCGGGTAATTTATCTGGGGTGTTTGCTGGCTATTTTGGCAATTTTCGTTTTGACGATCGCCCAAAAGTTATGGAATCTCAGTTTTACTTGGCAGGATTTGGGGGGAACTGTCTGGCGATCGCTGGTGGATTATGATACTGAATATATCGCTCTGTTTTTGGGGTTGGAACTCGGTGCGATGAGTCATTCTCTGTGCGATTGGGGCGGTTCGGCATACAAGCGGTTTCAAAAACAGGGGGTTCGGGGGTTGCTTCCTAGTGGCAAAATTAAGAAGCGGAAGGTGAGGAGGAGTGGTCGGACTAAGACAAAGAATTAAACGCGAAGGAACGCTGAGGGAAGCGCGGAGGGACGCTGAGGTATGGAAAATCAAGATGAGAGTTTGGTGGCGTTGCAGGAGTTGATTGAGGTGGTGGCGAAGTTGCGATCGCCTGATGGTGGTTGTCCTTGGGATTTGGCGCAAACTGCCGAAACGCTGATGCCTTATGTGATTGAGGAAGCTTATGAGGTGGTGGACGCTATTAAGGGTGGGGATCAAGAAGCGATCGCTGAAGAGTTGGGAGATTTACTATTGCAGGTGGTATTGCAAGCCCAAATCGCTAGCGAATCTGGACAATTTTCTCTCACAGAAATAACTCAGGGGATTTCCCAAAAGTTGATTCGCCGTCATCCCCATGTGTTTGGTGATGTGTCGGTGGCAAGTGTGGATGAGGTGCGGCAAAATTGGGAACAAATTAAAGCTGCGGAAAAAGGTGAAGTATCTCCAGATGCACAAAAACTTAGTGCTAAACTCGCTCGTTATGGGCGTACTCTTCCCCCACTGACGGCGGCGATGAAGATTTCTCAAAAGGCGGCGGCGATCGGCTTTGAATGGGAAAATATTCAGGGCGTCTGGGATAAGTTTTATGAGGAGTTGGGGGAGCTTCAACAGGCTTTGGCTGAGGAAACACCAGAACGACAAGAAGCAGAATTAGGCGATTTACTATTTGCAGTTATTCAGCTAGCCCGTTGGCATCATCTTGACCCTAGCACCGCTTTGCAAGGCACAAATCAACGATTCGTGCAACGTTTAGAAAAAATGGAGGCAGCTGTTGACCGTCCCCTTTCTGATTACAGTCTGGATGAGTTAGAAACTCTCTGGCAACAAGCAAAAGCCCAACTTGCTAAAGAGCAATAATATAGCAAATGGGTTGGCGTTCGCGGAGCGTCTCCTAGAGAAGCCCGTCGTAGGCATCGCCGAAGTAACAAATGTTATCGCCGAAGCAACAAATGCCATCCCCGAAGTAACAAATGCGATCTATCAATACTCAATAGATGCAGCGATCGCCACTGTAATTTCGTAAAAGTTCAAATAATAGCAGTATAAATTATTTACTTAAGAAAAAGACTAGAGAAACATAAATTACTATGTCTCTCTAGTCTGGTTAACGCATAAATCATATTTAAGATTTGGCAATAATGTCTGTAATAATACTTACAATAATTTTATAACTGTGAATTGACTACCTTTAATTTGCCTGTGTTCAATAATCACAGAATAAATCTTTTGAACCCACTCTTGCTTCACCCGATCAGAGTAATTGTTGATTACCCAGATGGTTCACCCGATTGGAGGAAGACAATAACCAATGATCAACTCACATTGATAAGATGACGAAAAGGTAAAGATTTGTACTATGACTATTCTTGATATTGCTTCTCCCCTAATTACGATCGCCGGACAAACCCGCCAAGCTGCAAGTAAGCTAGCGCTTCTCTCCACTGAGGCCAAAAATCAAGCACTTGTTGCGATCGCCCAAGCTTTAGAATCAGCTAAAGATGAAATTTTACAAGCAAATGTTGCTGATTGTGAAGCTGCTACTGCCGAAGGAATTCCCAAACCACTTTATAAACGCTTGCAATTAGATGAACATAAATTAAGAGATGCGATCGCTGGAGTACGAGATGTTGGTAAGCTAGCTGATCCAGTCGGTAAAATACAGATTCACCGCGAACTTGATAGTGGCTTAATTCTCAAGCGGATCATTTGTCCTTTAGGCGTTTTAGGGATTATTTTTGAAGCCCGGCCAGAGGCGGCGATTCAAATTGTTTCCTTGGCGATAAAATCGGGAAATGGTGTAATTCTCAAATGTGGAAAGGAAGCTGTGCGTTCTTGTGAAGCGATCGTTAAGGCAGTAAAACAAGGATTATCTCATACTGCTGTTAACCCGGATGCGGTACAATTGCTGACAACTAGAGAAGAAACTCTAGAACTTTTAAAGTTAGATAAATATGTAGATTTAATTATTCCTAGAGGTTCTAATTCCTTTGTCCGCTTTGTGCAGGAAAATACGCGCATTCCAGTATTAGGTCACGCCGATGGGATTTGTCATCTTTATATAGATAAAGTCGCCGATATTTCTAAAGCAGTTCCGATTACTGTCGATGCCAAAGCGCAATATCCTGCTGTTTGTAATGCGATTGAAACTTTGTTAGTTCACTCGTCGATTGCCAGAGAATTTTTACCAAAAGTTGCTGAGGCTTTGCAGGAACGCCATGTGGAATTAAGGGGTGATAAACGCACCTTAGAAATTTTACCTAACATCAAAACGGCAACACAAACAGACTGGGAAACAGAATACAGCGATTTTATTTTGTCGATCAAGATTGTAGATTCTATAGAAGATGCGATCGCCCATATTAACGAATACAGTTCTCGTCATACCGATGCGATTATCTCTGAAGATTTAACATCTGTTGAAACTTTCTTTGGACTGGTAAATTCAGCCAATATATTCCACAATTGTTCCACCAGATTTGCTGATGGTTTCCGCTATGGTTTCGGTGCAGAAGTAGGGATTAGTACACAACAAATGCCTCCCCGTGGCCCCGTTGGTTTAGAAGGATTAGTCACATACAAATATCAAATGACCGGCGATGGTCATATTGTAGCTACTTACACCGGGGCAAATGCTAAATCCTTTACTCATCAGGATTTAGTGTAAAATATCATTAAAAGTATATGCTCTAGTAACGCTAGAAATACACCGGATAAATCGGTGTATTTCTAGCGTTACAGCAGTTTTCATGTATTTGAACCACATCTGTCGTAGGGGCACAGCATTGCTGTGCCCCTACAGCGTGGTCTATTTACCTGAAAATAGCTGTAATAGCTTATCTGAGTTGTCAAAAGTTTGAATTTGGCCATGCCATCGGTGATCATTTGAGAAAACCTCGTCAAAGGCTCCATTAGTGTATTGACTAATTACCTTCCTCCAAAAGGCTTGTGCACCTAAGTTAAAAGCAGTCTGCCGTACCTCCCAACTACCGGGAAACTGGTTGAAAATGTGAGTAGCTACCTGTTTACCAATGCCCTGATTTCGATACCTCTTGAGGATAAAGAACTCAGCAATAGACCTAGCATTGTTATGAAGGTAAGTGTGCTGATTAACAAGTACAAACCCTGCCAGTTTCTCATCAATTTTAACTAGAAATGGGTGCCGTTCAGGTTCTGTCCAATAGTAATCAAGATATCGATAGCCAAAGAAGCCGCAGGCATCTACATCTTTAGCTTCTATCTCACTCAGATCATACTGATATAGTTCCATCAAATTACATAGCACTGACTTTTGTTGTTGAATAGCTTTTAACACTTCTATTTTCATAAAGCATTACGGTTTGAACTATCTGTTAAACTAATGCTTTCAACAAAGCCTGAAGTTTAAGCTGCACCTCTGCAAATTCTTTGTCAGGATCAGATCCCGCCACGATACCAGCACCAGCATACAATCTTGCGCGATCGCCATCAATTAATGCTGAACGAATTCCCACAATAAACTCGCAGTTCCCCTGAGAATCTATCCAACCCAGAGGCGCAGCATACAAACCCCTTTCAAAGCTTTCATAACGACGAATTTCGGCACAGGCGACATCTCGTGCTGCACCTGCAACGGCTGGTGTAGGATGCAATTGTGCGACAATCTTTAATGGATGTATGTTAGTAGGAACTGTAGCACTTATTGGTGTCCATAAATGCTGGATGTTAGATAATTGTCGCAGGCGAGGTGCTAATATTTGGGGTAATAAACCTAGCTGGGATAGGCGTTGTGTAATGAAATCAAGTACCAGCGAATGTTCATGCTTTTCTTTTTCACTATTGAGTAAGCGATTGGCATTAACTGCATCTTCAGCAGGGGTTTTACCTCGTGGTGCAGAACCAGCTAAAGCATCAGTAATCAACTGTTGATTATTAATACTAATTAATCGTTCTGGACTGGCACCAATAAAGTTTTGTCCTTTGCCATTACTTGTAGAAAAAATATAACAGTTAGGATGTATTTGCCTAAGATTATTTAAGGATTTAACTAAGTTAAACTGATTCCTTGATTTGACATCTAATATATCTGCTAATACAATCTTACTTAAATGACGAGAGCGAATTTTTTCCAAAGCAGACACTACTGAACCTTTAAATTGAGCAGCATTCCTGACGGATTTTTGGGATAACTTTGCTGGAAAATAATCAATATTAACAGAGTAATATTCTAAAGCTTGGAGAAATTCAATTTTATTTTGTACATTTTCCAACAAGGTTTGAATATTTACATTTGCATTGATAATTATATTTGTTACTAATATACAGCGCTGATTTTTTACAGCTACTTGCCAACGTGGAAGAAAGATGGTAGCAGATGGAAATGGATAATCTAGTTGGATATTTTTATCAAAAAAACTGAAATAACAAAAAAAGTGAGGCCCAGAAAAAGGTAGGTTAGCGTTACCAAAATTAATTATTTTTTTTAGACAAGATTTGATAAAATATTCTGCTTGAGTAAAACGGTCTGCGCCATCAATCTGTAATTTTGCTACAGCATCAATTGCCGCGATCGCTTCTCCTTTACCTTTGTCCTCAAAGTAAAAATTTATTTCATTTGCTTGTGTAAGTTGATCAAATACAAGTAAAGGGTCAACTAAATCGATCTCCTGAGAGATACTGACAATTTGCCTGCAATTATTTTTGACGCACTTTTCTTGCACTGCTACCAAAAATTGATATAAATCTTTGTGGTCTACAAAGAGGTTGCTACGACATGGTGAAACTGTCATGGATATATAGTAAATTTTTTTTAAGTTAACTTCCTAAAGTGTAATTAATCGTGGTCGTATTTCTACAGGTAACATATTAAGTTGTCATTTCACCAGCGTAGAATTTGTCTTGTTTGTGGTGTTCATAGACCCTAACAAGCCAGTTCCAGCCTTGGGCTATAACCGTGAGGGTGGAGTGTTAACAATGTAAGATTAACGAGCCACAGTAAAAGTGGCAGTTGTTTTTAGCTGATGAATATCTAGCGTCTCTTTACATCGTAAAATATCAAGTGTGAGTAATATTCCGGCAATTTAATTAATCACAACTGATGACTACCAAGCAGATTTTATATCCCAACACTAAGTTATGGATGGCAGCGATTAAACCGCCAATGTACAGCGTTGCCATTATGCCCATTTGGGTAGGAACAGCAGTAGCATTTGCCGAAACTAACATTTTTAATGGTGTAGTATTTTCTACTTTTGTAACTGCGGCAATCTTAATTCTTGCCTGGGAAAATATCACTAATGATGTCTTTGATTCCGAAACGGGTATTGATCAAAATAAGCACCATTCTTTGGTGAACTTAACAGGCAATAAGCCATTAATATTTGGGATAGGAAATTTGTGTTTAAGTTTGGGGTTGCTGGGCATAGTAGCGATCGCCTTTTGGCAACAAGACCTAACTGTTATCGGTATAATTTTGCTCTGTTGCGGTTTAGGCTATATGTATCAAGGACCTCCCTTTCGCTTAGGATATCAGGGTTTAGGTGAGATTCTTTGCTTTTTTGCCTTTGGCCCCTTAGCAGTGGAGGCAGCCTACTACAGCCAAACTCAAACTTGGTCAATAACGAGTTTAGCAGCCTCAGTGATTGTCGGCATTGCCACAACCTTAATTTTGTTTTGTTCACACTTTCACCAAGTTAAGGATGACATAGCAGCAGGCAAGCGATCGCCTATCGTCCGTCTGGGAACCCAAAAAGGCGCTCAACTCCTAGTTTGGTTTACTGCTAGCATTTATCCCCTCACCTTGCTGTTTGTGCTATTGGGAATTTCTCCAGCTTGGACGTTACTAAGTTGGGTGAGTTTACCCTTTGCCTTCAAATTATGCCGCCATGTCCAAGAAAATCATAACCAGCCGGACAAAGTTAGTAACTGTAAATTCATCGCCGTAGCCGTGCATTTCTGGGCTTGTTTGTTGTTTGGACTGGGATTTATGCTTTAGTAAAATTATTAATTGATGCGTTATCAATTTAAATTTCGTCCTTATCAGCGAAGATTTTTGCGATCGCTTACCACTAATCACGGTAACTGGGATATTCGTGAAGGTATTATCCTACGTCTCACCGATGAATCAGGTAAAGTCGGCTGGGGAGAAATTGCCCCCATTAGCTGGTTTGGTTCCGAAACCCTAGAACAAGCCTTAGATTTTTGTCGCCAACTCCCAGCAGAAATTACAGACGAGATAATTTTCTCCATCCCAGATGAGTTACCTGCTTGTCAATTTGGCTTTGAGTCAGCGCGAGAGTGGGGAGAGACGCGATTAATCGCGTCTGTACTAGGGAGTGAATTCTTTTCCATGCCCAATACTTCTCTACGAGAGGCTGCGCCAACGACTTCTCTACGAGACGCTACGCGAACGCTCAGTACAGGTGCACCATGCCCAATGTCCAATGCCCAATCTTTCAGTGCCTTATTAGCACCTGGGGAAGCGGCTTTAAATCAATGGGAAACGCTGTGGCAGCAGGGATATCGCACGTTTAAGTGGAAAATTGGTGTGTATGCGATCGCTGATGAACTAGAAATTTTTGAATCACTGATACACACCTTACCAGCCTTTACCAAACTGCGATTAGATGCTAACAGTGGACTCAACTATGAAAAAGCTAACTTATGGCTGTGGACTTGCGACAATCTCAAAGCAAATGGAGAACTACCCCTAGAAATTGAATTTATCGAACAACCGCTACCTGTTGAGCAATTTCAGGGGATGTTGGAATTGAGTATGAGTTATAAAACTGCGATCGCTTTAGATGAATCTGTCGCCACACTTGGGCAACTCGCCGCCTGTCATCAACAAGGTTGGCGAGGGATTTTTGTGATTAAGCCTGGGATAGTTGGATCACCATCTCGTTTGAGAAAGTTTTGCCACCAGCATCAAATTGATACTGTGTTTTCATCAGTATTTGAAACTGCGATCGCAAGACAAGCAGCACTCCAGCTAGCAGCAGAATTATCCAAAAACAACAGAGCAATTGGTTTTGGCATCGACCATTTTTTTGAACAAGAAGATACGTGGCTTCAAAGTTTATGGAACGACCTTTAGACTGTCTTAATAACCTTGCTCAGGATGATTGGCTTATCGGTTACAACAGCCATCAATTTAATCAAATAGCTCAAGAATTGTATTTAGAACTAACACAGTTATCAACGTGTGCAACACCACCAAAAATTATTATAGCTGAACGCGAACCATTACGATTTCTAGCAAGTTTTATTGCTGCTTGTGCAGCTAACTGTCCAGTTTTTCTGTGTAACCCCGACTGGGGAACACAAGAATGGCAACAAGTCCTTGATTTAGTACAGCCAGACATTATTTTGGGAGTAGGGAATAGGGAATGCGAAATAGGGAATGGGAATAATTACCAATGCCCAATACTTCGACAACGCTCAGTACAAGTGCCCAATGCCCCATGCCCAATGATTATGATTTCCACAGGTGGTTCATCAGGACAGATTAAGTTTGCCATCCACACTTGGGAAACTCTCATAGCATCTGTACAAGGATTTACAGAATACTTTCAACTAAAACAAGTTAATTCCTTTTGTGTATTACCGCTATATCATGTTAGCGGTTTAATGCAATTTATGCGCTCTTTTACTAGCGGAGGTAAACTGGCAATTCTGCCATTCAAAGCAGTAGAAGCAGGTCAAATATTAAATATTAAACAATCAGAATTTTTCATATCTTTAGTCCCAACGCAGTTACAACGTCTTTTAGAAAATCCCGAATTAACTGAATGGTTATCCCAATTTAATACTGTACTTTTAGGAGGTGCGCCAGCATGGAACGAACTACTAGAAAAAGCCAGATTTCATTGCATCCGGTTAGCACTTACCTATGGCATGACAGAAACCGCCTCTCAAATTGCTACCCTCAAACCAGATCATTTTCTGAGCGGTAAAATTAGCAGTGGTCAAATTCTTCCCCATGCAAAAGTAACTATTCGCAATCAGCAAAGCGAGATTTTAAATTCAAATCAAATCGGAAATATCACCATTAATGCTCAATCTTTAGCCCTTGGTTACTATCCTAAAACCAGAGAAAATCAGGATATTTTTCAAGTAGATGATTTAGGTTTTTTAGACGACCAAGGTCATTTAAATATAGTCGGACGTAGCAGCGACAAAATTATTACAGGTGGCGAAAATATTTACCCAGCAGAGATTGAATCAGCTATACAAGCCACTCAAATGGTTGCTGATATTTGTGTCATTGGCATCCCAGATAAACACTGGGGACAAGTATTAACAGCGATTTACATTCCCAAACAATCAGATACCTCTGCCTTAAAAATCCAAACTCTACTTAAAGAGAAACTCAGCAAATTTAAAATCCCCAAATATTGGATTCCCCAGCAAAACTTACCCCGTAACTCCCAAGGTAAAATTAACCGTCAACAGTTACAGCAAATAGCCACAGAATTCCTACAAAATTCCATCACATAATCTCTCTCGACTTTCTTCTCTCAGCGCCCTCTGCGTCTCTGCGGTTCGTTTCCAACCACTGGATTATCTCATCAGGTAATTCCTGCTTACTTCTACTACTTGCATCAATACAAACATGGCGAGTAATAGCCTTAGCAACTACCACCTCACCCACAGTAATTTCATAAGTAATTTCAAACTTATCAACACCTATTTTTTGGGGAATTAAGCTAATCAGCAACTTGTCCCCGACAAACATAGGGCGCAAAAAATCGACACTAGTATGAACAATGGGGAAAGCCACAGACGGATTCGTGAAAAAATCTTTGATATTAATACTTGATGCTTCTAAAGATTCTTCATAAGCTTCATGGCAAATACCCAAAACGTTAGCAAAATAAACTACTCCAGCAGCATCAGTATCTTGAAAGCGAACCGTGCGGTTGTAAGTAAAAGGCATTTTTGATAATTTGAAATTCAAAAATAAAAACGGTAGGCAATAAGTCTGCTTTGCAAACTAATTAGGCGATCGCTTCTACATTAACTCCAACGGCGGAACCTCAAAGTCATTAAACGAGCAAACATTGTAAGACAAAGCTGCTAAAGCTTTCACTAGCTTACCGTCGAGAGTCAGCAAAGTAGCACCTACCTGCTGGGAAAGCGCTACATAAGAAGCATCGTAGGCAGAAGTTCCATAACTCAAGCTTATAGTAACTGCATCCGCCATCAAATCAGCTGTTGAAACAACACGCAACGGAAAAGCTTTCAGAGTGGCTAAATCTGTCTGAACCTCAGCAGCAGTGTACATCCTTGCACGGACATACTTCCAGAACGTGTTAGCACACTCAATGTAAAAAAGGTCTGGAACAAAAATTTCTGTCTGTGGATTGGCGAGATGGCCGAAGAGTTGATTAACTTTGGCAGTTAGTGGGTCAGCAATAAAATACTTGATGCCCACACTGGTATCAACCACGCATCTAAGAGGATTGCTCATCTATCGCGGTCTTCTCGAATTAGTTCAGTACTATCAGGTAATCCAAAGTCTGCTGGATTCACACGGCGACGCTGGCGACTAATTTCCTCTAGGAGTTTTGGGACATTTTTTCGCCTTTCCTCTTCCGTTGGCTGTGTTTTTGCCTGCAAAGCGTTCTGCAAGATTGTAATAACTTGAGCATCAATTGAGTTATTTTCAGCTTTAGCTAACTCTTGCAGTTGTTGGTATAACTCATCAGGTATGTTTAGCGCATGAAGGGTAGCCATTGATTGACCTCCCAAAATAATTTATTGCTAATCGTAACATGATGTAAGCAAGAAGGGATTTCATGGAGAAAACTCCTCTTACAGGAGAGGAGTACAGTAAGTGTTATGGTTTAGATGCTATTTATTGAGTGTTTCAATTGCTTCTTGAATCAATTGCTTAGTCTTGTGAAGATTTAGCAGTCTAGTTTGGTCATAGCGTTCAGGGAGTGGAAGTAACTTACCCTCTAGCGTTGCCCGAATTAGCGCAGCTTGTTCATTAGTAGGTTCTCCGATTTCATAAAGCATCGTGCCGAGCGCCTCAGAACTTCTCCAACTAGGATTCCTTAAACCTGTTTTGTGGTCTTTGAACTGCTGAATAGCTTGGACTGGAAAAGTCAATAACGGAGTAATCCAGCTTATTTTATACCCTGGATTCCCTACTGCCTTGATTCCGTACCGTGCAGCTAAGTCTTTCAATTCTTTAAGCGTTTTGCTTTCAAGTTCAGAACGTGTAAACATAGAAATGCCTAATTTTCTAATTGGGTTTGGCAGCTACCCCAACTTGCAAGGGTCGGCTAGCTGCCAATTAAATTATCGCACGACTTCATGCGATACAATTGGTATATAAAAATTTTTATGCCTAATTACGAAGAAAAACCTTATTTAAAAAAGCATCAATTTGCCACTGATAGAGAAGAACCATTAACCGCAAAAATAACTCTCAGACTTCCCCCATCCATGCTGGAAAAATTAAAAAGTCTAGATAACTACCCAGAATTTGTCAGGCAAGCAATTTGGGATGCGCTAAATAAGCTAGAAAATTCAAACGACACTACAGAAGATTGATGATTTAATCCAGCATCTGATAAAAATAGCTGTTACCTCTCTGGTTGCTCGCAAAATATCCAGTATGTGACAGCAAATATTAACAACTATTTAGAAATCACGCTTATGCTTATTTAAGCAAGTAAGATATTTGACATACAAAAGTAGACTGGCGTATATTCAAAGGGTGCATTCTCAAGGACGATATTTGCTTATTGTTGCCTGCTCCCAACGCAAGCTTTCAGGTGAGGGATTAATGCCTGCGATCGCACGTTATGATGGGCCAGTTTTCCATTTACTGCGTCGTTTTTTGCAACAAAAACCCCCAAATCCACCAGATACATATGTCCTCTCAGCTGAGTTTGGACTTATCTTCCAGGATTATCCTATTCCGTGCTATGATCGCCGAATGACAAAGCAGCGATCTCAACAGTTGCAGCCAGAGGTAATTGCTAAATTACACCATATTCTCAATGCCAGACTTTACCCAGAAATTTGCATATGTCTGGGTCGTGATTATTTCAAAGCATTAGAAGGATACGATAGAGTTATTCAATCAGGCTCAGATGTGCAAATTGCTACAGGTTCTCTAGGGAAAAAACTTGTCAAGCTGCACACCTGGCTATATGGCAAGCCTCCTGAGCTAAATCAAAATCATTCAACCAATACCCTTCGAGGCAAAGCTTGTCTTAGAGGAGTAGAAGTTGAAATGACATCTGCACAGGTACTTGATGCAGCTCGTCAGGCTTTAGCAGAGGGAAAGGGTAATCCAGCCTCTTATCAGTCATGGTATTTACTGGTTGATGGACAACGGGTATCTCCTAAGTGGCTAGTGAGTTACCTGACAGGATTACCTGTCAGTTCTTTTCATTCAAGTGAGGCTAGGCGAATACTAGCCCAGCTAGGTGTTGAGGTTAGTTGTTTATGAATTTCCAAGACGATCAAAATCAGAGTTTAACAGATGAAAAGCTGCTGGAGGATTTACAGCGTCAGCCTCACATAATGATCAAGCTGTCTGAAAATGCTTTGCTCGTTGCAGAAAGTCTCCGTGATAACTATTTTAAGAACACAGCGAAATTTATTACGCACTTGCGTGGAGCAATGCGCCAAGCCGCGCGGGGAGAGCGGCAGGATCAAATATTAAGTGTTCAAGCAATTAATGATTTAAATTGGGAAGATGTTCAGGGTGAAGTTGTAACTTTTATTGATGGGGGTCTAGGACAAGTTCAAATGTTTAGTCCCGTTCCTATCCTGCTGCGGGTTGGTTCTTATCGTGTTAAGACTGGAGAGCGTAGTATTACAGAACGCGAACATTTTGATTATTACCCAATTATTTTAGGTGATTTGGAAGGTGGCAGTAAGGAGCGCAAAGATTTTCCAGATATTGTCCGAATTACAGCTGAACTTCTGGGTGGTCTGTCAGCCTTAAAACGAACACCTGACTTACGAGTTCTCATGTTTCATGGCCCACTAGTCTATATGATGAGTGGTTATGCAGGACATACTCCTTTTACTGAAAGAGATATTGACATATTTCTCCACCAGTACGCAGAACAACCTGGATTAGCTGAACAGTTAAAAAAAGAATTTTTACAGGAAGCTGGAATTGAAATTTACCCTAAAATAGCTCCAGATCGTTGTGATGAATGGGTAGAAAGGAGACTATTTGAACCATTATCATGGATTGCCTTTCTATATCGGCAATTGATTAAGGAAGCACAGCAAAGAAAGCCAAACATTCTTATTGCTGGTGTAGTTGAACGTGGTGAATTACCGTACAATGGAAAGAAATCTAAACTATCAACAAGGCTCATATATTCCAGTTATTCATATTAGTAATTTTTTAGAATATTATGTTGATGAAATAAAAAAATACAAAACATTACTAGATAAACCATATATTGCTTTGGGTGGTATAGTACCAAATTTATTACGTGCCACTAAAGCAATGCCTTATAAAAAAGTTTTAGAGAGCATTCACCATCTACGTGAAGAATTTAAACCTCAAAAGCTTCATGTCTTTGGTATTGGTGGTACAGCCACTCTTCATTTAGCCGCTTTGCTAGGTATAGATTCAGTAGATTCGAGCGGTTGGCGAAATCCAGCTGCTCGTGGCATGATCCAACTACCAGGAACAGGAGAAAGAATTGTGGCGGATTTGGGCAAGTGGAAAGGTCGTAGGGTAAGTCAAGAAGAAGAGAAAAGACTACAAGAATGTACTTGTCCAGCTTGCTATAAGTACGGTTTAGACGGGTTAAAAGCAAATGGTAGCTATGGCTTTTGGAATAGAGCAACCCATAATCTGTGGATACTCCTAAACGAGGCAGAACTTATTAAAGAACATTTAGATAACAAAACTTATAAAGATTGGTACAAGGGACACTTAGATAACACTACTTATCGTCCTTTAATCGAGCAAGTAGTAGAAATGTGTTTATGAGTCTATAAGAACGGAGAGGGGGAGATTCGAACTCCCGGAGGTTTTAGCCTCATCCGATTTCAAGTCGGACGCAATCGACCACTCTGCCACCTCTCCAGTAAATCTGTCAAACTTGTGCTTACCCTACTTTCAGACGCTATTCAGGCGTTTTTGTTGGTTAGCACTAAAGCTGACAGATAATACTATATCGTATCATCTACGCAGATTGCACAACTGAATGCGAATCTCTACGACACACTGCGCGATCGCTCATACAAAATTTCCTCCTCTGCCACCTGGAAGTCATTTCCCACCCAAACTAGGGAAACTTGCGAAACCACACCCGCCTCTAGGGTGATAATGGAAAAATTACGCAACTTCTCGCCGTCATTTTCCACAATTCTCGGCACAATGGCTGCATTCAAGTAAATTGTCCCCTCTGGACTTCTAAAGATGGGCTTGCGCTGCACCTTCTTGGTATGACGTAAATCTCGGTGCATGTGACCAAATGTCACCAGGGGAATGGTTTTACCAGCAGTCAAGGCTTGAGAAATCGCCTCACCAAAATCTGGATCACCAAAATCGCCGCCAATTGGGTGCCAGTCTTTGCCGCAGGGGTCTTCGGGGCGATTGCCTAACCCACTAGGCCCATTGTGACCCAAAAATATAATCGTCTGGTAAGCGGCGCTTTTCACCGCTTTCACGATGCGATCGGCAGATTCTTCCAAACTCGTCACACCGTAACGTTCTTGACAGATTTCCGCGAATTTCCACTCTGGTCCACCCCAGGTAAAGGGACGACCCCCCACTACAGTTAAATTCCAAGCGGGAAAATCCAACTTACCGTAACCGACATGGGACGCGCCTAATAAATCGAGTTGTTCCTGTACCCAGTCTTCCTTAGAGCGGTCATAAGGAGCCTTTTTGCGTCCCCATTCGGTGGCCGTATACCAAGCATCGTGGTTGCCCATTACGGCTGCTTTGGGAATATCGAGGGAGGCGATCGCTCTGACCACTTCCACCGATTCATTGCCAAAATCCCCGACAAACAGCGCTAAGTCAACACCCAGATGCTTGAGTGCAATACCATCTTCCACTTCCCATTGGTCGTGAACATCTCCAATTACAGCAATTTTGAGGGTTATCGATTGAGTTTTCTGACTGGTCATGCCACTTTCCTTGCCGTCTATCTCCAGGATATGAAACTCAGCCCGATTTGGACACAACCCCAAAATATCAACCGTCCACTATTTTTGGTAAAAACTACTATAATTGATTCCACAAGACATAAATTTGCAACTTAAAGCACCCCCTAACTGTGTTTACCACTGCACTAGCTCAACGAGAAAACACCCAACTGGGTGAACTACCACTAGATTTGTTTGCCGCCATTGAGAGTCTCAAAAAAGAACTCAACGCAGTTATCCTGGCACATTATTATCAAGAGCCAGATATTCAGGATATTGCCGACTTTATTGGGGATTCATTACAACTGGCGAAAGCCGCAGAAAAAACCAATGCGGATGTGATCGTCTTTGCTGGTGTTCACTTCATGGCAGAAACAGCAAAGATACTTAATCCCGATAAATTAGTACTTTTACCAGATTTGAATGCTGGTTGTTCTTTAGCCGACAGTTGTCCACCAGATGAGTTTGCAGCTTTTAAAGCAGCGCATCCAAATCATCTGGTGGTGTCTTACATCAACTGTTCTGCTGATATCAAGGCGATGAGCGATATTATTTGCACTAGTTCCAACGCTGTGAAAATTGTCCAGCAGATCCCGAAGGATCAGCCGATTATTTTTGCTCCAGATCGGAATTTGGGGCGGTATGTCATGGAACAGACTGGACGAGATTTGGTGCTATGGCAAGGTAGCTGTGTTGTCCATGAAACCTTTTCCGAAAAGAAAATTGTCCAGTTAAAAATTGCCCATCCCGAAGCAGAGGCGATCGCACACCCAGAATGTGAAAGTAGTGTATTGCGCCACGCCAGCTTTATTGGCTCCACAGCCGCCTTACTCAAGTATTGTCAAAATAGCCCCACCAAAGAATTTATCGTTGCTACGGAGCCGGGAATCATTCACCAAATGCAAAAACTATCTCCTGACAAGCGTTTTATTCCTGCGCCACCAATGAATAACTGCGCTTGTAACGAATGCCCGTTTATGCGGTTAAACACCCTAGAAAAGCTTTACTGGGCAATGAAAAATCGTACTCCCGAAATTACCATGTCAGAGGATATTCGTCTGGCTGCACTGCGACCAATGCAACGAATGCTGGAGATGAGCGTGTAACTAGTATTTTTTATATATGGTAGAGACGCAACAAAACTGGGTCTCTACCTACAAGTTATTTTTTCTAACCACTTGCAATTTCTAAAACATGGTGCTAAGATTTTGAATCGTGAGACAAATTGGGTCGGTGTCCGAGTGGTTAATGGAGACGGACTGTAAATCCGTTGGCTAGCGCCTACGCTGGTTCAAATCCAGCCCGGCCCACCACTTGCGAAGTTATAGGTTATAATGACTGGGTAAAGAGCAAAGCTCCCAGCATTGTAACTTACAACTGAAAAATCAAAGTTATATTTTGCCCGTGTGGCTCAGTGGTAGAGCACACCCTTGGTAAGGGTGAGGTCACGAGTTCAATCCTCGTCACGGGCTTTTTAAAATGACCAAACAACCAACGTAAAGTCAAGGGTTTTAGCCTTCTGAAGAGATTTAGCTGTAGCAATGCTCTTGTTTCTGTTGAAAATACTGTCATCAGTAATTGTTCCGTTAATACTACAAAAAACCCTTTACCAATTTTTTTGAAGAACAAAACTACCGTAAATTATAGATAGTTCAAAGATGTCTGTGGTAATTACAGCAGCTTTCTTATGGGATTCTGCACCGATAGAAAAGCCGATGAGATCAGCTTCTGGTTCATGTATTTCCTCTGAGTCATGTACACTCCACCTTATGTCATGACAATCCTGAAAAACTAGCACATAAGGCAAGCGATCCTCGGTAGGATCGTACACACATTCAACTGATACTTCGTTTCCCCATAGAGACACATTTACACTTGTAATTAGCGATGTCAAACCACTAAGTTTAAGTAAATGATAATCGTCCGGCATATTAATTACTCACCATTTCTCCAGTACTGTGTGTTCCAGGTATTTGATTACCAAATTCATCTCGTGTTCTAAGCAGACTACCATCTTTGTTAAGGCGCAATCCCCTGTTTATTCGAGAGCCATCAAGTCCATATTTTGGTGCTGGTGTACGTACAACTTCTCCGTCAGGGCGAAAAGTAAAAGAAGAGTCCAAATTACAAATAATTTAGATATACTTTTCTTTATCTTTAATAAGACTGGTTTTAACTCCTCACAACCAAAGATAAATATGGGTAGAACTTACATCTAGGTTGTCTGACAGGAGTGGAGAATGAGGTCAGTAAAAATACGAGGATTGAGAAGTATTTTGAAAACTGAACCAAAATAAGGAAAATATCTATTTCTACTGCTGGATACTATTCAAACTTCACCTAGCTAGAGTCACCGTGCCATTTGGGGAAGAGTTGACTTGAGCCTCAACTAGGCAAGGAAGTTGCGCGGTATTAGCTAAAAAATGCTTTATAAATCAAGTTGTTTAGCTAATTACCAAGATTTTTTCTTAACTTGTTAGCAATGGTTATCTGTCTGTGATCAAGAAAAGATTATTTAATTTTTTGGGATTAGTGATGGCGATCGCGATCGCCATTATTGCTTGTCAAAGTATACAATTACCAAGCAAACCCTCAGCATCTACCGCAGTCACCATTAAACTCAGTGGTTGGGGAGGCTCTCCTGTTGAGCAAAAACTCTTGAGACAAGTACTGCAAGACTTTGAAGCACAACATCCAACTATTAAGGTCAAATATGAAGTAATCTCCGACCAATATATGGATGTAATTAAAACTCGTTTGGTTGGGGAAGCCGCGCCTGATGTCTTTTATCTGGATGCGCTGGAAGCTCCTTTTTTAATGAGTCAAAATGTCCTGGAACCGTTAGATGCTTACATCACTCCTAAATTTGACCTAGTAGACTTCGAGGAGAACCTACTCGACAGCTTTAAGTATCAAAACCAGATTTATGGTCTTCCTAAAGACTATTCCACGCTTGCCCTGTTTTATAACAAAAAAGCCTTCGCCGCCGCCGGCTTGAGTAATCCGCCAGCTACTTGGGATGAATTACGTACCTACTCCAAACAATTGACAGGCAAAATTAACAGATACGGCTTTGGAGAAATTCCAGAATTGGCGCGTCAGGCTTATAAAATTAAAGCCTTTGGTGGACAACTAGTTAATCAAAATGGTTATGCAACCTTTGCGAGTGCAGCAGGTTTACAGGGTTTAGAGTTAGTGGTAGACCAGTATCAAAAAGACCGCTCCTCTGCCCAAAAATCTGATGTAGGGACAAACTCAGGTAGTGAAATGTTTGGTCAGAGTAAAGTGGCAATGGTGATTGAAGGTAATTGGGCAATTCCCTATTTAACTGAAACCTTTCCTCAACTAGAGTTTGCTACCGCGCAATTGCCTACTATTAATGACAAAAAACATACTATGGTTTTTACCGTTGCCTACGTGATGAATAAGCAAGCACAGCACAAAGCCGAAGCTTGGGAGTTGATTTCCTATCTCACGGGTAAAGAAGGGATGCAGAAGTGGACAGGAACAGGGTTTGCTTTGCCAACACGTAAATCAGTAGCAAAGAATTTGGGCTATGACCAAGACCCGTTGCGATCGCCATTAGTCGCGGGAGTTAATTATGCTACACCGTGGCAGGTAGGTCAGTATCCAAGTGCGATCGTGAATAACTTTGATAATCAGTTTGTTAGCGCCTTATTGGGACAACAACCATTAAAGCAGGCGATCGCGCGAGGGCAGAATGATGCGAATCAGCAGATTAAGGCGATGGAGTAAGCAATCTTTCTTACCTCTAACAAATCACTTTTGAGTAGAAATTTGCGATCTCTTTATCGGCTGTAATTATTGCAGCTTGATGACTTCTGGCTAGTGCGACAACAACTCGATCTACTGGATCTCGATGACCCCATTTGTGGCCATTCCTCAGTAGTTGGTGTAGTTAAATCCTCAAAGTACTTCACTTTACCGCGCATCTCCCCAAATAACTCCTCTGTTGAAGGTGTTTGTGGGTATTTGGAAATTTTCACGACTGGCTTACCGCGATCGGTAACTACAATTTCTTCTCCCTCTGACTCTACAAGTCGTAAGAACTCAAGAAGTTGAGATTTGAGTTCACTTTTGGAAATTGATTTCATAAAAACCGGAGTCATGACTATAGTCATATTTTAATAGGGCATAGCATGAACTATTACTCAATATTTACTGGTTATCACCAAGACCCATTGCGATCGCTCTTGGAACCAGTGCCAGGTATTGGAAAATTCCGAAGTGCAAAAGATTGCAGAAAAGTTTACTCGTACCAGTTGCTTCAAACCTTTAAAATTTGCTATCCTTGGTTTTGGTTGCTTTCCCCCGTCCTTGTTCGTTACTCACGAGAACGCCCATAGCAGATTGGTTTTTAGAGAGAATCGGTCCAATGCTTTCTTAGGGGGACGGAAAAACGGAAAGGAACCGCGTAGCTGCTTAGGTGTTCGTTCATTCAACCTAACTTCAGGGCTAGCCTTGAAGAAACTTAGGATGACTGTGTTTTATATACAGATGTCCATAGTTTGTCATAGATTGCTGTTGCAATCTGTGATTTGAGTTTGTATGCACGAATACCCGGTCAAGTAAAGCAGCACAAAAATAAGCTTTTAGCTACCGGAATTGTTGCAAACGCTCTCTTCAAGGCAAGCCTCCTAGATTAAACCCAAGGAGGTGAAAAAAGTGCAACATTCTATCAAATCTCTAAGCAATAGCAATAAGAGCGCATTCAATGCGGATGCCCCAGGCTGTTTATGTCTGGGGCTTTTGCTTTTGTGGTTGCTCGTTGCAAAAAAAAGCCCGGAATCTCTCCAGGCCGAATTTCAATTAAACTCACTCTCATCATAAAATTATGTTCACCAAAAAAAAGACTTCGCCCCTGCCTCCCAAGAGAAACTTGCCTCCTGGGAAGCCTCCTTACTGGTTGCTTGTCCTTGTAGCGATCGCTCCTATCTTTGCTGCCATCCTATCCGGCTGTAACCCTGTGAGCTTTTACCTGAGAGGGCTAGGAATTGAGTATCAGTTCCAAAAGGGGACTTGTCAGCTTCCCCTAAATCAGCCACAGAAGTAGGATGACGTAATCATCAAGATGCCTAGTGGTGCGTGGCTTGCCGCCGTAGGCATCGCTGGGCATTCTAATTTATTAGGACTTACGCAAAATATCTCTCAAACTCTGATTTCTCCGTGTCGCGCCAGTTGCTACAAGTCGGGGAACCCGCCCAACGCACTGGCTTCTCTGCGCCTCTGCGGTTCGTTATTCCGTAACTCGTGCGTAAGTCCTATTTATAAAAGGCTTGAGAATGTCCCTATCTAGAATAAGATCAGGTTTACTAATTATTTGGCAATGGAAGTTTCAAAACTTACGACTAAAATCGATAAATCAGGATATTTAAATCTTAATATTCCAACACAGTTACCAGCTGGAGATGTGAATATAGTAGTTGTTTTGAATCCAGTTTCTTCAAAAGGGAAGCAGCAAGCTAGTTATGATTTCTATGATTTGGTGGGGCGATTAACTTGGCTGGGTGATGCAGTAGCAATGCAGAGAACTCTACGCGATCAATGGTAATCGCTTTCCTAAACCAGAGACTTACTCAATGAGGTTGAAGCGATCGCTAGTACTCCTATGCTTGTTAGCAAGAGTTTACGAGAATAAAAAAGTATTTTCAACTTAATGGTTACAGATATAGCTCCAGGGCGTTGGATGTCCCTAATTATTGAAGGCAAAACATAGCCCTGTAAAGGTGAGACTAGAGATTTAGTCTCATATTCGTTTAACTTAACTCTTCACTTATTCTAAAATTTTGGCAATTCCGAGTTCAAAGGTCAAAATTCCGAGTTCAAAGGTCGAAATTCCGAGGTCAAAGGTCGGAGTTCCGAGTTCAAAGGTCGGAGTTCCGAGTTCAAAGGTCGAAGTTCCGAGTTCAAAGGTCGGAGTTCCGAGTTCAAAGGTCGGAGTTTCGAGTTCAAAGGTCGAAGTTCCGAGTTCAAAGGTCGAAGTTCCGAGTTCAAAGGTCGAAGTTCCGAGTTCAAAGGTCGAAGTTCCGAGTTCAAAGGTCGAAGTTCCGAGTTCAAAGGTCGAAGTTCCGAGTTCAAAGGTCGGAGTTCCGAGATCAAAGGTCGGAGTTCCGAGTTCAGAGGTCGGAGTACGATAAATAATCATGTACTACCGATCGCTACAGCCGGGTTAGTGCGAGATTAGGTTGAGGTTAAATAATGTTTCAAATTAACAGGCGGCGGAGTAACCCCAGGTGGAACATCACAGAAGACTTGGCTGGGTATATGTTCATGATGCCCACCATTCTGGTCTTAGGGGCTTTTGTAGTCTTACCCATTCTCTACGCCATTTTTCTTTCCTTGCAAAAAGTTCAACTCCTTGGCGGTATTGAGTACGAGTTCATCGGTTTTCGGAACTTCGCGCGATTAGCTGAAGATCAAAGGGTTTGGATTGCTTTGAGAAACACAGCAGAATATGTCGCCATTGTTGTGCCAACTCAAACTGTCCTAGCTTTAATTCTGGCGGTAACTCTGAATTCGGGGATTGGCGGTAAAAACTGGTGGCGCATCCTTTACTTTTTGCCCACAGTCACTTCTTCAGCAGTGCTGACGCTGATCTTCATGTGGATTTATAACACCGATGGACTACTAAACGATTTTCTGGCTTTTGTGCGGCTACCTACTTATAACTGGTTGGGTGATCCAGCAGTTGCGCTCAAAGGCATTATGATCATGAACATTTGGTCAACCGCGCCGTTTTTCATGGTGATTTATCTGGCGGCGTTGCAAGATATACCCCAAACACTTTATGAGGCGGCGGAACTCGATGGGGCGAATGGATGGCAGCAATTTATTTACATTACTGTCCCCTTGCTGAAGCCTGTAACCTTCTTTGTGGTAGCAGTGGGGGTGATTGGGACTTTTCAACTTTTTGACCAGTCTTACATCTTTTCTGGGGGTACTGGCGGGCCAAATAACGCTACCTTAACTGTGGTGCTGCTAATTTACCAAGCGGTGTTTCGGAATTTACAAATGGGATATGCAGCTGCGATCACATTTTTGTTAGCAGCAGTGATCATTGCCATCACTTTAATTCAGCGGCGACTGTTTGGAGGCGAACAAATTTGACTAAAATCGCTGGCTTATCCTGGCTCAAAGTCTTGTTATACGTCTTGCTGACACTTTATGCGATCGTCACCCTAATTCCCTTTCTCTGGGCACTTTCAGCATCTTTTAAGCCGCTAACAGAGATTGTCGGTGGTGAACCCAACTTTCTCCCCAAAAATTTTACTCTCGATAACTACAAGCAAATCTTTCTAGAAGAACCTTTATTTTGGCGCTGGTTGTTTAATAGTGTGGCGATCGCCGTCAGCGTCACTCTTTTAAACTTGTTGTTAAATTCAATGGCTGGTTATGCCTTGGCGAGACTGCGTTTTGTGGGTAAACGCTTTTGGTTCTTCCTAATCTTGACTGTGCTAGCAGTACCAGCGCAAATCACCTTAATTCCGACATTTTTGATTTTAAAAGCGATCGGCTGGCTGAATTCTTACCAAGGCATGATTGTGCCTAGCATGGTCAATGCCACTTTTATCTTTATGATGAGGCAATTTTTCGTTAATTTTCCTAAAGAACTAGAAGAAGCAGCTCAACTCGATGGCTTAAATACCTTTGGAATTTTCCGACATATTGTCTTACCTCTAGCAAAACCAGCACTAGCAGCACAGGCGGTTTTTGTATTCATGGGGAGTTGGAATAATTTTTTACTGCCTATAGTTATCCTATTTGACCCCGAAATGTTTACTCTCCCTTTAGGGCTGAACACCTTCAAAGGTCAATACATCAGCTATTGGAACTACATTATGGCGGCTTCTATGGTCTTCACATTGCCAGCTTTAGGCATTTACGCCTTTTTTAATCGCTACTTTATTCAAAGCGTCACCTTTACCGGAGGGAAAGGTTAATAATCATTGGGCATTGGGCATTGGGCATTGGGCATTGGGCATTGGGCATTGGGCATTGGG
>NZ_JABXKJ010000266.1 GCF_017115085.1 Nostoc sp. NMS7 | reverse complement strand
ATTGATTCAACAATCGCTAATAATTTTTGCTTACCGCAACTTATTGAGCGGATACAAATTTTATATGAAAATAATTTTTGACTCGAATATTTTTATAGCTGATTTTAATTTCAAAAGTTCCTACTTTGCTATTTTAGAAGACTCTCTTATTTTTGATACTTCCATCACTGTAATTATACTTTCTGTAGTTTTAGAAGAAGTTATATAATAAGTATCAAGAAAGGCTTTTAGAGTCATGGAACCAACTACAAAAATCACTTTCCAAATTCAGAGACTTAGCTGGACATGACTCAGTTTCTATCCACACTTTAAATCTAGATATAAAAGATTTTGTAGATTTATATAAAAAAATAATCACAATTCCCTGCAAAAATTACGTTGTGATTATTTTAATTATCCTAGAGTTAGTCATGAAACTCTATTACGGAAGTGCTGCTTCTCCTAAACTTAAAAAATCAAAAATATAAGGGTCTTTTAAAGTTTCTCTAGCAATATCTGATTGAGGAGACGGTAATATGATATTAAAGTTATTGACAGCTTTTCCCTGACGCTCAAAAAGTCTATTGTTAATTTGTAGAGTTAAAATATTTCGACTCCAACTATTTTCTCTGGTTTTTTGTATGTACCATTCACGCTCCAAATTATTTTTAACTTTATCTAAAATTACACAGTTATGAAACCAAGGAATTAGTGCAGCAGCCTGCTGCACGATTTGCTCATCTGGGTAAGCTTCAGCAAAAGCCCGCATATACTTAAGATTACGTGATGAGAATCCCTTTATGTCTGGGAAAGCTGCTTTTAAATCTCTGGCGAGACGTTCGATAACTTTTGCACCCCATCCCTGCTGCTGCTGTCTGATGATAATTTCGCGCCCGATTTGCCAATAAAGTAACACTACCATCCCCTATGCCCGATTCCCCATGGCCAAAAGCTCAATTCCCTTGAGTGGGTGGAGTTTTTTATTTAATCCATGTTCCTAAGCATACCCAATGACAAATGACTAATGATATGCTTGCCAAAGCTGGTGAATAAACTGATTGAGTTGCTGCTTGGCGGCTGAGTCAGGTTCAGTTTTCGGTTCTTTTGCTAAAATTTGGCTCAAAAAGGTAATTACTTCTGTGTCTAAAGCTGGCCGAAATAAATTGGCAGGCCAAAGCAAGTCAGACGCATCACGCAAATCGGTAATTAGCGGCGATTCTGGAATCAAAGTAACCATTAATAAAGGACGCACCCAACACAACTGGCGGGATACTACAAATTGAATGACTTCTGCATACAGATTGCTGTCGCCATGCTCTAAAGACACAATTTGTCCTGGTTGAAGAAAATCTCGGCTGATGTCGATCATTATGCAGCTCGGGCAGGGGCAAGGATTATTTTGCAACTTGCTTAATCTTAAAAGTGAAAATGCGCTACGTTTAAGGAAAGCTTCTGTTAAGATTAGGGTAGCACTCTTACGGCAACGATGTCTAAGATGTATGCCTGACTAAGTGGGTATACAAAACTAATACGACCAATTTCTGGCAGCAAAGGCTTTTTCTAGGATAGTATCTGGACAGAAATACTATACAATAGGTAAATAACTGTTAAGCGATCGCTAGACAGAGATTTTGTTGTAGTGAAGTAACGAGAAAAGAGCAAAGAGCCGTGTCAGTTGAAACCATTGAAAAGCGTTCCACATCCCGCAAGCTCGCGCCTCGGTATCGCGTTTTGCTCCATAACGACGACTACAACTCGATGGAGCATGTCGTGCAGTCACTAATAGCCACTGTGCCCCTTACCCAACCCCAGGCTGTTAGCATCATGATGGAAGCCCACACTAACGGGCTAGCTTTAGTGATTACTTGCGCTCAGGAACATGCTGAGTTCTATTGCGAAACATTGATAAGTCACGGTTTAAGTAGCACGATTGAACCTGACGAATAGTCATTAGTCATTAGTCACTTGTACTGAGCGTAGTCGTTAGCGTGGTCACTGAGCCTTGCCGAAGTGCAGCCTCTGGTAGAGAAGTATTGGTCATTAGTCGAAATATAGAGTATTGGCTGGTGACTTACATTGGTATGAAAGAAAACCTTGTCCGTTTAGCTGAACGCCCTGCCCCTATCAGGCTGGGTGCTTTTATTTTGACTTTATTGTTGCTATGGTTGCCCTTAGCTGCACCAATATACTTACTAGTGCATGATTCCAACTTAGAAAGTATATTGACATTGGTATTGTTATATGCAATATTTATTTTTCTCTTGAGACTATGGGGCAAATATGTCTACCAGCAGCCCCAAATCCTGCGGCATTATGGCTTAGAATTCACGCGGCAAAACGGTGTTGATTTAGTGCGTGGCTTGGCTATTGGCATAATTAATATTTTGATCCTTTTTGGGGTAGAAAGTTTGTTGGGTTGGTTGGTATGGCAACAACCGAAAGTTTTTTTGCTGAAAGTAATTTTAGAGGGTTTACTTGTTGGCTTAGGTATTGGTTTTGCTGAGGAATTGTTATTCCGAGGCTGGTTGCTAGATGAATTACAACGAGATTACAGTCCGCGTGTCGCACTGTGGACAGATGCAACTGCGTTTGCTACATTGCACTTTATTAAACCCTTAGAGGCAATTATTCATACACTGCCGCAATTTCCAGCTTTAGTATTGCTGGCGTTAACGCAGGTATGGGGAAAGCGTTGGCGCAGGGGACGCTTGGGTTTACCAATTGGTCTGCATGGTGGATTAGTAGGGGGCTACTACATTATTAATGTTGGGGAATTAGTGAAATATTCTGGTCAAGTTCCTGATTGGGTAACTGGTGTGAATAATAATCCCCTGCAAGGAGTGATGGGGGTGTTGTTAATGAGTGTACTAGCTTTATGGATACGGGGGCGAACTGAGCGATCGCTTGTCTGATAAGATCAGCACTGGCTTACATACAGATTCACCGTTTGTGGAACCCACAGAAGAGCAATACTTGGTAATAAATGCCCTAGAAGCTCTAAATTTACTTGTTTGGAGATTATATGATGAAGATACAGGGTATTGGCACTTCAAACTCCTAGCACTGTTTTACCCTTGCCAACTATACTACGAAACGGCGAAGTAGTGACCTTCGGATGGGAGTAAAAACGATGACGCAATCTAACACCATTAAACAGCAGCGATCGCAAAGAATATTAGAACTATTTGCGATCGCACGTCAACGATATTTAGATGCGGGAAGAAATCCTCGACGCACCCCAACGGGACTCAAGGGAGATGATTATATGACAGATGAGGAAAGGCAAGAAGCGTTGGTATTAGGAAGGCAAATTTTCCCACAAGAATATATTGATAAAACGATAAAACAGCACGCAGCATCAAACCCGTGGAAAGCTAGCCCATTCTTCACTACGGGCTACATCAATTTCCTCTGTAGAAGGTGCATTTCCTAAATCAGCACATAGCCCCCACAAGGATTGGCGGGGAAGGGTAGACAGTTTATCTGTTAACTCGCATTCTATATAAGCAGCAATTTGCTGGATCAAGCGTACTTTGTCCACGGTTGAAAGTTGCTTTGCTAGTTTGATAACTTCTTGTAGACTCACAAATTTTTACCTGCTTCATCTGCAAAAATTCTAACAATAGCTAAGAATACTGCAAAACCACGAAGTAGTGACCTTCGGATGGGAATAAAAACGATCGCCTTAATTTACTTTGCGCGATCGTACCTACGCCACATTTTTGACTGAGATAATTCCTTCACTACACCACTGGATTAGTAGCCATCTGTCAGAATCTTTATCCAGTGCTGGCTTGAGACGGAAATTAAAAACCTCTTGCCATACCTCTACTCCATACTGGGATACAAAATTTGTCTCCAGTTCTTTGAACTGTTCCCATTGCCGATTCGCGATCGCGGTCAACATGGGAATAATTGTGGTGATTGAGACTTGGGCGGCGACGGGTGTCATTCTGGGTAGTCCTCGAAAATACAAATAATCGGTATAGGTGGTTTTTTGGTGTTGATGATTTTAACCAACCGTTTACCCTTGCTTCTGGCAAGCGCAAAACAGGCTAACTCTGTTTCTGCTGCCGACCAATCTCTTGGATCTGTTACCGGGTCAAACTCTTCTTCATCTGAGTAGTTTGATTGGCTTTCGTTGGTCATGCTTTGATTCGTTAATAGGGACTGCGACTAAGTACAGTTCACAAATTTTCACCTGCTGAAACTGCAAGCACTAACAGATAATAAAATCTTAAGTAATTGACATGATATTGTAAAGCAACACACTGCGGCGAAATAATTATAATTTTAAGGAGATTGCTTGATGCCAGACTCGCCTCAGAATGAATTCTGAGTCTAATAGCGAAAGTCGTCTAAAGACGACTAAGAAAAGGTTATAAAATATAGTCCGTTTTAACGGACTTTAGCTATTAGCCCTGAACTTCAGTTCTGGGCGGTTTCTGTCTAGAATGAAATAGCCCTGTATCAATACCTGCTAGACACCAACATCATTTCAGATTTGGTAAGATATCCTCAAGGTTTACTGTTTCAGCGACTCGCAGCCGTAGAGGAAAACTGCATTTGTACTAGCATTATTGTGGTATGTGAACTGCGATTTGGTGCAGATAAAAGCGGCTCTCTACGTCTTCTTCAGCAACTAGAAAGCATCCTTGAACTGTTACCTATTTTGTCGCTGTCGCCTCCTGTGGATCAGCACTATGCGGTAATTCGTACACACCTGGAGTAAACAGGAAGACCCATCAGCCCCAATGACTTACTGATTGCTGCCCATGCCCTAGCCCTTAACCTGACACTTGTTACAGCAAATGTCCGCGAATTTGAGCGCGTACCTGGTCTAAGTGTAGAAAATTGGCTACTTTGAGGGCATACATTGGGGTGGTCTAGTATATTATTCATCGCAGTCTGTATAAATTAACCCCTATTCAAAACGCACCCTCCACAACTGTCCCCACTAAACAAGCTTTATTCAAATTAACGCCGCTCAAATTTGCACCTTCTAACTCTGCACAAAGTAAATTCGCTCCCGTCAAATTCGCCCCTGCCAAATTCGCCCCCCGCAAGTCAGCTTCTTCCAGATTTGCTTCACTCAACAACGCCCCTTGCAAATCAGCGCGACTCAAGTCTGCACCTTTGAGATTTGCCCCAGTCAGATTTGCACCGCGCAATTCAGCACCACGCAAGTCAACGCCTTGCAAGTTCACATTCATTAAATTGGCACCACTCACGAAAGCACCCGCCAATGACACATCACTGAGTCTGGCTCCCATCAAGTTAGCGCCACGCAAATTGCTACCCCGCAAGTCAGCGCCCGTTAAATCTGCTTGCATCAAATTTGCTCCCATCAAATTCGCCCGCAAGTCAGCTTCTTGGAGGTTGGCTCCCATCAAATTTGCCCCCTCCAAATGCCCACCTTCGAGTTTAGAACCAGCGAAATTAGTGCCGACAAGGGTAGCGCCAGCAAGATTAATCCGGCTTAAATCCAGTCGGGAGAGTTCCTCGTCTTCTAAATTTGCCCCTGGAAGTTGTTTGAGTTTTCCTAATCTAATCGCTTCAATATTCATGTAAAGTAACTACTAATCTCCTCACTTATCTTGCTGTGCCGATCCCATTGGGAATCAAGTATCCAGATGCCGGCGCTGAGTTTGGGTGTCATCAAGGGTAAATCGAGTCCTTGTTGTAAACCCATAACTAATAAAGCTAGGGTATCTACAAGTTTAGGATCAAAGCGGGTAGATTGTTGCTGTTTGCACTCATCTAAAACTTGAGTAAATATCTGTTCCCGGCTGAGATTTGACGACTTTCGCTGATTTAACCGCCACTGAAAATCTGCCAATAATGCCAAAATTCTCGACTCTAGGGGAATTTCATCTCCAGCTAAACCTGCTGGTTCCCCTGAACCATTCCACCACTCGGTTTGGTGAGTGATAATTTGGGCAACTGCTCGCAGTCGTGGCATGGTTCGCAATACTTGCGCCCCAGGTACTAAGGGACACGTTAAGGGAGAACTGGGGGCATCTTCTTGGTAGCGTGTGGATATACCGCCAGTGAGAACGCTTTCGGCTTTTTGTAATGGATCTATGCGATGTAACAAAGACGCTAACCGCAATCTTTTAATCTGCCATGCGGGAAGATCCAAAAGCTGCGCGATCGCTTCAGCAAGTACCACTACTTCCGCAGCTGCCATTTGATTGTTCACATCTGCCACATCCATCAATTGCGCCATCCGCAAAAAGGCTTGGATTTCGTTAGAAACCAAGTTACGATCTAGCGTTTGTTGCCCAAGCCCTGTTGGTATGGATAAATTATCTTGCCCAGTCTGGAGATAATCTACGACACGGGAGACAACTGCACCTAAATTTTCTAATCTGGCAGAAGATAGTACAATTTGCTGTTTATCGGCTGTGAGCTTTTCCGCTAGTTCTGGATTGTATTTTTTGATGTGAGCGATCGCTATTTCTGCTGTTTCTTGTACTAACTCTGGCTCAAATGTCCACAAACCATAGAATTTCCGCTCTAAGTCTGATGTCGGTACTCCAGTGCTGCCATAATCTGCTTCTGATAATTCTTGACAAATTACCATTGCTGTGTATTTAGGCGATAAAATAATTAAGTGCCACTCCTGAGCTACTGAATCACTTGCATCTAATCCTACTAAGGCTACATTGGGTAGCTGGCTTGTAGGATGTTCAGCAAAGCCAGATTCGGCGGCAGCCATAATCACAATTTCGCGGCTGTGCTGGGCGATATCTGCATATCGTTGAGCTTCTTGCAGATACCATTTACCCTGCTGGAAAGCTGAGATGACCAGGGGTGTACTGTCGTCGGTTAAGATATGATCTTCTAGAGCGTGGCACAGGGCAACTAGGGTATTTTTGTAGTAAACACCGAATCGAATTGGCCTGGTAGTATGGCGATGGGCTGTTTCTAGCTGTTGTAGGATTGAACCTTCTAACATGGGATTTGGTAAAAATAACCGCAGAGGAGCAGAGAAGCCAGTGCGTTGGGCGGGTTTCCCGACTTAAAGCAACTGGCGCGACACAGAGGAAGAGAGGGAGAGAAATTCAGAATTTGTGTTTATTTAGGATACACCTGCTAACTGTTTTTCTTTCGTCTCTATTGGTGCTGTAAGTGCTGCTTCTAAGTCAGCACAACCCAGCTTTTCTTCTAAAATTTTCATGACTTCGCGTCCGAAATCGTTCGGGTTTTGTTGCCAAGCTTGCAAGCAGACTTCTCCAAAGAATGAACCAAGCGGTTCAGGATTCCAGAGGAGTTTTTTCGCTGTCCACGGCATCAAACTCATTGGATCATACCCTGGTTTGAGGATGCCTTCTTTAAAAGCATATTCTTCTAAATGGGTATGGGGTTGCAGTCCAATAAAGAAAATCGCCGGTTCGACTTTATCAGCACCAAAAATCTTTTCTAGTTCGCGGTGGTAGGCGATGGTTTGGCGGATGGTTTCGGGACGTTCGTCAATGACGTTAAAGGAGTAGTTGACGGAAACTAAGTCGTTGAAACCAGCTGCTTTTAAATCGCGGCAGTTTTGCAAGACGGTTCGCAGGTTATACCCCATCCGCATTTTTCGCACGAGTTCTTGAGAACCACTGGTAATCCCGATTTCAAAGTAGTTCATCCCAGTTTTCGCCATCAACTCACACAACTCTGGTGTCAAATTGTCGGCTCTAATATATGCTGCCCAATGGATGTCTGTCATACCAGAATCGACGATTTTTTGCAAGAGTTCTATGGCATCGTCGATAAATTTTCGCGCTGGGATGAATTGGGCATCAGTAAACCAGAAGTTGCGAATGCCGCGATTATACAATTGGCGCATCTCAGCAACTACTTCATCTGCTGGGTTGATGCGTACTTGTTTACCTTCGACAACAGTATAGACGCAATAGCAGCAGTTGTGAGGACAACCGCGCTTAGTTTGTACACCTATATAAAAATCTTGCTCTTGGAGGTAATAGTTGAATTCCGGCCAGATGCTTTCGATATAGTCGTAGTTACAAGCTGTTTTTTCTACTGGGGTGGGTTGTTCGTGAATTAGCCCTTTCCGTGGTTGAGTTTCTCCGGCAACGTAACACCGTTCATCTCGAAAATCTCTGCCACTTAAAAGTTTTTCTAGTAGGGTTTCGCCTTCACCCACAGAAATAATTGCTCCTTGAGGTAAGCTTTTACCCAACTGTTCATAAAATACACTAACTGCACCACCACCTACAACTACACGGGCATCAGAATTATATTTTTGGGCACGCTTTAAACCGCGTTTGATTAAGCCCTGATTCTGCCACAATTCTACATAGTAAGCGATGAAGATTCGTAAACCGCCCAATCCCCCACGTAGTTTCAATAAAGGATTCTTGGCATAGTAAAATTCAAAGGCGTTTTGTAGTGGGTTGCCACCACGTCCGCCAACTGGGGCATAGATTTGAATATCGCGCCAAGAAAATACTAGCAGTGTCGGTTTAAATTCATCAATACAGCGATCCAAGGCAGTAGCGTAATCTAAAGGTGGCACTGTTCCCAAATCAAAGATACGCTGTTCGATATTCGGAAACTGTTTGTGAACGTGATCGCTCAGGTAGACAACCCCAATAGGAAAGATAGGGTTACAAGGAAGGCGAACGTAAAGAATTCGATTTTCCATCATAGGTATTTTGACTTCCATCTTGCCAATCTTTGGGGAAAGCGAGATAAATTCCACTTTTAAGGGGTGTTTTTGTTTTGGCTGCTCTTAAATTTCTGACAATCTTGCTTGACATAGAAGCCGGTTATTGATAAGCGTGAAACTTTTGTTCCCAGATTTAGGAATCAATTAAATTGCTTTGCATACCAAACGCAGGGTATCAAGAGAGGCTTGATGAAGACATTTTTCATATAGCTTTACGATAACATTGAGTTTATTCATTAAGCGATGATCCCAGGCTTTTAATCGTGGAATCGATGAAACACAAAAATACACTTCTGAACTAGGCTGAACCTAAGGTGATCTTCACCATATCTACCCTGTAATTATCTGCCCTGAAGAAGTTAAAGCTTTTTTGCCAGAGATTAAAAATTCAAAGATGTTCACAATCGGGTAAAATTGCAGATAACACATAAATATTTACAAAATTTTTATAACCTACGATATATCTTTAGGTAGAAAAAATCTAAAAAGAGTTGAGTTGGTATTCGCAGTTACAGCAAGTGGGGATCGGGCAATGCTAGGCTTGGCTAGTGTAATGTAAAATTGTGGCGTAAAGCTCCTCAGCAGTTATGGCTCAAATATTAGATCCTCTACCACCTGAGCAATCGGGAAAAATTCTCTGCTGCTACATTAATGCCACGAGCAAAATACAGGTAGTTCGCATCTGCAATATTCCCAACTGGTACTTTGAAAGGGTTGTTTTCCCGGGACAACGTTTAATCTTTGAAGCTCCCCGAAAAGGTCAGATGGAGATTCATACAGGGATGATGGCAAGTGCAATTTTATCCGATAAGATTCCGTGCGATCGCCTGATGCTCACCGAACCTAGCACTTATGAGTTTGATGCAGACTCATCAGATGCAAAAGACCCTATTAATACTAAACCAATGGTGCAGCAAATTAATACAAAAATTGGAGATACTACAAAACCTTTACAAATCGTTGGTTTAGCATCGGTTGATTAAAAAAAACAATTTTACTAAATTTAAGGGTTGCTAATTCAGCAGCCCTTTTTGTTTATATATTTATGGGGCATTGGGCATTGGGCATTGGGCATTGGGCATTGTTATTTTCCTTGTCTCCCTTATCTCCCAGCTCCCCTACTCTCCAGTTACAATCATTGTTATGAATCTGCCTTCATTTATTTGGTTGTGGAAAATAGCCGCCTGGTCTATGGGGTTGTCCCTGCTGGCATATCTGATGTTAGCATTCACCGGCGTTTGGATGTTTCGGGCGAGAACTTCGCAGGAATTCCCTTTTATTACTTCATTTGTGGGCGGAAATAGAGAAGTGCGATCGCTCCACTATACAATGGGCATGAGCATGGTAAGTTTAGTCTTATTACTGCTAGCGATCGGCATTGTTGGGACTTTCGGTCACTTTGGTTCCTTGGGACACTCGTCACATCTAATCGCTGGATTGATAGTGGTAGCATTAGTTTTACTATCTGCTTTCAGTGCCACACAAATTAGTGCTAGACGACCTTGGGCTAGACCTTTACACATCGGCGTAAATATTATTCTCTCTATAGGATTTGCCTGGGTATCCTTTACTGGTTGGATTGTAGTCCAAAAGTATTTACCTTGAAGGATAATTTACCCTTTCAAAATGGCACAACTTCTGTGCGACAAGGGAGGTAGGACATAGACCTAACTTACAATGAAGAAAAGCATTGTAATTGATCCGTGACAGCAAACTCAGTCAATATCTCAGCTTCTATTTTTCGTCTGTCTCCTTTAATTCGGATAACATTGCTGAGTCTATACATAGCACTCACAGTCCCATTACCCTTCTTATCGCAGGTAACAGCTGCACCCGTATCCCCAGGATTATTGTGGATAGGGATTGGCATCGGTTTACTTGCCTTGTATGCTCTATTAACTGAACAAGTAATAGTAGATGACACGGGAATTCAGGTTACTTACCCCGCCTGGGTGCCTCGCTTTTTTCGTAAAGGCTGGTTATTACCTTGGTCACAAGTGAAAGAGTTAAAACCTCGCACCACTGGTCAAGGAGGGCTAGTTTATTATTTCCTCAGCCAGGATGGGAAAGCTTATTTACTACCGATGCGTATAGCCGGATTTGCCCGTTTCGTGCAAATTGTCCAAGTAAAGACAGGTATTGACACGACAAATGTTCGCCCTTTAGCACAACCGTGGATGTACTTAATTTTACTAGGATTTACGCTACTATTATTGTTGGTCGATGGCTGGGCGATCGCTACAGCTTTAACTAGCAGACAATTAACTTAAAATTGAGCATTGGTTATTTCTCCCCTATCTTCCTACTCCCTACTCCCCACTCCCCTTGAATAATGCCACACTCAGGCTAGAGCAAGTTAATCTATTTACAAGCCTGAAAACCCAACTTCCCGGCAATCAGCAAGGATACCCCATATTGCAGGATATTTCCTTAGAGGTATTCCAGGGCGATCGCATTGCCATTTTGGGGTCCGTTGGCGCTGGTAAAACTTCGTTATTATACCTCCTCAACCGCCTAATTGAACCCACAAGTGGCAAAATCTATCTAGAAAATCAAGAATATCGCCAAATTCCTGTCATTGAGCTACGCCAGATGGTTGTACTTGTATTGCAAGAATCAAAACTGTTGGGGATGACAGTTGGGGAAGCCTTGGCTTATCCTTTAGTTTTGCGTGGGTTGCCTAAACAAACAATTCAGCAACGAGTCAGTCACTGGATAGAACAACTGCGTATTCCTAATGAATGGTTAGGGCGAACAGAGGTGCAACTTTCTGCTGGACAACGACAATTAGTAGCGATCGCTCGCGCCTTAGTCATCCAGCCTAAAATATTATTATTAGACGAGCCAACTTCTGCCCTAGATGCTGGTACGGCGTCTCATCTAATGCAAGTCTTAATCCAGTTAAGTGAAACTCATCAAACTACGATTCTGATGGTAAATCATCAACTGGAACTAGCCCAAATGTTTTGCACTCGGTTATTACACTTACAACAAGGTCATTTATTCGCAAATCAAAGAGTCTCTGAAATAGACTGGCTTGAATTACGAGAAACCTTAATTCAAGCAGAAGCTCAAGACGATTTTGAATTTTAAAGTTTAGATGAGTCAGGAGACAAAAATCAGGAGTCATTTTCTTCCTCTGCCTTATCCCCATGCCCAATGCCCAATACTTCTCTACGAGAGGCTGCGCCAACGACTTCTCTACGAGACGCTGTTCGCGTTCGCTCAGTACAAGTGCCCAATGCCCCATTCACACTTGACTACTACTAAGTGTTGAACGTTGATTACTAAATCTCTCTCTAGCTAACTTTGTTGTTTGTGACTGTGAAATATTGGTATTCAAAATTTCCATATTAAAACGGTATCCTACATTGCGGATAGTTTGAATCAAATTCGGTTGCCGGGGGTCAAGTTCCACCTTTTTTCGCAGCGACAAAACGTGAGTATCAATGGTACGAGGGTTATCGATGGCGTCAGGCCAAGCCCGACGTAGCAATTCCGACCTACTCAGAGGCACTCCCCCAGCTTGTGCCAAAACATACAGCAAACTGAATTCTTGGGGTGTTAAGTCGATAAACTCCCCCTGGAAGCGGACACGGCGCTGAACTAAATCGATTTGCAAAGTGCCATAATCTAAATAAGCTGGTGCAGTTGGTGTGCGCTTCCGACGAATCAGTGCCTCTACCCGTGCCAAAAACTCTTGCATCCCAAAAGGTTTGCTCAAATAATCATCTGCACCCGCCTTTAAACCTGCGACAATATCACCTTCAGTATTACGGGCAGATAGCATTAAAATTAGAGGCTGCTGCTGACGATGTAACCACCGACAAAACTCAATGCCATCACCATCAGGCAAGTCTGCATCTAAAATGACCAGTGTTGGTTGATGGCTTAAAAATACTTCCCTTGCTTGATAAATACTGGCAGCTTGATGCACACGGTATTCCAGTTGTTGCAAGTGCCAACCCAGCAACGACCTCAGATGGGGATTCCCCTCAATGATTTCTATACAAACGGAACCCACAGTGGCAAGACCCCTTAGCGTCAATGACTCTCAAAATAACAAGCCTATCTCTAAGGTTTTGTAGCCTTTGTTACTTCAATTGCTATTAGCTTTACATTTCCTCATAAAAAGAGTGGCAATATCTTTAATTTATGCCTTGCCGAAAGGGGATGAGAAATATTCTTAAATTTTTATTAAATTTATCAAAAGTCTTGTTACAATTATTAAGAGTTCTTTAAGATTAACATTTTGCTTTGAGATGGGTGTTATGTAGAAAATATTTGTAATCCAACCACTTAACCGTTACTACAACAGCTTTTCAACCTGATGGTGAAGGTGGATTTTTTAGCAAAAATTAGTACCCACATCCAGCAATATAACCCCAATATAATTGGGCTGTTGATTATGAAAATCATAAAAATAATTTCGCAGATAACTAGAATCGATGTTTTCTGGAATAGGATTAAAGTAGATTGTAGCTGTTAGGAGGGTGCTGCCCAAAGTAGATGTATTAACTTTGAGTTGATGCCAAAGTAAAATTACAGTTCACATTTGAGCGTGAATCATTTACAATTCTCATTCCAAAGAGATTAATACAGCAGTTATGCTCCAAGACACACAAACCATTCGCTATTACCAAAGACTCACCGACGCCTTCGCCGAGTTATGGAATCGCGGTTATCGCACGGATGATATGCGGATGTATTTGGATGGATATCTAGCCGCACTGCGACATGGCAACATCATTGAACCTTTTCTGATTCATCGCTTAGAAGAGGAAGCCAGCCGCTACTTGTACGATGGATCAAATTTTGCAGTGCCGCAACCACAGCGACAGCCCGATTACTACTAACTAGCGTTTACCTAGTCATTGATAGTAACCGTTAATTACCACAGATAATTATACCATATTATCTGTATTTCTCAACGGCTTGCCGTGGTGTGAAATTTGGGAAATATTGTATTGATAAAACGTATCCCCTCAGCCGTATATTGGTCTTACTAATGCGGCTGAGGGGATTGTTGTCCAGGTATTTTTGCCAGAAACCGATTAAAATAATTCGGAATTCGTAATTTAATTTTTACACCAGTTTTCATCTATTTGAACCACATCTGTCGTAGGGGCACAGCAATGCTCATTGGTGTCAACTTAAGCTAGAAATCGCTTGTTGACTTCCAGTCCTGCCCAGAAATAAATTTCTTTGGCTTTTAGCTAAAGTCTACTGAAGTAGACTAAAGACTTTTCGGATTATTTAGTCATCTAAAGATTGACTTGAGCTATTAGCCAAGGAACTTCAGTTCCTTGCGGGACATGGCTTTTACGTTAAGTTGACACGT
>NZ_JABXKJ010000120.1 GCF_017115085.1 Nostoc sp. NMS7 | reverse complement strand
CGAGGACACGTTAGCAGCTGTCAGCATTGCTCACCTCTCGGATGGGGTTTACAAATGACCCCGTTTATCAACAGCAATGGGCTGACATGGAAAAGCACTCACCCAAGGCATTACCAGAACTATTCACGGGTAAACAGCAGGTGTGGGGGCTGCACTTAGAGCCTTTAGGAGATTATGTGGATGCTAAAATAGTGCCATTTCCTTCTCCACAAACTCCAGTCACACCTAACCAATCCGACCAAACTCAACCAGTGACTATTGACAAGCTGAGGGATTGGTACAGTGCCGCCGATAAGTTGAATAAGCCTGATGAATACAAAAAACGAATTGTGGAGTTAGCTAATGGGTTTAAGTCTGGTGAACAATTATCACAACTTGCATTATTCTCAATGAACAAAGATATAAAAGAATTTGTTCATATCAGCCGACTGACTCAAATTGCTCAGAGAATTGGCATGGTTTTGGGACAATCTCGGCAAGATGGTTTCACTGAAGTTAAAGGCAAGGTTTATGACCTCAGCTTTAACACCGAGCGCAAAGATTTGACTATCCAACAGAAAAATGGAGATATAGTTTTAGGTGTTCAATCAGGCAAAGTGCATACCTCACGAGTCACGCCTGAAATCATAAAAACTTTTGAAGGAGCTAACTCTCTTCTTGACAAGACTTACTCCTCTTATCAAGCCCAGTCAAGAGAAATTCATAGATAACCCTCTTTCAAGAAACAGAAATGTTTCTTTATATCCATAGGGAATGCGATCGCTTTCCTCGGACGCTTTTGTGTACCTTGTCAATGCGTAAGTCCTATACTTGTTTCCCACAGTTCGACTGCTTTTTGCTCATCGTAGGATTCATCAGACGATCGAATTTCGTTCAGTCCATCAAAATATCGGCCTGTCACCATTAAGAGTGCGGGATCGAGAATGAGCCGAGCCAGCGCACTGCCCATCACTTGAGAGTCTCTCGATTGCTCTAGAGTCGATGCTGACAGAGTTGCCCTGAGCGCGGAGCGTTCTGATTCGCTATAGTCTCGACTCAACTTTGTATCAAGCATCAAGCCCGGATTAAACGCATTCACTGTAATCTTCGACTGCTGCTTTTGCAAACGGCGCGAAAGCTCATAAGTACAGAGCAGGTTGCAGAGTTTGGAAGTGGTATAGCGCACCCGCCCAACCGTTCTCATGTCCATCTGATTATCATCACCCGTCGGAAATGCTAGGGCGTTTGCATCCTGATAGTTTGGGTGAGGCATTCCAGTATTTGTTTCTGGATTGTGGGTATCACTACTGACAAATACAATTCGGGAGCGATCGCTTAACTGTGGCAGCAGCAAATTGACAAGTAGAAAGTGTCCTAGATGGTTTACACCAAAGGTCATCTCGAATCCATTTTCTGTGTAGCGTGTGCCTGAAACGATTTGAACTCCTGCATTACAGACGATCGCCTCTAAAGGGGGATGTTCTCTGGTCTGGAAATCTTGCACGAACTGACGCACGGATGCCAGAGATGCCAAATCAAGGGTCATTCCTTCAATAAAAGAATAGTTCGTTTCAGCAGTCAATTGTTGAACCGCTTTTTCAACTCTGGGCAGATTTCGACTGGCGATGATAATGTGCCAGTCTTGTTTAGATTGTGCGATCGCTTGGGCGCAATAGTATCCCAGACCACTATTACCCCCTGTAACGATCACCGTTTTACTAGCTTTAATTGGAGTTTGCATCATGTTCAGCCTGTAAATTGAAAACCTATGTCAAACTTAAAGGATGGAGCATACTCCAATGTCAAGCAGAAATCTTCAATCTCAAGAGCGATCTATGTTGATTAGCGAACTCTCTCAGAAAGTAGGACTCTCGAAAGACACGATCCGTTTTTACGAGAAGGCTGGACTTTTAGACTCAAGCAGCAAGCGTTCAGAGAATAACTATCGGAATTACAGTGATGAAGCAGTCTCACGTTTAGAGTTCGTCCAGCATGGAAAAGCCCTTGGATTTACGCTCAGTGAAATAAGGAAAGCTCTTGATGAGTGGGACACCTCTTCAACTGAAGATAAGCTGCGGAGCATTCGCAATAAGATTGCAGAAATGGATCACAAGATTGGGCAGTTTCAAGCGTTTAAATCTCATCTCGTCGAGAAGCTCAAACGGATGGAAAGCACAGACAGGCGCGTAGCGTCTCGCAGAGAAGGTGGGGACTCCCGCAATACGTTGAAAAAATAAGCCACCCTCCAAGAGTGGCTCAAAGTTTTATCCAAGAATTTCAATCACCGCAGCCAGAATTGATGCTGCTTTGTCAGAAGTTGGAATAAAGACCCGCTTGCGCCATTGGATGATTTCAGTAAAACATCCCACAGCAACAAATCTGTCAGCCAACGATAAAGCATTGACTAATTCAATGCGGCGCTCACTTGCAATAGTAGAACAACGCAAAGTTACACCTCCGGGTAATTGCTCTGAATACCGCTCATTCAGTACCAGAGAAACTAATGACTCTGGAGAAAGTAGTTGATTCTTCATGCCCAATTGTTCAGCAACAGTACGAATATCTTGAGCATCAACCACTCGACCGAGAATTTTCTCTCCATTGCTGGTTTGCAATCGAAATACTCGATTATTTTTGTTTGGTAGGGTTTTCCAAATTGGCAGAAGAATGCCAGTTACAAGGTGAATATAATCAGTAGTAAACTTGGGCAATTCTTCAACTTCTTTAGACCAAGCTGCGACGAACTCGTTTACTGAAACCTCCTTCCATTGAGAGGCTTGTAACTTTTCTTGAGGTAGGCGTACTTCTTTTTGTGGTCGCATTAGCAAAACCCTTGGGACTACCCCACCCTGGTCATCAAATATACTATGAGTGGGAATGCAAACTGCGGCACTACCTGACTTGGAATTTACCATTAACCACCCTTGGTAGTTCGTGGCAAACTCAACCGCTTCAACAGCAGTTTTGATATCGGTCTTTTGAACTCGTTCGATTTTCAAGTAATTGGTAGTGCTACCGCTAACCGGATGAGTATAAACGGATTCAGTACTTGCAATAGTAAACCGTTCTGCCCGTAAAGTCTCGACACCAATCTCAAACACTCCTGCGGCTTTTGCAGTCTCGATCTGTTGACTTAACAGCAACTCAAACCTCTCGAAAATCACATTTTGCATCCCAATTTTCAAAGCCAGCAGTCGATTGAGAAACTGCCGCAAAGGTGGGAGGTCGATTTTCATTCCACCTTCGGTGGAAGTCAGCGAGAGTCCAGTCATTTGCTCAAAGGTTCCGAGTGGGACTTGGGCAAATCTGCCCTGATAAATCTGCTTAAATAATTCATACAAAGCATATTCAGCATAGTTCGACTCAAGATTGTCCTTAGTATCGAATATACCGTTGCCGCCTGTTTGCCTTTGTCCACGGGTGAGTGCGCCGAGACTGTCTAATCTCCGAGCAATGGTGGAGATAAATCGACGTTCTCCCCTAACATTGGTAGTCACAGGTCTGAATATCGGCGCAGATGCTTGGTTTGTACGGTGAGAGCGTCCCAATCCCTGAATTGCGTTGTCTGCTCTCCAACCAGCTTCTAAAAGGTAGTGCGATCGCCTTCTACGATTCACAGCATTTAGATCAGCATGATAACTGCGACCAGTACCACCCGCATCGCTAAATATGAGGATTTGTTTATCTCCCGCCATAAATGCGTTTGTTTCCGCAATGTTCGCACCATTAACTCTGGAATCCACAAACAGCCGTCCTGCTTCATCTTTTAGGACTCGTTTGCTGCGACCAGTCACTTCAGCTACATTCTTGCTACCAAAATGCCAAAGCAATTGCTCTAAAGCTCCAGGTATGGGGTCAAGACTTGCAAGTTTGTCTACCAATGCATCTCGTAACGATAGTGCTGCCTGTGAAATAATGGGCGAACCATCAGTATCAAAAGCTGGCTCCGACCGTTCTTCACCTTCAGAGGATGAATGAATCTCATACAGGTGTATGGGAAATGCGCTCATCAGGTAGTCCATAACATATTCTCGTGGAGTTAAGTCAAGGTTTAAGTCTTTCCACTCCTCTGTCGCAATCCCATAGAGTTTTCGCTTCAGTAATTCCTCATTAGTCGAAACTATCTGGATTACAACAGCATGACCTTGGGCGATATCCTGCTCAATGGCTTTAATCAGTTTCGGGCATTTCATCCCAGTCAGCAAATGATTGAAGAATCGTTGTTTGTCGGATTCAAACTGTGACATCGCGGACATTTTAGCCATACGGTTGTATGTTTTCGCGCCGGAGATATTACACGCTTCTAACGCCTTGTATAAGTTATTGTGGATTATTTGGAAAGCGTCGGCGTAACTGTCGTAGATGCTTTCCTGGGTAGGAGTTAAGTCAATTTCTAAGGTGTCGTATTCAACACCTTCAAAACTGAGCGATCGCGCCAGATATAATCCCAGCGCTTTCAGATCCCTGGCAACAACTTCCATTGCTGCAATACCGCCGACTTCGATGGACTCAACGAAATCCTCACGAGATGTAAACGGGAAGTCCCCAGTCTGCCATAGCCCCAGGCGATTAGCGTAAGAGAGATTGGAAACTTTGGTAGCTCCGGTAGCTGACACGTAGACAACCCGTGCTGAGGGTAGCGCATTTTGTAGCCGAAGCCCGACAATGCCTTGCATAGATGCTTTGACCATCCCCAGCTTACCCTCTTGTGCCATCGCATTGCCCATTGCATGACACTCATCAAAGGCGATCGCTCCCTCAAAATCTTTGCCAGCCCAGTCAATGATTTGTTTGAGTCGGCTTTTATCGCCTTTTTGTGATCTTAAGGTAGAGTATGTAGCAAAGAGAACACCTTCCGAAAAGGGGATTGGATCACCTAGTTTGATATTTCCCAGATCGATGATGTCTTTTTCACTACCACCTAGCGCACACCAATCGCGTCGCGCATCCTCAATCAGTGCAGAACTCTTGGAAATCCAGATAGCTTTCCTTCGTCCCTGACACCAATTATCGAGAATAATGCCAGCTACCTGTCGTCCCTTACCTGCACCTGTACCATCACCCAGAAACCAACCACGCCGGAATCTAACAGCACTTCGCTCACTATTCGCCGCGACTGTAACATTGTCAAGGGAGTCATCTACCAAGTAGGAACCAGACAAGAATTCTGAGTGGGCAAAACCTGCATAAACCACGCTTTCAAGTTGTGCTTCAGATAACAATCCTTGTGCAACAATGTGTTGAGGGAGATGCGGTTTGTAGGTGGGTGCTGGTGGAGAGACTAGTGCCAGCGCTGCACTTTCGCACAAGAGCGAGGGATGGGGTAAAGCATCCTTAATGCGAACTCTTTGTGGGCGATAGCTTTCATAAAGTGCATCTTTTAGTCCTTCGGTTGCAGTCCACTCGACAACCTCATAATTTAGGGGAGCAACATCTATAAATTGGGATGTAGCTTGAGTATCTGGTATAGAGTGGCTCTGTTTTAGCTTGACAAGACTTAAAGAAACCGTTTTTGGTGCAGTAGCTTGAGCATTAAGATTTGGTGGTTGCCACACCAGTCGAGTTGGGAGTTGCTCAATCAACTCCAGCAGTTCGGTAAGCTCCACTGTATGCGGTATACAAGCAATGTGAGTGGGATCAGCAGCCGGAACTTTATCAATCACCGTAATCCGGGTATCCATTTGTGTACCATGCTTCGAGTACACTTTACCGTTGACCCCGACTGAAAGCACAACTGTTGCTTTTTCCTGCATGTTGAGAAAAGTTTCTCGCCAAGCATCATTGCTTGGAGAAAACCAATTAGCAGTAATCGTTACCAGTCGTCCCCCATCTACCAGCCTTTGCAATGCTGAGTTGACATGACGTGGTGTGGCATCCGGGTTGCGATTCCTCACTTTGGGCGATGATGAAAACGGAGGATTCATCAACACTACAGATGGTTGAGTTTTACCCGCTAGGTAATCGTTGATTTGTTCGGCATTAACACCGAATAACGGAACACCTGGAAATAAGCGTCGCAGGATTTTACTTCTGTCTTCTGCCAGTTCGTTAAGCATCAAGCTTGCACCTTTAAGTTTGGCGAACTGGGCAAGAATACCTGTACCAGCACTTGGCTCTAGAACCAAATCATTGCTGTTGATTTGTCCAGCCATTGCTACCAAGTAAGCTAGGGGCAAGGGTGTAGAGAACTGTTGTAATTTTAGTTGCTCCTCACTGCGGCGTGTGTGAGTTGGGCAGAGTGTTTCTAGCTGTTGCAGTTCTAAAAGAGGATTTTGTGGTAATCCACTACGTTGCAGATATAGGATTAGTGCTACCTCTACAGCCTCATAAGCATCTTTCCACTGCCAAGCACCTTCTGCCGCAGTGCCAAGAAAGTACCGATTCATCTGTGCTTGAATCGTCTTTGTTGCCAGGGGACGCTTATCGAGCAAAGGTTTAACAAGATATGAGGCAACGTTGACCAATGATTGTCCGTAGTCTAAGACAGATATTAGGTCAAACAGAGAACCTTGTGTTGCGATTTGGCTCACCATATTTATACATATTAATTTTCACTCGAAATTTGGCGTAGCCATTGCTGAATTTAATAGCTCACGCCGACTCCGGGCGGTTACGCCATCGCCAACATCAAGCGATCGCTCCACTAAATTCAAATTGTGTTGATTTTTAGGAACTATGCAGCTTTCTTGGGTCTACCGGGTTTGCGAGACGATTCACCCGGCGCTGATTTGGGTTTCTTAGTAGAAGTAGCCTTGTGTTGATTTTTACTACGCTTCGGTTTTATTTCTTGGACTGGAGGGAGTAGTCTCAATGTTGTCAATGTCAGTACAACACTTTGATTTTCAAAAGTACTGTTAGGTAATGCTGGCTCTAGAGTCCAGGGATCAGGAATTTCATCAAACTGTGGAGCAATGAACGGGACTGGTTGAGTCTCCAGTTGTTCAAAGTCAGGAATTTCTTTAATCTGTGGGAAGAGCGTTGATGTTTGGGACTCCTCCAACACAGATGGTTGTGCAATTGTAACAGGTGGCAAAGGTACAATCCACAGCCCGTTGATCAAATCGAAAATCATCAGTGCAACAAACAAATTGAAAATTACTTCAATAGCCAGAGTGAGCGTAGATTGAATGGACATTTGATTTCTCCGAATTTTTGATGGTTGTCATCAGAAATTCGCGTAGCGATTCATATAGAAGTCGGAAGTCGGAAGTCAGAAGGACGCTCGCGGACTCGCTACCGCTACGCTAACGGAAGTACAGTTTTGTAACGGGGATAAAGACTCATTGCCACAAAACTTGCGCCTTCTTAGTTGCCGGGGACTTAAACCCACCGAATGAAAGTTAAATTTATGAAAAATTAAGTAGTTCAAGAAAGCAGAAAATGCCCTGAAATCAGAACTGATGATTTTTGGTTTTGACTCGCTGATACAGTTCTTCCATTGTTTCAATAAAGGAAGCATCATTGTGCCAGAAATCAGGAAAATCCCCTTGTTTCTTAATCAAAATTGCACAGATACTACTTGGAGTCGCCACTTCAATAGTTTGTGGTAATCGCTTTGTACCTAACCAAAATTCTCTGGCATTTGGCATTTGGTTAAGAGATTGTTTTTCTAGCTTAGTGTACAGCGAATTAGAAAGTTTTAAAGGAATTTCCTTAGTATTCAATTCCTCAGATAGAGCTTTTCCCAAAGGAGAATCAGCTAATTTTGCTTGAAGTTCTGCTTTCGATAATCCCCGCAGTTGAAATAACAACCAGGGATTATTATCTAATTGAGAAGCCACTAAATAGTAAACTCCAGCAATGTGCTTACAAGGATTAGCATAATCTGGACAAGAGCATTTAGTTTTGAAATCCTTACTACTATGGGGCAATAAATGTAATCCCAAATCAGAGAAAGTATCTTCAATATTTTCTGGAACTTCATTTAACAGCAATCGAGAAATAATACTAGCTTTAGAAGAAAGCTTTTGGATAGCTTCATTCCAACGTGTTTTAGCAATAGGTGTAATCTCAATCTTTATATTATAAGTTGGTTCTTTGTTAACTCCAAAATAGGGATTAACCGAGCCTCTGACTTTCGCAGTAATTTTATTTAAGTCAATCTCAAAACTTTTAACTTTACCACCGCTAGCATAAGACCGTCCTCTTTTGAGTCGGTTATCATCTGTAAAAGCTTCTAATACTTGAATAAAGCGATCGCCCCACCAAGTTCGACTAAATTTAGCCATAATATCTACTCCAAAATTGCACTCTTGTTCAATGAAATCAACCGCTTAAAGGCTTCATTATCTAATTCTGTGAGCCAAGATTCATCACTACCAACAACAGTATTAGAAAGTTTTTTCTTATCTTCAATCATTTGGTCAATTCTCTCTTCTAGAGTGCCAATAGTAACAAATTTATGCACAAAGACATTCTTTTTCTGACCAATGCGAAAAGCGCGGTCAGTTGCTTGGTCTTCAACTGCTGGGTTCCACCAACGGTCAAAGTGAAAGACATGGTTAGCTTTCGTGAGGGTGATACCTACACCCCCTGCTTTCAAGGAAAGGATAAAAACCGATGGTTCTGTATTTGGGTCTTGAAATTCGGTAATCATTTGTTCCCGACGTGGGTGACTGGTGCCACCATGCAAATAGTAAGTATTGCAATGCAGACTATGTTTGAGATGTTTTTCAATTTTTTCACCCACTTCCGTAAATTGACTAAAAATGAGTAAACTTTCTCCCTCATCAACTGCCTCCTCAACCATCTCTGATAACCGACTGAGTTTGTGCGAACGCAGTGGTGAAAATTCGCTCTCATCTTGCAGAAATTGGGCTGGATGATTGCAAATCTGCTTCAATTTCATCAGGGTTGAAAGAATCAATCCTTTGCGTTGAATTCCCTCTGCTGATTGCAATTGTTTTTCTACATCTAGTACCACCACTTCATAAAGCGATGCTTGCTCTTTGGTCAGGTTAGTGTAGAGTTTTTGTTCCACTTTATCTGGCAAGTCATTAATAATAGATTGGTCAGTTTTTAACCTTCGCAGAATTAGAGGTTCTACCAGTTTTTTCAAGGTGGCAGATTTCACGCGGTCATTGTCTTTTTGAATCGGAATCTCGAAAATTTTCCGAAACTGGGGTTCTTTACCCAAGTAACCAGGATTGAGAAAATTAAAAATTGACCATAAATCCAGTAAGCGGTTTTCTACAGGAGTTCCTGTTAATGCCAGCCGATGTTTAGCTCTTAATTTTAAAATAGCTTTAGTTTGGGCAGCTTTCGGATTTTTAATATTTTGTGCCTCATCCAGTACTAAACGTTGCCATTCGACGCTGCTCAATAACTTTTCATCTTTGCGGACTAAAGTAAAAGAACTAATTATCACATCGTTTTGTTGACAAGCAGCTTTGAAATCAGCTAGATTTTGCAGCCTAGTGCTACCATGATGCACCATAGTTTTTAAATGAGGTGCAAATTTGGCAATTTCCTTTTGCCAGTTGCCAACAACAGAAGTGGGGGCAATTAATAATGTTGGTAATGGAGATAAGTCAGTAATTTTTTCCCCGACTTTCAGAGCTTCATGCAATTCCTTTTCTTGCACTAATCGGGCAATCACCTGCACGGATTTCCCCAAACCCATATCGTCTGCCAAACAGCCATTTAATCCCAAACTTTCTAGATATTGTAGCCAGGAAACACCACGTTTTTGATATTCTCGGAGGGTGCCTTGCAGATTATCAAGTTCAGAAATTGGTTCTATGCGACTTTTATCTTGTAGCTTTGCGATCATCTCTGACAAAGCTTCATCATGTTCAATTTCCCATTCTGACCCCAATTCAGCACTGCGTTGTAGAAACTCCAGTAAGGTCATCTGGGGTTGTTCTTCACCGTGGGACTGCCAAAATTCGAGTAACTGCTGCATTTTATCCCGGTCTAATTCCATCCATTGACCGCGAAAATGCACTAGGGGAGTTTTAGCATTAATCAGTTGTTCCCATTCAATAGGTGTGACAGTTTGCTCCCCAATCGCTAACTCATACTGATACTCCACCAGTGAGTCTAAGCCGAAATAGCTTTTTGTTTCCCCTTTCGTTGCAGCAAGTTTACTACCCGATGCTTTGAGGCGAATTTTGGCGCGGCGACGACCTGTGGGAGTATACCAAGCAGGTACAATTACTTTGAATCCTGAGTCTTCTAACACCCAAGCACTTTCTTGAAGGAAGTCAAATGCTTCTTCTAAAGTAATTTGCATTGCGATTGGACTCGCTGTTTCCAACCCAAGCCATAGTTTGGGATACATCCGGGCTGCATACCCCAGATTCAGCAGTAAATTTATTTCAAAATCTTTACCAAAATCTTTATGTACGCCAGCTTTGGTAAATTGATTCATTGTCCAGTAGTCTGCTAACGTTAACTTCAAGGATGGATCTTGTTTACTGGCTACTAGAAATTGAATTTGCCAATTGTCTATTTGTTCATTATCAGGAGAATGTAACTGGAAGCACAGATGAAAAGGTGAATCAGCTTGAGTGCGGGTAATTTTGGTTTTCCACATCAACCATTGCCGATATTCCTCAAGGGCAGTATTTGTTGTTAGTGGGTTATGCTGACGAGGGTAAAAGCAAGATTCAATTAGAGAATCAGTAATTTGTTTGTCAAAAGCAGCTGTTGATGGGGTGTGAGTCACTAAATCGTCAAGTACATATTCGGAAAAGTGACGCAATAGTGTTTCTCGATCAAAAAACTCAATAGGATAACTAACTGTTGCTTTACCTGCCACACATATTAGTGGCATATAGTCAATATATTTAAGAATATTTGCTTCATATTGTTCCGAAATAATTTCCCAGGTGGCATAAATTTCAAATGCTGCTTTATCAGTCTTGCTTTTGCCTTTTTTCTTCGGATTTTCCGATGATAACTGTCGATATTTTAGTGCGGGAATAAATTGGTCTTTGAGGATTACTTGTTTAAAACTTTGAGTGTAATGATACCAAAATAATAAATCTGAACCAATTTGAAACGTCTCTGCATTATATATTGCTAAAAAATGGATATCTTTAAGTAGTTTGATAATATTAAGTGCTGTGACATTTTTGGTATACACTACTGTTTCATAACAATCAATCTGCCAATATTGGAATTCTTCATAGCTATCAGTCAACTCAATTTCTAAATACTTGGTTAATTCTGGTGAGGGTAGGGGCTGATTATTGGTGGTTGGTAAAGCAAAGTATTTAGGAGATATGCGTTGGCAAAATTTAGTCTTGTCTTCTTTAATTCCCAATTCTTCTACTAAAAAGGTGATTAATTCATCTTTTCCCAAATGTCCGGGATGAATTTGTTGACTATTGGTGTGACTTTTTGGGAATAATTGAGTTTCTACCCACAAGTAAAAAGACCCTGACTCAATAAAGTCAGTTTCCTCGTTTGGTATCCAGGTGCCATGAAGTATTCTCATTGTTGTGATGTCTCTGGATTGTTAGGAAATTCACGCGCCTTAGAATTACTTTAGCAAACAGAGGTACTAGAACTATTTTCTTTATGCAAAAGAAAGCGATGACGCTATCGTGCGAACGCTTGACTTACGCACTATAGAGGCAGCAATCCCATACTTCCCTTACAACTCAAAATCAAGAGTGAAGGTTTGGTCATCAGAATCCTCTTGGTTTTCGATAGTAGATGTCTCTTTAGTCGGCTGCTGGAGTTGATTTTTCTCAGTAGTAATCGGCGTGAAAGCCGCTTGTTGTGTCGGGAATGCACCCTTTCTGAAAGCAAAATAGCAATCAATTATAAAGTAAAGCGTCTCCAGGTAACTTTTACCTAGTTGCTGTGATTCGGCAAATATCCGCTCTCGGTAGCTATCTTTGATCCGAACTTTTTCCGGTGCCAAGTCAAGTTTATCTGTCATTGTTATAACTTAAGAGATGTAGATGCTGAATTCTTGCTGCTAATGGTTTTTGCCATTTCTAAAAGCCCAAAGACATTGGCTTCCACTGGATTGTCCAGGATTTTGAAGCCATTCTTTTCTAACAACTTTTTAAATCCAGGTAAGAGACAGCCTCCACCAATCGCCCAGATTTCATCCCCTTGGTGCTTGGCATCCAATGTGAGATTCACCACTTTCTTCAAGTATTTTTCATACCAATCTTTTAAACTTGCACTGTATATATCTTTGATATCGATGTCACGGCTGTATCGGGTATGCCCCATTTCCAAACAAAATCGGATTTTGGATGGATCTCCGATTTTTCCCCCATTTAAATGTTTCATTTTTTGGGAGATATCATCGATGAGAACTTCTACACCAATGGGGTAAGCGGTGTGAACTTCTCGTTGACCCCGGTTGTAACGAGAATAGAGAGTCGTACCATTGCCAAAGTCTAAAATGGTTAATTTTTTTGGTAGTGGATGCCCAAATAATGCACCCATACCCTCTAGTACAACTTTCAGCACTTCTACTTTTACTTCTGATTGTTTGCCAGCAAGTATTGGCTGATATTCTCCATTGAGTACTTTTTGTAATTCTTCAGCCAGACCAACGTCATGTAAGCTGACAACTAATTTTAAGTGCCAAGCCCTACGGTGTGGGAGATGTGCCAATGCACCCAATAAAGTCAACAACGCATTGTTGACTTTATTTTCATTATTGTCTGTGTTGCGGTCAAAATAATTTCCTGTACGGTAAGCAGACTCTCCAACGGTGTAAGCAGTACCGTTGAAAACTACACGTCCAGGTACATCTTCCATCTCGGCATTGGTTATATAGCTGGGCACACGAACTACTTCAAAGCCATCGACTAAAAGTTTAAGACTTCCGTAACCGTTATCGAAACCCGCAGGAAAAATTTTTTGCAACGTGTGAATGTTTGACATAAAGACAAAGGTAATACACTTTAATTTGTGAAAATTATCCGTTCAGATAATTTGAGGCAGCAGGGGAGAGAGAAATAAAATAACTACCCCTTTTTTCTCTAGGCTCAAGAATTTATCATAACCCCTTGGGGGCTAAGTGGGGTACAAAATATCTATCAATCGAATATATCCTATATAGCACCTATATACACCCTATATAGGGGTCAAAATCTTCCCAAAGCCTTGAACTATTGTTGGGGTACACATAGCCCCTATATAGCCCCCAATAGGAATTTTTGAAATCTTTTTTATCAACGCAGCAGAAATTAATTTAGATGGTTGACTGTTTGATTTATACTTTATTGTCAATCTTTTGTTGAAAAGCAATTCAGTCTTTCACTCTAACTTCTTGCTGACCAAGCCCCGTTGGGGCGGGGTATAGGGTGTCGGGTGGAGTCAGAGAGAAAGCCCCAACAACCCTTAGCTGGGCTTTTTTTGCGATCGCGGCAGAGGAAGTGTCGGGTGGAGTCAGAGAGAAAGCCCCAACAACCCTCTTCGTTACAAGCCCCGTTTTTCACTCACGATTCATTGGTCTGGGTTTCAAGCCCCGGCCAATGCCGTATCTCCTACACCCAATACTTTTCGGGTAAGGGGAAAAGGGAAAGAAAAAACCTTTAACCCTTCCCCTTTAACCTTTTCCCCAAACTAAATTCTGACGTTCAAAATGCACAAAGCGAATAGTATTGCTCCTACACCCTACACCCTACCCCCCGCACCCTTCTTGCTGACTATGTAACGAGTGCGTTATTACTTGCTTACAGGTTCAGCTTTCTCAACTGAATCATCATTAATACCCAAAGTCAATTCCAAAGGAGTTTTTTGGGCGTAAGTTTTTACTACTTGCCTATAAACATCATAATTAGTAGGTAGTGTCTGCTGAGTATTACCCACTCCGTAGGTCAATTTGTACTTTACATCTTTCACCAATTCAGGTTTTCCTGCCTCTTCTTGAGGTCTTTTACGTTGTTCAACTTCATCAACACCTGGTCGTGGCGGTAAGTAGGCCACCATAGCCCTCGGTCATCTGGGCCAACAACTGCTCCTGGCGGTTTCAATCCATTCCGATTCACCACTGAAGTATTCGCAAAGATTTCAATACGTGGCTGTGGTTGACTGGTTAGGTTATTCGCATACTTAACTTGCCAGGAGTAACTGGTGAGTGCTGTAGCTTCATACTGTTCAGCAGTAGTAGTGCTGCAACTA
>NZ_JABXKJ010000055.1 GCF_017115085.1 Nostoc sp. NMS7 | reverse complement strand
TGTTGACGGTGGAATAAGCCATCGGTGTAGGCAATGATAAAGACTCTTTCTCTTTCATGTGGCAAGCCGAGGCAGTACGCGGGTATAGTTTCCCATTCACATACGTACCGGATTTGGGAAAGGTCTTCGAGGACTGTTGCCATTCCTCTAGAGAGTAGCCCTGTTGGGTTTTCGATGAGAGCGATTGCTGGTCTACACTGGTGGATGATCCTAAACTGTTCTCCCCAGAGTGCGGATCTGAAGTCGGCAAGTCCAAGTCTATTTCCTGAGTTACTTGTACCCTGGCAAGGGAATCCCCCACACAAAATGTCGAACTGTCCTTGGTGGCAATGGTAGTTGGTGATATCTGCGTGGATTGGAATTCCTGGTTGTTCATGGCGCAATTGTGATTGAGCATAAGGGGAGATTTCGACAAATTGCTGGACTCGGAATTTGTGAGATAGACCTGCGGCTGATATTCCGTGGTGGCAGAGTCCGCCGATGCCGGAGAAAAGAGAAAGGACTGATTTCATAAGGCGATCGCACTCCTGACCAGTTCATCTGGCACTTCAAAAATCCCCAACCGCCCAATGTAAGGAATCGGTGTAATCTCGCGTGGATTCTCCAACTGCCAATGGTATTGCCCAGGCATTCCCCAGCCAGATGCAACTTGTGAAAACTTGCAATCAACTATTGTGACAATGCCAATAACTTGGCCGCGACGTAGAGAGATTAACTCTGGGATTACTACCCCCATGCTTTGACAAAATTCTTTCGCTAGCTGGCACTCTTTTTTAGTACAGGTTTTTGCAGCGTGAATCAGAATGTCACCGCGATAATGAATAGGCCAGCCACGGTTTTCAACATTTTTGAGAGCATAAATGATTGCCCATGCCCAAGGCTGACGAACAGATAGCGCTTTCATATATCGACCTCTAAAACTTCAAAAAAGTTCATCGCATCAAATTATCTTGCCAAGTTCAAAAATTTCGATGTAGATAAATTGCACAACATTGTTGCAGTGCCGAGCTTACCGTAAAGGCGGTTTTTCTCAACAATCAACTCGATAGTGCGTTCTCGCTTCGAGTTGCCGAAGGCATCGCTTGGGTCTTTTGTGTAGACAGCATCTCGGTAAAGCATGATTAACTGGTCACAAACCTCAAAGATTTCGCCAGAGTTGCGGAGTAAATGACGGTTCGGGCGTTTATCAGCCGTAGTTTGATTGCCCCGATTGATTTGACAACCCAAGAAAACAGGTATTTTGTGAGACTTGGCAATGTCCCGAATCTGACGGGTAATCTTGCCGACTTCAAAAGCCATGTTCCCGCCGGATTCCAAAGGAATCTGCTGCAAGTAATCAATGAACACAGCACCAATAGAACCACCAAATTCGGCAATGGCACGGCGCACAGCAGAAGCAATCATTGTGGTTGTAGGGGAGGAATGCTCATAGACTTTCCAAGGCAGTTCCACCATCTGCCCTATACCTTGTGCTATTTGCTCCCAGTAGCATTGAGTATTGGTTTGAATTATGGAAGCGTCTACGCCTGTGATTCGGGCTAGCATTCGGGCATTGAGTTGATTCTTGTCCATTTCTGGAGTTACGTACAGAACTGGTTTTCCAAGTTTGGTCATGATTTCGTAAGCATAAGAAATCATGAAGTGAGTTTTCCCCATGTGGGATTCAGCAGCCACTACTACCAAGCTGCTTGGATAAATGCCACCGGTGATATTTTCTAAGTCGTACCAGCCAATTTTGTCGCCTGCCATACTTCCCATCTCTAGCTTTTGGAACAGTTCAAAACCCATGTCTTGTGCCGAGAAAACCTTGCAGCGTTCATCGCTTTGATTTTGGGTAACGGTGAAAACTTCCGCCTCAGCAAGATTTAGTACAAGTGGTAGTTCAGTTTCTGTTTCGTAAGCGAGTTTGACAACTTTGTTCCCTGCTTTTATTAACTGCCGCCGTCGATATTTATCCATCACCAGATCAGCCAAAGCATCGATGTTGACGGCAGATACAGTGCGGTCTACCAGAGTCGCTAACTTATTTCTGCCACCAATGCGATTGAGAAGATTGTGGTCAGCCAACCATGCGGTGACGCTTAGTAAATCTGTAGGTTGGTATGTAGCATGAAGTTGGACTGCGGCTTGATAGATATCTTTGTGGGCGCTGATGTAAAAAGCTTCAATGCTCAAGCGATCGCTAACTCTAGTCATTGCTTCTGGGTCAAGCATAATCCCGCCCAAAATCGCTTCTTCAGCCTCGATGTTTTGTGGGGGCAAACCTGAAACTGAATAGTTAGAGCCAAAAGGAACTACGTTGTCTTGATTAGAGTGCATAATCATGCTCTTAGTGCTAATTTTAACTGCGCTTCAACTTCTCGTAAATTCATGGAAGATGCTCTGGTGTTGCTCGGAACTTTTGGAGTGTTAACTGCGGCTTGAAGTTTGGCTTTTAGCTCCAGCATTTGTGGGCTGTGTTGATACTCATTGGATGGAACCCGAATGGATTGCTCTTGCTGACGGCGCATTCGGTCTTGTGCCAAGGCATCTTCGAGCGTGGTGCTAGTGATATTGTTTGCTCTGTGAGCCAAAGCAGTGTGCTGTTGAGGTAGGGGCTGTTTTTTTGTTTGCAATAGTGCTTGGCTTAAACGCTGCATCAGGTTCGTCCACCCACCCTTGGTTTTCTCCCAGGTGTTCATTACTGCGATCGCATGAGTTATTTCCTGTTGTGCCGAGAGTTTAGACTTAGTGGCTAATTCAGCAGCCAGGAAGTCCACGACTATCGGGTTGAAGTTTTGGTAAAGGTTATTCAGCTTCCTCTGTCCACTGTGCCAAGGCAAAACCCAGCGATTCCACTTGATTTTTTCTCTGACAACCAGTGGTACAAAATCATCACTCATAGCAGTTGGGTCTGTTAGCCACGCATCAATCAGGTCTTCCACGTTCTGCGCTGTCTTGTAGAGACAGAGTAGCTGCGGCTTATTCGGTTGTTCGGATTTATCGAACGATCCCGCCGCAATAGTTGACCTACAAGAAGGGTTATCGGTTTGTTGCGAAGACTCTGGGTTTTTTGACAAGGAAGCAGGTAATTGTGGGGTTGATTCTTCTAAGCTTGGTTTTTCTGGAGTTGGTTTTTCAAGTTCAATTTCTTCCGTTGTCAAATCAAGTTTTTCTTTTTCACACACACTTTGATGGGTAGGGGGCGCAGGTGGCGTTGCCAGGGGCGCGTCCTTGAGTGGATAGACTTCAATTGGATAATCTTTAATTGGATAATCTTTAATTGGATAATCTTTGGGTGTCCCCCCAGCACTACCGGGGTGTTCCCCCAGCACCCCCGGTAGTGTCCCCCTAACACTACTGGGTGTTTCCCCGTCACTACCTAAATCTTTCTTTCCTCTAATTAAGGAAGACGGTTTTAATGGATTAGGGAACCAGTCTTCCATGTCCGTAAGACTGTAATGATTTGATGTTTGTAGCCCGTTATTCTCTCTGCTAGTTTTTGTGATCAAATTCCAACAGATAAGTTCATTTACTGCTGCGATCGCTTTTCGCCGTAAAGTGTCAATTGGTGAATTTGGAAAAGACCCCCGAAAGCAGAACTCACCAATGGATTTGTAGGAAGGGAAAGCATTGTTATCACAACCGGCTCGACGGCACAAATGACATCATCGTTAGAACCCTACAAAAAACTTTTTATTCCCCCGCCTGTGAAAAACAGTGTGGGGGATTTGCTTTTACTCATGTATAGAAAAAGGAAATTCTCTAACCTGTAATTCTTGTGGAAACTCCTCAATGTCTCCCCCTTTTTTGTCACGGGTTTTGAATCGCTGCCCCCCAAATATTGCATTCGCCCCCAACTGCTTCACAAACACAGATGTTTTAGCTGCGTGACACTGTTGGACAATTGATTCGAGCCATTCGATGTGGCATGGTCTGGAATTTGGGCCAGACTCACCACCAATAATGACTAACTGAACATCATTCAAATAGTGAGTGATATCGCCCAAATCTTCTAGTAATGGTTCAACTGACCAGAACCGAATTAAAGCTGGAATTTTGCTAAGAAATTGACTACGTTCTTCTAAAGTGCGGCGATTCTCAATCGAAGTTCCTGGCCAAATATTTAAAGGTAACTTGTCTAGTCCATGACAAGAAAGCCATTCATCCATAGATGACAGCATAATTTCTGGGCGTTTGGTGAGAATCTGAAATACTTGATTGGGAGCAACGAACATTCCGTCCAGCATTTCATGTTGCCAAAAACGCGGAACCCATTCACCAAAAATATCAGTCATTGAAGAAACGAAATGCTTCTTAGGTTTTCTTTGGAATCCCCATTTCCGAATAGCTTCTGTATCTAACACTAGTTCTGGCGGTTGTCCAGAGTAGGGTTGCTTATTCCCACCAAAGAAAGAATTTTGATTCAGCTTTTCGCTATAGCAATTTTTACACCCCTCTGAGATTTTTTGACACCACCAACCGCCGACTTTAGCACGGATGATATTATCTGTTAAGTCTGTCCATTCTATGTTTGTTGGCATAAATACCTCTAAAATTTGAAATTAGACAATACATTTGAAAATGGCTAATAAAACACCTCTTACTGAATACGATTCTCCTTGGAAGCAAATACTACAGTTGTATTTTCAAGACTTCATGTTGTTCTTTTTTCCCCAAGCACACAGTGAAATTGATTGGAGTAGAGGTTTTGAGTTTCTAGATCAGGAGCTACAGCAAGTAGTCCGTGATGCGGAATTAGGAAAGCGACTGATTGATAAATTGGTGAAAATTTACCGTATTGGGGGTGAAGAATCTTGGCTATTGATCCACGTCGAAGTCCAAAGCCAAGAATCAAGCGATTTCCCGAAACGTATGTTTGTATACAACTATCGGATTTTTGACCGTTATAACCGTTCAGTTGCATCATGCGCGGTACTGGGAGATGAGAATATAAACTGGCGACCAAATCAATTTGGTTATGAATTGTTTGGCTGTACGGTTGATTTTCAGTTTCCTGTGATCAAGCTGCTAGACTATCAACAAAGGTTGAGACAGCTAGAAGCCAGCCGTAATCCATTCGCTACAGTGGTAATGGCTCACTTGGCGGCAATGCAAACCAAGAGTGATAGGTTACAAAGAAAGCAATCAAAACTGGCTTTAGTACGTCGGCTATACGAGCAGGGGTTTGAACGTGAGGCTGTTGTTAACCTGTTGGCTTTTATTGACTGGATGTTGACGCTACCATTAGATTTAGAGCGAGAATTTCAACGGGAAGTAGAACAATTAGAGGCAGAAGAACGTATGCAGTACGTGACATCATTTGAGCGAATTGCCCGAATGGAAGAATTGGTAGAAGCAATAAAATTAGGCTTGGAACTCAAGTTTGGCCTTGAAGCATTAAACCTAGTGCCAGAAATTTCATCGTTGGAAGACGTTGAACTATTAAGAGCAGTGAGAAATGGGATAAAAACAGCAACTACAGTCGATGAATTGCGTAAAATATACCAGTCCTCTACAACTGACAATCTGCCAGAAAATTAGCATTGAAGAATTTAATATTTAGTTTTCTAGGTTCAGTACACTTTAAGTGCTTAAATTAGCTCTAATTAAGCACTTAACGGAGTATCTCCATCACGTCCCTCAACAGGCTGATCAAACTTCAGAGCCTCATCACCCCAACAATCCCAGCCAACTCTAGACGAACGTGCGAACATCTCCAGCTTGGTCATATCAGGACACAGCTTTTCTACAAGTTCAAAAAACTGTTCGGGCTTACGGGAATGCTCACGGCGGGGTGAGTGTAAAATGCTTGACTGGTTTGTAAGTGTCCGTCCAGCAAAAGCTTTCACATTCCCACGAACAGCCAAAGCGCAATGTTCGGTCGAGTTTCGCAGCCAATGACCAACACCTAGATGTGTTTTAGTGCCATCTTTGGTGACTTTTTCCCAAGTCAAAATAGTCTTGAGTTCAAATCCCCATGTTTGCAAGCATTGAGCCGCTTCGATCATGTGATTATTTGTGTACCAAAGCCAAAGAACTGACCCCGTGCGATCGCTTAAGTCTGGAACAGGTAATGACAGTATTTCTTCTATGTGCATTGGCTTGTAGTTAATGCGGTTTCGGTGAGTTTTATCCTGATTTCTCAGCCTATAGAACCAGGGAGGGTCAATCACGATGTACTGGTATTGACCTTCTAATGTCGTTAGTCTCATGTTTGATTCCTGTTATTTTCAATGTTAATTTCAGACTTGCTCTGAAAATTCAATGTGGCTTAAAGTCTGAAGTTCAACAGCTAATCCACTTAAGAATTTTTGGAGTTCAACTGTTGCCAATTTTTTGGATATCTCCTTTTCTGATGTATAAATAAGTTGCTTATAATGCCCAAAATAAACTTCTGTACGAGTCAAGTTTTGCTCTGTGTCAGTTAACAGAGTCAAAGTAAATCTTCCCAGTTTACAGAAGTAATACTGACGGTGATCGCAAGGGTTGCCTTGATGCCAAGTAATATAAGGTTTTGAATCAATGTGAGCGCTAATAGATTCAAAATCAACGTGGAAAATGTTCATCTCAGTCAGCATCTCGCCACTGTTATAGCAGTCTGTTATATGCTGCTTAATTGCTGTTACTGCTAAACCGTCAGGAATATTAATGTGAGCTTCCGATGTGATTTTTTCAACTACTGTAACTATGGCTTTCATTGTTGTTACTCTAGAGATGCAATGAGTGTTTTTGTGTGGCGATTGTTACTTATTGAGCGGCAATCGCTTTTTATTTTGATTGTTAGGAATCTTGAAGTGACGACACTTTCTCAGATGTGTATTATTTGCTAGAGAAGTCATCTTTGTAACAAATAATGTCAAAATACTGTTAGTTGCTTGACTGCATGAAAGAGAAACTTTTAATGTTATTGGTAATATTTGATGCTTTAGCAATAACTTGCGTCTTTAAATTAGCGAACGTTTCTGTGGTGGGGGCGTTCGCTTTCACTTGGTCATCACTGGCTCCTTTTTACTAGCGAAAGCACCTGCTTGCCTTAGCGCTGCACCAGGGCTAGGGTGAGCAAAGAACTCTTCTATAGCTTTGGTCAGTCCGTCGGCAACAGCCGGATCGTGACAAGCGTAGACATAGATGGGCTGTTGAACGCCATTGACCAGCCGTGTCTCTTGGCGATCGCCTAACTGAGGGGAGAATGTTCTCACCCATGTGCCCAAGTGTCCGCGATAGTGAGCGCCGCTCAGGGGGACTTTTTTACCCAGTTCGCTCTCTGCAAAGTTGACCACGCCAAGCCAGCGTTCTTCTGTGGCGGTTAGCAATTTTCTGTTATGTTCAGCCAAAAGGTTCCCGGCATAGTCTTTAAATTGCTGTTCGGTGTAGGGGTTGAGTCTGCCACCAGTTAACTCAGCTAAAGTCTTCATTGCCAAGACAAGAGTATGCAATCGCTGTTCAACTGGGGGGAGGGCTGGTGTGGAGGGTTGTTCTTGTGGTTGAGTAGCGGGTTTTGTCCAGCCCATAATGTCTTGCATCCAGGCGCGAACACCAATCCGGTTAAAAGCTTTGCATACAAGTCTGGCTTGCTGTTTGCAGTGCCGCCCAGCATCAAAAGCGTAATATTCAATAACGGCAGCAACACCCATATCAGGTATTCCCTCATTCCAGGTTTCCAGTGCCGCAGGGCTAAATCCTTGTTGTATAAGGCTTTGGGCTAATGCAGAGGGTTGCAGTGCCGCACTTAGTAACGCACGACGAAGCGAAGAATCTTGTACATCTGCCAGCCTTGCAGTTGCCCGAATACTGGCTTTACCTTGTCCATTAGAGTCAACAGTGATTTCTTGCTTTATCTGTTCAATAATTTGAGCTACTTCGATTTGTGACATAATTTTGATTGGGTGATAATTTTTCGTTGTTGATTAGAGAGAATTAGACATTCACGCGCACCAAACTTTTTTCACCGACCAATGAGAAACGATTCGATATAGTCCGTGATTGAGTTAACGTTGGCGACACCAATTCAACAAGGTAAAACCAAGAATTATTTACCAGCCCAATCCCCAAAATCAGCCGTTCTTTTGTTCCCTTATCGTGAGAACAGAGCATTACTCTTTCGCCCAGAACAAAAGCAGATTTTTGCACGCTGATGGCTTCTAACTCTCCCGTTCCAATAATTTGGTTTTGTGTAGCGTGGAGTATTTCATTACGGCAATCAATTGAATAAATCCAACATTCATGCTTCCATTGCATACCGCAACAATAGCCAAATGTTCTTGTGGTTCGCAAGTATACTCTTTCCAGTAAATTCACTTCAACAGGTGGAATTGTTTGTCCCCAAGGTGGGGAAAGATACCAACTTGTTTGAAGTGCATTAATGTGGTCAATCATGCTTTTCTCCTCTGGGATTAATAACCTAAAAATCCTCGGCAATCTCCAACAGAAAACCGCGTCCAGTGTTCTGTACTTGCACTATTTCTCTATCCAGCAGAGTTTGAATAACTGAATCGGAGAATTGGAACTGAAGCCGATGCAATGGAACACAACCACCGCAAAACTGAAGCACACGCAGCAAATGATTAGCTCTACTGTCAAAGCTGTGGTCAACTGTCTTAGGCATTTGTGAAACCTCCAGTTACTACGGCTAACTGTTGTTGCAGGATGGAGATTTGACGCTGATAGAATTCAATTTCTGCGGTAATTTGTGTGAACAATTCCTGTGGGGAGAGCGGTTGGATTTGATTCTCTTGCAAGTACGATATCTCGTCAGAATTCTTGTTAGGCATTAATACATAACGCCATCCAAAACAATTCGCAATTCGCAATTCGCAATTCGCAGTTAAGGACTTCCAAGTAAAAAAATATCTCATTGCTTTTAAGGCAGGGAGGGGGGAGCAGGGGAGAGAAAGTCGTTTTGATGGGCGTGAAATTGGATAATTTATTTCTTGGAGTTCTCTTAAAGATAATTGCGAATTGCGAACTGCGAATTGCGAATTGCCTTGTTCTGTACGCTGATCCAAAGCAAAGCGAGGGTATGCCCAGTGTTGGGGGATTGATATTGTGGCTTGCATTGATTTAATTGGGGATTGGTGAATAAATAATTAGGGAAAGGGGGAAAGGGCAAAGGGGAAGGGAATGAAGAAATTCACCTTTAACCTTTCCCCTTTAACCTTTTCCCAAGCGAAGCCCAAGACTACGCTGTGACTAACTCCGCTCTCTCCAGCAGCTGTTGCAATTTATCGCCAGTTAGCTGTTCTAACGGTTGCTCTAAAAAATATTCATCAAAAATGGATTTACCATCAGTAGACACGTCCACCATCGACAGCGATCGCACTGCATCATAGACCGAGTTAGAATACTGCTGTTGGTCTGAACAACCCTCCTTCACCCACCAGTTACCATCAGTGCATCCGACTTGCCCCAGTTTCACGCCGTTGTTGTTGTAAATGCCATCATCGAGAATTTCAAACCCGTAATTCTGGCACTCGTTGAAGATATGCGCCATGATTTGGTTTTCAGTAGTGCAGGGAAGCTCTTGAGCAGGGGAGTGGAGGAGCGGAGGAGAAAGTTGTTGTAAGTTTTTCCCCTCTGCACCCCTATTGTGAGGGGTTCGGGAGCTATGGCTTGGGCTTGATAAGCGATGTAGCTGTCGAGTTCGGCTTGGGCTGAGGCTTGTTCGTCGAGGGCAGTGGGGGCGAGTTTCTGAATCTTGCTTGCCTGATAGTTAACAATGGCGGAAATCCAGGCATCCTTACAGCGTTTGTCGCTTACTTCGACTGTGCAGGCGATTTCGTTGTAGATTTGCTTGAGTCGGGCAATAGATTTCAGTTGCAGCTGTTGTTGGCTGTAGATTTGGTATGTCATGATTGTTAAAGTTCCTAACGGGACGGAAAGCGCTTCGATTACCAGTCTGGGGCGCTTTCTTTATACCTAATAGTGTAATCTGTTAATTAACAAATTATCAAATGTTTAGTTGACAATTAACATATACTTTTAGAATTGGAATTATGACTATGACTGTGAAAGTAAGACGGATTATTAAGCTAGAAGTTGATGTTCCTGGATTGGGCGATCGCATTAAACAGGCCAGAGAAGCTAGGGGGCGGCCAGTTACACAGATGGCCAAAGAAGTTGGAATATCTCGTAACTATTGGTATCAGTTAGAGGCGGAGGCTGTATTAGGTGGTGTAGCAGAAGAAACTCTTCGGAAAATTGAAGAGGTACTAGGTGTAGATTTAGGGGTACAGTTTGATGATTGACCTTCATACTATTAATCCTCTTACTTTTCCCTTTGTCTTATTAGAGAAGCGGTGTCTGGGTTGGGCTACGTCTAAGCACTTATCTGTCACATCCAAAATTTACGTTGCAGTTGACTCTGAGAAAATCTTATTGAACTAGAAAGGTGGAGTTATGCCTAAACCACCTTCTAGACGCAACAAAGCCACCTCTGCCGCATCTACCGATTCAACTTCAGCAGCTAACTCTGTAAACGAGGATATCTCCCAGCAAGTAGACCCAGGTTCAGCAACAATTACAGTTACGGCTGTTGAAGTTCCAGATTTAACAGAGGAAGAACAGCGCGATCGCCTGCACCTGGAGCGCCGTGTGGAGAGAGCGTTTTTTGAGGCGGGGAAAGCGCTGACGGAATTGAGGGACAGACGGCTTTATCGCTCCACACATAAAACATTTGAAGATTATTGCCGTGATCGGTTTGCTCATAGTCGCCAACAGTCAAATTACTTGATTGCCGCAGCTGGTGTTTACGAGAATTTGACAACCATTGGTTGTCAAAATGTGGAAAATGAGAATTTGACAACCAATGGATCACAAATTCTGCCCACGAGTGAGCGCCAAGTGCGACCGATGACAAAACTTGAACCCCAAGAACAGCAAGAAGTGTGGCTAAGAGCAGTAGAACTTGCTGGTGGTAAAGTGCCGACTGGTAGAATTGTGAAAGACGTAGTGCAAAGGATCATGGAACGCACGAAAGTACCCAATACCTACCAAATCGGCGAAGTGTGCCAAATCCTTGTTAAAGACAATTCTGAACTGAGAGGCAAGGGTGGGTGTTGGGGGATTGTCAGCCAAGTAAATGAGTTCAGTTGCAGCGTGAGAATGTGGGATGGCGAGTACGCTGTTGGGTTGCAACACCTGAAGTCCTTCAACTACCTGCCTGCCGAGTGTGAGCAGATGCAGGTGATTTGCGATCGCATCAATCGTGTGTATTCGAGTTCTTTGGAAGAATCAGTGCAGAGGTTTTTGGAATCGTTAGGAAAGCTGAATCGGGCTTATCTAACGGACTTGGAAGAGAAAGTGCTGGGCTTGGTGGAGCTAGAAATAGGAGTTTGATTAGTTATATTTGCTACAGACTGTATACAGACATTAAGATAGCTATCGTAGCAGTACATACACTTACTATTGCTCTCAACACCTCTTGGCTATCAACCGGATACTTGTCCTGTTTACTCAGTAATTTTACGATATTAAAATTCTATTTCCAAAGAATAATCTCGTAATTATACGATGTTTTTCTCTGAAAATACTTGTAATTTTAAAAGAGATATATAAGTAAATTTCAGCGAAATGAACGAAATCAAATGGCAATCTCTAGACTTGGAAAATATTCCTACAGATGCTGGTTTGTATGCTTTTAAGTATAATGAACGTTGGCTTTATATTGGCAGTGCTAATAATTTATCAGTAAGGTTAAGTAATTCTAACTTCCCACTTCAGATTGCCCGTAAATATTTTCCAGGGGCTTCTTTTCTTTGCTATCTTGAGAATTCATCACAGAAGTTGAAACAAAAGTTACACAAAGAACTAACTCCTGAATGGAACGGAGGTACATCTTTTGAACCTGTTCAATGGTCGGAAATGTACGCTGCCACTGGAGTGCATTGTCTAACTCAGCATAATTTTTCAACTATTAAAGATGAACAAGTATTCTGGCAATGTTTAGCTATTCATCAACCTCAACGATTTAAAGCTTGTTTTAGCAACTACAAGAAAGTTTTAGCTCTAGCGCTCGAAGGACGGTATCACACTGGTGTTAATGAAGAAAGTTTGCAACAAGCAGTCAAGGCTGCAATAAATTCATTGTGAAACCCATCAGATGTTGGAAAATGGCAATCGGATCAATCGGGTATACTCCAGTGGATTGGAGGAATCAGTGCAGAAGTTTCTGGATTCGTTGGAGAATATGATTACAGTATGATAAATACAGGTATAAACACGACTGAGAATCTACTAATAAAACGCACAATACTAATTCTTGCGTCCAGCCCTACAAATACAGCAAGATTACGTTTAGATAGAGAGATGGGAGAAATTGATGCAGGTCTACGGAGAGCAAAGCAGCGAGAACAATTTACTTTAGAACAAAAATGGGCAGTTCGTCCTGACGATTTGCGTCGTGCCTTGTTGGATTATAACCCGCAGATTGTTCACTTTTGTGGGCATGGGGCAGGTAATCAGGGATTAGTTTTAGAAAATGATGTTGGAGAAGCACAGTTTCTTCCAACTAATGCTTTGGCGAGTCTGTTTAAATTGTTTGCGAATCGAGGTGTAGAGTGTGTTGTACTGAATGCTTGGTATGCTGAGTTACAAGCAGAGGCTATTTCCCAGCATATTAATTATGTGATGGGAATGAGCGATGAAATCAGTGATGATGCGGCAGTTAAGTTTGCAATCGGGTTCTATGACGCTGTTGGTGCTGGTTGGTCGTATGAAGATGCTTACGAATTGGGTTGTAATGCGATCGCTTTGGAAGGAATACCAGAAGAACTGACTCCTGTTTTAAAAAAAAAGACCGATTAATAATATCTAACTCAAATGTCCAGTTTTCGCAGCGAACATTATTTGCAGTCCGTCATCATTCATTTGAACTGCTAACTGGTCTTATTTCAGAAGAAGATTTATCAAATAACATTCGAGATTATAAATTTCAACATATAGAGTTTGATCAGTCATCATTTTTTACAGTTGGTATTTGTGATCCCAGTAGTGCTGTAAAACAAAATGACAATTTTGTGAACGATTTTTTAAAATTATTTAAAGCTAACCCAGAAGCAAAAACTTGTTACTACGGTATTGTTCACATTCCACTTCAATTCTGTGTAGGTTATGCTTTTTCAACCTGGCCTAAAGTGTTATTATTTGAGCTAGATCGTAATACAAATTGCTGGGATCAACTTGCAAATAGCGATAGTCCAGAGGTAGAGTTAAATGTTATTATCTCACAAGTAACAAATCCTGTTGCAGTTGCTATCAGAATTGCCATTTCGTTTGACATCTTGAAGAGTGATGTAGATGATGTATTATCTCAGCCCTATGAAGATATTTTGATTCAAATTGGGAAGCGACGAATTGACGCAATTAGCCATTATAGCCAGGTAAACAAAATCTGCCAAGCTTTTCGACAGGTACTTGATGACTTGCATAACCGTCTTGATAAATCACTTGTCGTGCATATCTTTTACACAGGGCCAGTTAGCCTTGGTTTTAGTCTTGGACGCAGAATCAGTAGAACTATTCATCATCAAGTTATTGTTTATAATTACACAGCCAATACGCAACCTTGTTATGCCTGGGGAATAAAGATTAATAGTAATAATACCCCTGCCTCTAGAGTTGTATGGACTACTCCAATTATTACTAAAACTCAGGAATAAAATTCTATGTTCATGTATGACATATCTAATGATTTACAGTATTTTTATGATAATTATGTTCGTCTTGGAGTAAAGCTAAGACAACAGCTTGCTGGTTATCGGGATCTAAATATTAACAGACTTAAAAATGGATTAGACGACCTTGCTAAAGAAACTGAGCGTCCACACCCTCATCCCTATGATTCCAAAAATCAAGGTGGGTATCCAATGCACACTCTCAACCAGGGTTAGCGCGTCTCAAACGCTATTGACAAGCGGACTTGCCTGATCAGCAATCAGGTTGGAAACAAAGTGGCACAATCCGAGCTAGGGTAAGATTTAATCCATCTAGGCGCAAGATTAGAGTAATGCCAACCGGATTTGAGAACAAGAAAAGCAAAACCAAAGCATCTTTTGCACCCTGCATAGATAGCAAAGACATTACCACTAAGTTTCAGGAATACTTCACACAAATAAAAGACCCCAGAGTGGAAAGGACAAG
>NZ_JABXKJ010000035.1 GCF_017115085.1 Nostoc sp. NMS7 | reverse complement strand
AACATCTGCTTCAATGCTCCTAGATTACATCTTTTAACTTAAGTTGACACCAATGAGCATTGCTGTGCCCCTACCAACGTATTTGTATCATTATTAAAGTGAAAGAGTATAACGGGACTTCCAATTAAAAAGGGGGGTTGGGGGATCAAGTCTTATCCGAACCGTATTGGAGGTACGCGGACTCGCTCTTTGTAGCGCTAACATAAAAAGAGACAGGTGCATCTAGCGGTTGGGAGACTGCAAGGCGGAAACTAAAAGCAGACAGTTGGCATTTAAATATCGCTCAGAGATTAAAAATTAATATTAATTAGCCTAATAACTGGCACAATTAGAGCCAAAATATACTTTAATTAAATTCGTGATTTAAGTATATACTTATATGGCTGCGGCTTATGTCATTGCCTCTTGACCACCCGCTAAACTTTGAAATCAGACTGCCATCTTCCCATCCTCAGTTATTAGAAGGACTAGATATATGGCTGCACTTAGGTTTGATATCCGATACCCAAGTTAGGCAGCTATGCCGAGAGTTTCTGGTGTGTGCGGTGGTTTTGCAACCCCAGGCGGAAGCTGAGACAAAAGTAGCGTTTGTAACTTCCGAGGCGGGGGAGCAATTGCCCGTAGCAGCTTTACAATCTAGTAGCCGTAGACAACCGCAACAAAAACCAGCAAAACCCAACTTGATCAGCACAATGTTCCAGTCCTTGGGGGCAGAACTGAGTGTGCGTTGGCTGCTTTTTCTAGGGGTATTTCTGGTAGTGGTGTCCTCTGGGGTACTGGCTGCAAGTCAGTGGGAGAGGTTTCCGGCTTCTGGACAATATGGAGTTTTATTTGCTTATACTTTGAGTTTTTGGGGGTTAAGCTTTTGGGCGACTAGGCAAAGCAACCTCAGATTAACGGCTCAGACATTGCTGATTGTCACCCTTTTGTTGGTGCCGGTGAACTTTTGGGCAATGGATAGCTTTCGCTTGTGGCAAAATCCTCTGGATTGGGTTGTAGTTGCGATCGCCTGTCCTACCCTGACTGCTATAACTGTTTTACTCTCCAAAAATCGGACTATTTTTACAATACATACAGGCATTTTACCTCTAGCAAATATTTTGGGGCTGAGTTATCTGCATTGGGGTTGGCAATTAAGAGGATTTCCCTTGATTGCCGTTTATATCGCAATGATTGGTACAACTCTCATTACCGTTTATCACAATTACCAACAGCCTAATCCGATCAGCGACGAAGATCGGCGCGATGTCTACGACGGGCTACGCCTACGCCAGCAATTAAGTATTGGTTTGCCTGCTGCCGTAATTATTTATGCCTTGATAGTGTTGTTAGTGCGAGCGATTTTTGTTGTAAGGGTAGATGTCACGCAATTGGGGTTAGCTATTGGCATTTGCGGCTGGTTAGTGACTTGGTTAGCACAGAGGGGAGCAGAAGAAGCAGAAGAAGTAACAGTAATATTCTCCACATCCCCCCCATCCCCCCGATCCCCCTCATTCCCCTTACTCTGGGAAAGACTCGGTGGCATTTTACTCTTCCTGGGTTGGCTGGTTTCGGTAGTGAGTTATCCTTGGCATGCGATCGCTGTAAGTGGTTTGAGTTTGTGGTATGTGGGAAATCGCTTGTGGCGGCACAGTTTCAAGGTAGACTTCGCGGCAGTTTTTGTCATCGGCTTACAGACGATTTGGCTCTTTTGGCGGTTAGTACCTGATAACTTCCAGAAATGGGCGATCGCAACTGGCACCCAACTTACCAATTCTCAAAATGAACCTGGGGCTTTGCTGGGTATAGCTTTATTTCCCTACGTAGTTTTGATGGTGGCGCTCACAGATCGCCTCTATCGCCGCCAAAAGCCAGAAGTGGCTAAATTTGGCGAACTGCTCACCCTCTTATTGGGAGCTTTTTTAACAACGATCGCTTTCATAAATCCCACATTGCGATCGCTAAATCTGCTATTTTCTACAATCACTCTGGCATTCGTCACCCAACGCCGCTCCCCCTCATCCCTTCCTTTAGTATCTCTAACTCACATGATTGGGGTGCTGACATTTTGCTCTACGATTAATTGGCTCTTACCAAGTCTGAGTCAACAAGCCTGGGCAAGTATTTTATTAGCTCTGATGGTTGCAGAATGGGGATTTAGCGTCGAGGAAGGTTTATGGCGGCGTAGTGCATGGGACATCGGTTTAGGACTATCTGCCGCTAGTTTTTTCTTATTGTGGATGAATGCAGAATCATCTTGGTATGGGATACCTGATACCAAAGCTGATTGGGGAGTCTTATGGCTAGTTACGCCTTTAGCTCTCACAGGTGTTGCCAATTGCACACTTAGAGAGCGTCGGACTACTACCCGTTACTTAAGTGTCTTGGCTATAGGAGTTGCCCAGCTACTTACTTTACAGCTACCAGGAACCAGATTAATTGGTTTGGCTGTAGCTACCGGGTTGATGTTTACAAATACCCGCTATCTGCGAAACCAAACATCTGCGGTAATTACAGAAGGATTTCTTCTGAGTTTTATTGGGGCGCTGTTATGGACGGGTGTACCTGGTTTACCTCACCTGGCGTTAGCAGGTTGGTTTGTCGCCGGAGCGATCGCAACTCTCAGTTTATGGTTAGCGCCGACAGTTTTAAGCCGACGCGGTAACGAATTAGCAGTTATATATGCAGCCGCCAGTGATCAATGGGCGATCGCCTTGTGTGGTTTTCAGTTGTTGGGTTTGACGCTGCATTCATTGCTGATTTACCAAGGGTTTACTACTTCGGGATTTTTCTACTTAATTGCCATTGCAATCACCTTGGCAGCCATTGTTTATCGCAGTTGGCGTGAACCGACAAATTGGGCATTTTATAGCATCGGTTGGTGTTTGGAATTATTGACTGCCGAAGCGCTGGGATTTGGAGAACATTCAACTGTTAAGATAGCGATCGCAAATATCGCTTTGGGTTTAATTGCTCAACTTCTTGGCGAGTGGTGGCGACGACGACATCAATTAGAAAGGCTTCCTAGCAGTTTTCACATTTTGCCATTAATTTATGCTGCATTCAGTGTATTGCTGCGTTTGCATACCTTTACCGAATGGACAGGTTTGTATTCCTTGGGTGTAGCTTTAATTATCATTGGCGTCGGGCGACGGCGCGAGAACTTTAAACCCCTGCTGTACTTAGGAATCATTGGCATATCCATTTCTGCTTATGAACTTTTGTTCTATCAAATATTACAAGCTTCAGGAGGAGCATTAGGTGATGGATTGATAGCCATGTCTACCCTTGGCGCCACTATCATGTATGCTTACCGCATTCTCTCGCCTTGGCTTGTCAGCTACTTACGCCTAACTCCCCAAGAACTGAAAAGAATTGCCCATATTCACTGGGTTTGGAGTAGCTGTTTATTAATGGCTGCGATTATTACTCCCATTGGAGTTAACCGTTTAGTAGGATTGGCAACGGGGGTATTTTTGATTCGTTATGCCATCTTTCAGGGACGAAATTCGCACACATCCCCCAGCATCTTTGGAGGAATCACAATAGGCGAGATGTGGGTTTACCTGGGCTTATTAGAAGTAGCCGGCATGAGGATTTATTGGCGGGAGACAGCAGTCGGGAAATTTTGGGCTGGGCCGTTGGTTCCTTGGAATGGTGCGATCGCCTGTGTGGTAGCCTATTTTCTATACATCCTACCTTGGGAAAGTTGGGGTTGGTCTAAAAGACCTTGGCAACAAGCTGCATACATCATACCACTGATCATTTTATGGGAAACCAGACTGCGAACTTACCCCATTACTTTGCTACTCGCAGCTGGATTTTACATCTTCTTAGCAAAGGTGGGTGAAAACATCCGTTTTACCTATATTAGTGTGGCGTTGATTGATTGGGCGCTTTACCGTTGGTTTAATTCCTTACATCTAAGTGATGCTTTATGGTATGTAACACCCATTGGATTATCACTGCTTTATATTGCTCAAGTCGATTCTCAACTAAGACTACCAGAATACAAAACATCTCGTCATATTCTGAGAGTGCTAGGTAGTGGTTTAATTTGTGGCTGGGCAATTTTATTTGATCAACATGCAGCCTGGATACCGGGGATTTTCAGCCTCATCGCCATTTTTGCGGGATTAGCTTTGCGAGTGCGGGCTTTTCTCTACATTGGTACAGCCACTTTTTTAATCACTACAATCTATCAATCGGTAATTTTCAGCTTGCAGTACTCTTTCTTAAAATGGGTTATTGGCTTGCTCGTTGGCATTTTACTGATTTATATCGCCGCCAACTTTGAAACCCGTCGCGCTCAAATAACTTCCTTAATTCGTAGCGCCATTGATGAATTTCAATCATGGGAATAGGGGTTTGTAATTGCGTACTTATCCACTTCTCTGTGCAGGCGGGCGATTAACTCGCATCAGCTTTCCAAACAAAGATTCTTCAGCCGCAATTGCCTGATGAATCCGGGTGGCTAATCGCTGCCGATCCAAATCTTCTGTGCAAACAATGATACCTGCATGATCTGGACTCATGCGATGCAAGCGGATAAAATCATCTCGATTTACTGTCAGCACTGCCCGCCCCTGAATGGTCGCCAATGCAAGCACTTGGTCATCGGAAATTTGCTGATTGGCTTGCCCTGCTTCTTGTACCGTCAGCACATCGTGACCGAATTGACGCAGTAGCCCCGTAACCACCTTGGGAAATCCCTCATCGGCATAAAGCAATGCCACGCTTAAGCCGCCTCTTGCCGGGCGATCGCCGCTTCAATCTCTTCAGGATTAACCTCTGCATACAGCCATGCATTCACCAAATCAGCAGCAGTTAGCGTCGGGTAATCTTCTAACAAATAGGCTTCACTTGCCCCTTGATCGCGCAGGCTAACCAACAGCCAAACCGGAATCCGAGTCTGCCGAATACAGGCATCGCCCCCCATAACGCCCGGTGTTTTCTCAATGCCAATCAACCCATTGCCCAGACTCGCCGCCAAAATCTGAATTGCCTGTGCCTTTTCTTCCAAAGACAGGGCTAAAAGTTGAGGTTGTAATTCTTTCAGTGTCATTGTGGGCATCAAGCTGAATACTTGAGATGACAATTGTTCTCCATTATAGGTAAAAACCAACGAACAAACAGCGTGTATACTGTTTAAGCTAAGAGTTGAACTAATTAAACAGGCGATCGTCCTGCAACGTGGGGTGGGCAAAGGGGCGATCGCACTGTCGCCAGACTAATTGGCAAACTCCAACCACCCGGAAAGCCTCGCCAGCCCGGTACTGCAATCGGAACTCTAATGATCGGACTATGACAAGATTCGCTATAATAGCCTGATGAATCCAGCGAATCATGCACCTTATTTCTCGTAAAGCATTACGTCAATTTTGGGAAAAGTATCCTGATAGTGAAACTGCGCTAATTCGTTGGTTTAAACTCATGAACTCGGCAAACTTTCAGACTTTTGAGGAATTACGCTCAGTTTTTCCTAGTGCCGATCTTGTAAGCGATCTAATTGTGTTTAATATTGGTGGCAATAAATACCGATTAATTACTTCAATTCACTTTAATCGTCAAAAAGTTTATATTCGTGATATCTTGACCCATTCAGAATACGACAAAGACCAATGGAAAACTTAACCACACTTCCCCCGGATATTAATACCCATTGGAGCGCGATCGCACCCCTGCTTACGATTCGCAATGAGCAAGAGTATGATCAAGCGATCGAGCGATTAAATGATTTAATTGATGAAATTGGCACAAATGAACAGCATCCTCTTTATAATTTTCTTGATACGTTAGGGACGCTGATTGAGGCTTATGAGGCAGAGCATTATTCTATCCCTAATTGTAGCGGAAGCGATGTATTGGCTTATTTAATCGAGGAACATAGACTAAGTTTCTCAGATTTGACTGAAATTGGTACATCGGAAACAATAGAAGCTATTTTAAACAAAGATCAAGCTTTAACCCTGAGTCAAATTCAATATTTAGCACAACGTTTTAAGGTTCAAGCTCAAGTATTTCTAGATTAAAATCAATTGTCTCAAAATTGAGTCTACCTGAAAACAAGCACATTTATAATAAGTCTTTAAGCAAAAATGATCTGACTCGTATTTAGCCGGACATGATCTGAGAATAAACTTAACAGAATTCTATCTGAGAGCATCCATCAAAAAATATTGCTCCAGGGTTGACGTTTCCGTGTTTCGCGCAGTCTGTAGGAACATCCGCTTTCCTTGTAGGAACTTCCGCCTTAACGTTTCCGTGTTTCGCGCAGTCTGTAGGAACTTCCGCTTTCCCTGTAAGAACATCCGCCTTAACGTTTCCGTGTTTCGCGCAGTCTGTAGGAACATCCGCTTTAACGTTTCCGTGTTTCGCGCAGTCTGTAGGAACATCCGCTTTCCTTGTAGAAACTTCTGCCTTAACGTTTCCGTGTTTCGCGCAGTCTGTAGGAACTTCCGCTTTCCCTGTAAGAACTTCCGCTTTTCCTGTAACAACTTCTGTTTTAACCTTACTCAGTGCTGAGTCGTGAGTGAGGAAAAAGTAAGAGCGGGTTTACTGTACAGATTTCTAACACATTCACATTTTTTACAAATTCGCCTCTAGTTGCTCTTTGTCGAGCCACTGCGGTTATGAGAGGAAGAGAGGAAGGATTGAAAATTGGTAAAATTACTCAAATTTTAGTTTTTTTAAGAAAAATCAACAATTTTACGCAGGACAACCTTTTAAAAAATTGTCCACTATAGAGTTACTAGAAATTTAGGTTATTTTTCCAGGTAAAGGAGTATTAATGATGGCAAGGAAAAAACGCGATTCACGTACTCTTAGCAAAGCTGAGATGCGCTTGGCAAGTATTAAATCTATCAGTCCTACTCTAGATGTAGGAGAGAGCTTAAATGTTAAAGATTATACTGACAAAATTGAAAGTCTCCGTCAATCTCTGGAAGCCTACAATACCACTCTCTCTACAATTGATGTTTTATTAACCCAAATCACCGAAAATGAACGAGGTTTAGCGGACTATTCTGAAAAAATTTTGCTTGGTGTTGCTTATAAATTTGGTAAAAATAGCCACGAGTATCAGATGGCTGGGGGTACTCGTAAAAGCGATCACAAGCGTACTCTGCGCCAAGGTGTTGTTTTAGCTACCAGCTAAGGGCAAGACTTTGCTCGTAAATAGACGATATTGTAGGGGTTTAGCATTGCTAAACCCCTACGAAAGATCAGGCTTTTCACTTATACATATTTACTATTTATTGTCAATGCGTAAGTCCTATTTAATTACGAATTACAAATTACGAATTATTTATCAATACGCTTTGCATAATAAAAGTGAGAGGGATGAGGAAAATTAGCAGGATAGGGAATACAAAGATTTTACCCACTCCCACTCCTCTGTTAAACCCTCTCTTAAGGAGACTTGCGGCTGATATCCGAGAATTTTCTTTGCTTTAGATACATCAGCAGCAGTGTGGCGGGCGTCTCCCATCGCCTTTTCTATGTAATTTTTTTTGATTGACTTCCCAACGATTTCTTCAATCCTATCCAAGACTTCAGCTAAAACTACCCTGCTACCACCACCGATGTTAAAGATTTCTCCCACTGCTTCGGGTGCGATCGCGGCGGCTAAATTAGCAGCGATAATATCACTAACATACGTAAACTCTCGCGTTTGCTGGCCATCGCCGTAAATAGGAATCGCTTCATCTTGCAAAATCGATTTAAAAAACTTATGAAATGCCATATCTGGGCGTTGTTTGGGGCCATAAACTGTAAAATAGCGCAATGTCACACAGGGTACGCCAAAGTTTTTGTAATACAGTTCACACAAAAACTCTGCTGCTAGCTTTGTAATGCCGTAAGGAGAAACTGGTTGAGGGCAAATTCCTTCGTGGGTAGGTAATGTTTCTGCATCACCATATACACTCGATGAAGAGGCAAATACTAACCTTTTCAGATGTTTAGCATCTTTGGCTGCTTCTAGCAAAACTTGTGTAGCGTTAATATTTCGTTCTGTGTAACCTCGAAAAGCTTTACCCCAACTTGCTCTCACACCTGCTTGTGCCGCTTGATGGTAAACTAGATCAACATCTTTGAGGAGTTTCTGCCAATCTAAAAACTGAATATCTCCTTCAATTAATCTAAAACTAGGTGAAGGATGCAAGTGTACAATATTCTTACGCTTTAACATCGGATCGTAGTAATCATTGAATTCATCAATTCCGATTACTTCTTCTCCTTGTTGCAGCAATGTTTCTGCAAGATGAGAACCAATAAACCCGGCGGCTCCAGTAACGATAATTTTAGCCATGCTGCCTATTTTTTTATATCCTGATTAATCTTTAATATTCACAAGTTAATAATTATAATCAATAATCCGTTACTAATTGATAATTTTTTAAATTACTTATTAGAGGTTATCAACATAATAGATAATTAAACTAATATACTTGTATTTAAGATATATTATTAAATATATTTAGTAATTATTAACAACATAAATTATAAATTCACTAATTCATGAAATCTAATTTTAAAAATAAATACAGTTAAAACTCAATAGTTAAAACAGGTTAGCAGATCGGAATAATAAAAGTTAGATATAGCAATCCTAAAACATTCGTGAAAAGTTAGATACCCGACTTCTTTAAGAAGTCGGGTATCTGGACACCGAGAATTTTCACAAATCAGATAGGATTGCTATATGCATAATAGGGACGCACGAGAAAATCAGTGAAAGTTTTAGTTGTAGGTAATGGGGGGCGCGAACACGCTCTGGCATGGAAACTGTTGCAATCTAAGCAAATTGAGCAAGTTATCTGTGTACCAGGGAATGGAGGCACAGCAAGTATGGAACGTTGCCAGAACTTGCCCCTAGCAGTAGATGATTTTGAGGGCATGAGCGGATATGCTCTAGAACATGGCATAACTCTGGTGATAGTTGGGCCAGAAGTCCCCTTGGCAAAGGGAATCACAGATTATCTCCAAGAGAAAGGGTTGATGGTATTTGGCCCAGTCAGAGCCGGAGCGCAAATTGAAGCAAGTAAAGCTTGGGCAAAAGCTTTAATGCAAGAAGCAGGGATTCCGACGGCACGGAGTGCGGTATTTACACAGGCAGCAGCAGCAAAATCTTACGTCAAATCTCAGGGAGCGCCAATTGTTGTCAAAGCTGATGGCTTGGCGGCTGGTAAGGGTGTAACGGTAGCTGAAACAGTTGAACAGGCAGAAAGTGCCGTTGATGCGATTTTTCAGGGACAATTTGGCAGTGCTGGTAAATTTGTCGTCATTGAAGAATGTTTAATTGGGCAAGAGGTGTCAGTTTTAGCGTTAACCGATGGGTTAACAATTCGACCCTTGTTGCCAGCTCAAGACCATAAGCGGATTGGTGACGGCGATACAGGGGAAAATACTGGTGGGATGGGAGCATACAGCCCAGCACCCATTGCTACACCTTCTTTGATGGCACGCATTCAAACAGAAGTCTTAGAAAAGGCGATCGCCACTTTACGAGCTAGAGGCATTGATTACCGAGGCGTACTCTATGCTGGGTTAATGATTGCACCCGATGGCGACTTTAAAGTTTTAGAATTTAACTGTCGCTTCGGCGATCCCGAAACCCAAGTTATTTTACCACTGTTAGTAACACCTTTAGAAGAGTTGATTCTAGCGTGTGTACAACAGCGATTGAGTGAATTGCCGCCTATTGCTTGGAAAGAGGGAGCATCTGCCACTGTGGTTGCAGCTTCAGGTGGTTATCCCGGAGAATATGAGAAAGGCCAGGTGATTACGGGCATTGACAAGGCAGAGGCAACAGGAGCAACTGTATTTCATGCAGGTACGAAGTTAAACCAGCAACAAGAAGTAGTGACAGATGGGGGTCGAGTATTAAATGTGACTGGAATCGGAGAAAATTTTGAGCAAGCGATCGCCCAAGCCTACGCAGGTATCAAATATATTCAGTTTGAGGGGATATATTACCGGAAAGATATTGGGCATAGAGTTAGGGGTTAGTAGAGACGCGATTAATCGCGTCTCTACAGGAGTTAGGAGTTATTCCTAATGCCCAATGCCCAATGCCCAATGCCCAATGCCCAATACCCCATGCCCAATGCCCCTAACATATTTGTCAAATTAACTGTTAATTTTTTAGTTGTTGGGCTTATAACAAAGACTACTAACAACTTTATTTAAGATGCTAAGTCTGTTAAAAACAATTCGAGATGCGATCGCTAGTTGGTGGTCGGAGTTCACCCTCCAGACCAAACTGCTGGCTGTGGCTACAATGGTAGTTTCATTGGTGATGAGTGGTCTGACCTTCTGGGCTGTAAATACAATTCAGCAGGATGCGCGGATGAATGACACCCGCTTTGGCCGTGACTTAGGACTGCTGCTTGCTGCCAACGTTGCTCCCCTAGTTGCTGATCATAATCTTAGTGAAGTTGCCCAATTTTCCCAACGTTTCTATAACAGCACCTCTAGTGTGCGTTATATGCTCTACGCCGATGAAACCGGGGAAATGTATTTTGGCATTCCTTTTTGGGAAGCGGAGGTAGAAAACTCCCTCACGATTAAACGGCGGATACAACTGCCAGAAGATTACCCTGGTGATGGGGAAAAGCCAATGGTGCGGCAACATCTAACCCCAGATGGAGTAGTCACCGATGTATTTATTCCCCTGATTGTCAATAAAAAATACTTAGGTGTATTAGCGATCGGTTTCAACCCCAATCAGACTGCGATCATTTCCACCAATTTTACCCGCGATGTCACCATTGCCGTTTTTATCACGATTTGGGTAATGGTGATTTTGGCAGGAGTGATTAACGCCTTGACCATCACTAAGCCGATTAAAGAACTGCTAGTGGGGGTGAAGCAAATTGCTACCGGGAATTTCAAGCAGCGCATTGATTTACCATTAGGGGGCGAACTCGGTGAGTTAATTTTAAGCTTTAACGAAATGGGAGAGCGATTAGAGCGTTATGAAGAACAGAATATTGAGGAACTGACCGCAGAAAAAGCGAAACTAGAAACCCTAGTTTCGACGATCGCAGATGGTGCTGTGTTGATTGATAACAACATGCAGGTGATTTTAGTCAACCCCACAGCGCGGCGAATTTTTGGCTGGGAAACTGCTGATATGGTCGGACAGAATGTGTTGCATCACTTACCCCAATCGGTACAAATAGAAATCACCCGTCCCTTGTACGAAATGGCAGCAGGGGAATGCGAAAGTGCCGAATTCCGAATTTTTATTAACCAACCCACCCCACGCACGATCCGCATTCTCTTGACTACAGTACTCAATCTCCAAAGAGAAAGCATTAAAGGCATTGCGATTACGATCCAAGATATTACCCGCGAGGTTGAGTTAAACGATGCAAAAAGTCAATTTATCAGCAACGTTTCTCACGAACTGCGAACGCCTCTATTCAACATCAAAACCTATATTGAAACCCTGCACGACTACGGCGAAGACTTAGCTTTACAAGAACGGCAAGAGTTTCTCCAAACTGTCAACAATGAAACCGATCGCCTAACCCGCCTAGTTAACGATGTTTTGGATTTGTCAAAACTCGAATCTGGTCGCAACTACAGCTTCGATGGCGTAGATTTAGCCCAAGCGATCGAGCAAACTCTGCGTACTTACCAACTCAATGCTAAAGATAAAGGTGTTGAACTACTTCAAGAAGTTGCTGCTAATTTGCCCTTGGTAATGGGTAATTATGATTTGTTAGTACAAGTGTTTGGCAACCTAATTGGTAATGCCCTTAAATTCACAAAAGTCGGTGGTAAAGTGGTAATCCGCGCCTATCAAGTAGATTTCAAGCCCAGTCACACCGAATCTTCTCCAGTGCGGATTGAAATTTCCGATACTGGAATTGGCATTGCCACAGAAGATCAACACTCAATTTTTGAACGCTTCTTTCGTGTAGAAAACCGAGTTCACACCCTAGAAGGCACGGGTTTAGGTTTATCGATTGTCAGAAATATCATCGACAGACATCGTAGTAAAGTCCATCTAGTGAGTGAAGTTGGCATAGGCACAACTTTTTGGTTCCATTTAACTGCCTTTGAGGAAAAAGCGCCACCGATACAAGTTGAACCTATTGCTGAAGCATCCAAAATCACCACAACTTGAAGGTTAGGGATCGGGAATTGGGAATTGGGCACTTGTACTGAGCGTTGCCGTTGGCGCAGCCTCTCGTAGAGAAGTATTGGGCATTGGTTATTCCCCTTGTCTTCCTTGTCTCCCTTGTCCCCATTCCCTAGTAAACACAAATCAAGACCTTAATATAACAAACAACAAACAGACCAATAATAAACCTAATAGCAACAGCAAAGCTTGATTGCGTTTTATCCAACTTTTCAGAGTTAATGCAAAACTGTTAGTGTAACGTTGCTGTTCCAACTCTAACTTTGTCTTTTCAATATTTTGGTAGAGCGTACAGTCTTTAGCGTAGGGACGCTGGGGAAAATTGCAAGTATCATCAGCGTGATATGTGCAGGTGTCGCACAGATACCCTTCCCCAATGGCGCGGTGCAATGGAATACCGGGATGGCCGTAAGCTTTGAGTGTTGTCCGGCAATAGGGACAATTAATAGCTTGACTATCAACGAGTTGATGGCAGTGGGGACAAGATACAGTAGCCAAAACCTTTAGCGCAAATAGCTTAAGTAAACACTTTGATTCTAGCGATTTACAGGAGTAATGGGCAAATACATATATAGCCTGTTAATTTTGAAGATGGCTAGCTCTCAGAATTGGTTATTTTATCAGCAAAAGTACTAATTTAATGATGATTTTTTAGATGTTTCTAAGTGATTTATATCACTCAAAATAATTAAGGCTATGCCATAATCGAGCAAATATCAGATTTTCTCCCAAGTCCAAGAGTTATTTAGAGGTATAAAAATATTGCCTTTTAATCCTGAGCTATGCCGTAACGAAAGCGAAGTTGAAAGCAAACTCATAGTGCAATATTTGCTACCGCAGCTAGGTTATACTCCTGACACCTGGCATCAAGAAGTTGCCGTTGGTAGCATCCGCTTAGATTTCTTAGCATTTGCCGCACAAGTAATTCCCTTTGTTTTAGATACCAACTCACCCCTGAGTGTCGTCATGGAGGCAAAGCATCCCAAACAAAACTTAAATAATCATGTCCGCCGACTCAGGCATTATTTAACCAGCTTAAATGTCAGATATGGATTGTTGACTAATGGCAAAGAGATTAGAATTTATCAAAAATTGCAATATGATATTCAGCTATTATTCCAATGTTCTGGAAAGGATGTTGAAGCTAAGTTAGAGAATATTAAAGGTTTAATTGGTAGAGATAGTCTAAAAGAAGGACAGTTAGTAGATAAACCAGAAGTTAAAATAATTGAAAATAATTTAAATTTTGAAACAAAGAGGCAAGATTCAATGAAAATAATTGCGGTTTACCATAATAAAGGCGGCGTAGGTAAGACAACCACTGTAGTGAATCTAGCTGCTGCTATTAGGAAGAAGGGCAAAAGAGTTCTAGTTATTGATTTAGATAGCCAAGCTAATACTACATTTGCCACAGGGTTAGTCAAATTTGATGATGAAATATCAGATAATATAAAAGACAGTTATATTTATCATATACTGCGTTCAATTGAACTTGATCCTATCTCGGAAGTAGCTAGAAAATCTTCATTCACGAATCCAGAGATAGATGTAATTCCATCGCACATTAATTTAATGAAAACGGAAACAGAGCTAAACGGACTAAGATCAAGTCAAGCTAGTCTAGTATATAAATTGAAAGAAGTAGAAGATAAATATGATATTGTAATTATCGATACACCTCCTTCTTTAAACCTATTTGCATTCATTGCGCTTGTCACATCTGACTATTTAATTATTCCTTCAGATTTGAAACCATTTGCTAATCTAGGATTAACAAATGTAAAAGAATACATTAAGCAAGATATTAACCCATTCAGAAAAAACCTATTAAATAAATCACCTATAAAAATTCTGGGCGTTCTTCCTTGTAAAATTGCAACTTTTCAAAAGTTTGTGCAACATACTTTACCCAAACAAATATTAGCAATTACTGAACGATATAACTTGCCAGTAATAGACACGGTGATTTATCAAAGAGAGGAACTTGCAAAGTGTCTTGAACAAGTTCAACAGATAGGAGATTTAGAAATTCCTGATCCCAGTATCCGCTCAATAAGTTGCGGTAAGCAAAAATTATTAGCGATTGTTGAATCAAT
>NZ_JABXKJ010000058.1 GCF_017115085.1 Nostoc sp. NMS7 | reverse complement strand
ATGTCAATAATTGCAATGCTTTTAGTAATTTTTTAATACAATTTTTAATATCCTTTTGAATTTGAAACTAATAATTTAGCATAACAAGTACTGAAGAACCAACATAGTAATACTCAGAATAATACCTAGTTTGTAATCAACTATTCCCTGTGTAAAGAAAATAATGGTGGCAATCAGCGAAGAAAAAATGTTGATAAACTTTGTGTTTGCGATCGCCTGAACAAACGTCATCTTAAATAGACTGACATAAGCTGCTGTGAGCATGGTGACATAGCCACCACTAAAGAAACCACCATAAATACCAAGCACAAAAGTTGCCACATATCCACCAATTTCTGCTATTCGTGATGGACTCTTTATTCTGGAAACGATTCCAGCATTCCGATTGCTGATTGAAAACACGGCAACCACAATCATCAAAATCGAGATAATCAAAGGCATCGATTTTGAAGGTACAACTAAAACAATAAATGCACCGATAATTGAGCCTAAAAGCGTTAAGAAAATCATTATTGGTAAGCGACTGTGGTCAATTGCTTTTTTACCAATAAAAGGCAATGTACCACCAACACTCATAAAGGTTAATGCCAGCATATTGGTCGCAAGAGCAGTACGCGGTTCAATACTCAATTGCAACATTACAGGAACAGTAATTAAAGAGGTGCTGCCTGTAATGACACTTATCACACTTGTTAGAAAGAAAATTGCAATGAGGAAGAGTAATTGAGTAGCAGTCATTAGATATTTTATATTTATGTTGTTAGTAATACATTTTTTGTAAGTATGCTTACAATAGCCAAAAAGTATATGTAGCTCTTGTAAAAAAAGAGCTACAGTATTTTTAAAGTATATTAATCTAGATATAATTCAGTGTCAAATTATAGATTTTATACCAAGAAAAGCGGTATTTTTTAGATGAATTGGTAACAACTAAGTTGGGGGAGAGTTGTATAAATTGGTAAATTACAACAGTGAAATACATCTGTTATAGAGAACATTCCTCATGCGTGTCAACTGAAGCTGAAACACTTTTCAAACCTCGTTTCCAGGTATAAGAAGGAAATGCTTGTTTTTGTGGTTCTGCCGCGAGGAAGTAAGGCAGAGCCTTACAGAGGGCATTCCTAGTCAGAGACTAGGAACGAGGCAATATATTAAAACTTTTTTGCTTGTATGAGTATTAGTGTGTCCCTAAATAGCGAGTCTATTTACCTGAAAATTAACTGTAAATTACTCAATATGAAAAGCCTGAAAAAAAACCATCTAGAAAGTATCTAAATGGGAAAAATATCTGATTAATTTTTGAATTCGCCAACAGGATCAGATTCTTAAGTGAATGCATATTTAAGAGGCAATCCGTCCTGAAAAACTAGTAATTCTCCCGGTTGGATTTGTGTCCAAACTTCGTTGTCAGTTAGGGGTGTGGTAGCAATGACAGCGACGCGATCGCGTTCGGTAGTCACCTCCCGAAAATCTACGGTCATGTCTTGATCAATTAAATGGGCAGCTGCAAAGGGCGCTTGACGAACAATGTAGCTGAGTTTAGTTGAGCAATAAGCAAAAAAGTGTTCTCCATCTGATAACAAGTAATTAAATATACCCAAATCTGCAATTATAGCAGTAATTTCTTGCAGCACAGGGTACAGTTTCTTGATGTCAGGCTTACCATCAGGAAAGTGGGATCGCAATGTTTCTAGGATCATACAGAATGCTTTTTCGCTATCGGTGTCACCTACGGCTTGATAAAAGCCCAAATTCTCCGGTTTAAAATTTGGCAAATTACCATTATGGGCAAACACCCAATACTGACCCCACAATTCTCTGCGGAAAGGATGGCAGTTGTGTAGGGCAACTTCACCCTGAGTCGCTTTGCGGATATGAGCTATGACATGGGTTGAGTGGATGGGATAACTCCGCACGAACTCCGCTACTGGAGAAGCAACAGAAGGTTGGGGATCTAAAAACATTCGACATCCCTTTCCTTCAAAGAAAGCAATGCCCCAACCGTCGCTATGATCATCTGTTTTTCCTCCCCGTGCAGAAAACCCTTCAAAAGAAAAGCAAATATCCGTTGGGACATTGCAGTTCATTCCGAGCAATTGGCACATAATAAAGTCATAGCAATAGTTTCAGCTATTAAGAAAATTATAATTATTCATACCATTAGCGTGCTATTTTAGAGCTTTTTGTCAATTAAAAACGTATTTAACCTGACATTCTTCGTTAGTTCAAAAGTACTACTGATGTACCAAGAGCATACTGTAAAGCGAGCATGTCTTTAGAGGATGTTTGAAAAGTCCTCTTGTCGGTATCAAAAGTTCTAGATCCGATAACCAATGTATAAGCACTTTAAAGACAAAAAGACCAGCATCCCACAGCTGGCCTAGAAAATCTTTTTTTGCGTTGTCTTCTCAAGAGAGTTAAAACCCAATTGCGCGTTCCCAAAATGCAACGGGCAACTTTTCTTAACAATATTGTAACAGCCAACACAGATTTTTCCGGAATATTTATTAAAAAAAGATAGGAAGAAAGCTTAAAAGCCTCTATCTATCAGGATAATTCAGCAGATCGCAGGGTATAGATGGGTAGCAGGGGGACAAGGGGGACAAGGGGGACAAGGGGGACAAGGGGGACAAGGGGGACAAGGGAGATAAGGGAGATAAGGAGAAACCATGCCCCATGCCCAATGCCCAATGCCCCATGCCCAATGAGCAATGACCAATGAGCAATGACCAATGACTAATGACTAATGACTAATGACTAATTGTGGTTTTCCCCAGAGGATGCTCTCCTGCTTGTAAATGGCAATTCCCGGTTTTGCTCCTTTGGGTTTGTAGACGTGTTTTGGCTGAGTGTAAACTACTGGTACTTGCTCACTCTGACGAGCGCGACTGTAGTAGGCGGCAAGATTAGCTACAAATTGCAAATCAACTTCTTCTGCAACAGCACCTGGTTCTAGACGTAATAGCAGATGGCTCCCTGGAATTTCTTGGGCGTGAAACCATAGGTCATAATCCCCAGCTACACGAAAGGTCAATTGGTCATTTTGGCGATTGTTACGACCGATTAATACTTCAAAGCCGCTGGGGGTAACGTAACGATGAAAGTTGGTGCTGGGAACTTCGTTAGCGCTGCTCTTGCGGTATTCTGGATCTTCTAAATACTTTTGTCCAATCAACTCTTCGCGGATTTCTTCTAAAGCTCGCAAATCTTCTGCTGTTTGGTAGGTGTCTATCGAAGATATCGCAGCTTCTACTTGTTCTAAATACTCAATTTCTGTCTGCACTGACAAAAGTAGTGGTTCAACAGCACTACGAGCGCGTTTGAGCTTTTGGTGCTGTTTGTAAAGACTTTGGGCATTTTGGACAGCATTTTTATCTGGTTGGAGAGCGATCGCTACTGGCAAACTTGTATCAAAATCAGCAAGGATAATTTCTTTCATCCCCGGTTCCCAGTTTTGCAAGTGAGCCATTAATAAATCAGCTTTTTGGCGATACTCATCGGCTTGATCTGATTGCTGCAAGCGCGTCTTAAAGGTTTGAGCTTTATTACCTAATTTCGCCAGAATATTATGCAATTTCTGACTCAACTGATGGCGCAATTGGGAAAATAACTGTTGGTTAATCTGGTTACTGTAGTAGCGGTTGAGTAACTCCTGAATATTTTTGACGTTTTCAACTGCACCCCAACCCATTACGGTGTAACCATCTTTTGTCCAACCGGGTTTAAATTTACTGGAATCCAAGGCTTGCAACCATTCTTGCCAACGCTCAAATAGTCGTTGCCAATCGTTAGAGTTAAGGCTATCGGTGGATGTTTCTGGTGCGATATTTGCTTCTAGCAGCATTAACTCTAGTAGGGCTGCACTCAAGCCACTATAACTTTTCAGCAATTGCCGCTTGATTGCTCCTGGCACTAAACTTACCCGTTCTTGCCAACGTTCTTGAGATTCGCTCAAACTGGGGACAGTTCCAGTCAGTTTTGGTGGTGTTTCATAAGGTTGTCCGGTTTGGATGGGACGGACACTAGATTGTTGCTGACTGACTTGATGGGCTGCGGTGATAATTATATTGCTGGCATCGGTGAGAATGACGTTGCTATACTTGCCCATGATTTCTGCATAGACATGATATAGGGCGCTTTCTCCCGGACGACGGGCAAATTGCAAATCAATCACCCGCTCCCAAGGGGCGATCGCTTCAATTCCTACTAGTGCCAAACCACCCAATTGGTGTATCAGTTGTTGGCTAAAGGTAAAAGTATCTGGCGATCGCGGTGGTGGATCACCGATACAAATATGTGCAGCTTGGGGATGCCAAGAAATTTGTAGCCAATCCCGTTGTTTCAGGGTGCGTAATGCTATGGCAATAGTGTAGCGATCGCGCTGATAAACCTGTTCTGTCCGCGAGGGCAGCCAGTTAGTGCGGATTTCGCTACAAGTAGCTGTAAGGGTGGTGAAGTCAACTGGTTGCATAGCCGTTCGCGTTCAAAGGTCGATGCTCAGTATAGTTCCTAATTCAATGGTCAAATATAAGCAGACCCGCTCATATCTTTCAAATTAGGCGTTTTGAACGGCAATACTTTACTTACCTCACAGACGCGAGTGATTTTCAAGTTAATCCGTCTGGGATGTGCTACCACACAACCACTATTTTGCTCTACAATCGTCTTCTAGTGTTGTCTGTGATGATTGCAGTTGCTTTATTACTTCGGATGAATTTTTGGATATTTCCCTATTCAAGTTGTTGCCTAAGGGATGGTGTTAGAATCATTATTCCTCTAACAACTTCTTCAGGAGTAGCCGTACCATTGATTATCTTTGGTGCGATAGTCATCACTTCCAAAGCCAGGTTTGTTGGAATTCCCTTTGCTTCTAACCGCTTCAATTCCAAAACGTCAATACCTGCTCTTAATCCTTCCAAATACTCTTCTACACTCACTCCCAAATCTTCAATTTCCAACATGAGTAGAATTTCCTGTTTTTGTGTTCGGCCTTTCAGGCGATACTTTTAGTTCACTCAAAGCGATCGCTATTTCTCCCATGATTTCCGATAGCTGAAACGCTTATTATAAAGAGGTATGTGTAGAGACGCAAACTTTACGTCTCTACAAAAGTTATCGGGATGTAGATGATCTTATCCAAACAGTATTGGGTTAGTTTGAAGGTTATTTAGTAAGCAATACTGATTCTTTGACTGGTTGTTGCAGTTGGGTATAAAGTTCAGTCAACTGAGTTGCTACGCCATGCCAACTAAACTTGCTTTCGACGCGCTTTCTCCCGGCTTTACCCAATTCGTCTCGCCACTCTGAATTTAAAAGAATTCGGTCAATGGCAGACGCAAAGGCATCTACATCTTGTGGTGATGCCAATAAACCAGTTTCTTCATCAACCACAGTAAACTGAAGTCCGCCGACATCGCTAGCTACAACTGGTGTAGCGCTTGCCATCGCTTCGATCGCCACCAGTCCAAAAGGTTCGTAGTGACTGGGAACAACACAAACATCGGCAGCTGCATAATAAGTTGGCAAAATATCTTGACTGAGACGACCTGCAAAGATGGTAAAGTCGCTCATCCCCAATTCATTGACGATTTGCTCAATGCGATCGCGTTCTATGCCGTCGCAATTACCTGGAGTACTACCACCACCAATAATTAGCTGGAGATTGTTGGAGTCACGTAGCCCAGACTCGTTTACTGCACGCACCAAGGTTTCTATCCCTTTGCGTGGGTCAAAACGTCCTACATATAATACAACTTTCGCTTCTTTGTCAATACCCAATTCATGCCTGGCTGCTTCTCGCGCAATCGAACCAAAGCGTTGAATATCAGTACCGCAGGGAATGATGTTGATATTGCCTTTAGTGGAAACTAGCGATCGCATATGTTCCTTTTCTTGGGGACTTGTCGCGACAATTCGCTCTGCTGTTTCCAACACCTCTTTTTCCACTGCTAATCGCACACTAGCAATCAGGGGAATATTTTCTTTTTCTATAGTGTTGTATTTGACTGCTCCTAATGAGTGGTATGTGTGAACCTGTTTACTCTCTTGGATTTTTTTTAACTCCATTCCCACCCAACTAGAGAGCCAGTAGTTAGTGTGAACTAACTGATATGTAATGTCATTTTTTACTTGAAATGTGAGCAAATTATCCACAAATTCTGGCAGATATTCAAAAATATCATCTCGTGGCACAAACTCAAGCGGGCCAGCTTTTAAACGAATAGTTCGACAATTGTCGCTGTGTTGAACAATCAAGTCTTGCTCCAGACTCACCTTGCGGGTAAACATATCAACTTGCCAACCCAGCCGCGCTAGTGCTTCACCCACGTAGCGCACATAAACATTTTGTCCCCCAGCTTCTTCTTTCCCTATTTCAACCGCCGGGTCCCCGTGGACGGAAATCAAGGCGATACGTTTTTCGGTAATAGAGTTCATAGTTTGTGTGTTGCTGATTTTTACAAAGTTTTAAGCTGTTCCAGGTTCGTGTCTAGCACACTTATCAGAATTGTTTAAAAACTTTGATTAATATTTATTTTAATTTAATATGTCTAATATTTTTTATATCTTCTGCCAGAAGTATGCTTTTAAATTATGTGTTTGGATTTAATTTATTTAAATATAGAAAATTCATATATTTATCAATATCTCATACTTTTGATAGATGAAAATCCAATTTTCATCTATCTTTAATCCTGCACGGATTGCTGTAGATAGATTGACGTGAGTTCGACTAAATTAAAGCTAAGGTATAATTTAAAACTAAAAAACCGATTCGTTCGGAGATTGAAGTTCAAACCATTTACTACAGTCAACTCACGGCGTTGAACTGATGTTGTATTAAGTAGTAAGAATAACTGTTAAATATTGATGCAAAATTGGGTACTTTCTGGAATTTGCTTCGGAAAGTTTCAGATTATATTTTCAATCATTAATAAATTTCAGGAGCTAATCAGGTGTTTACTTCAACCTTACTCGCTGCTGCAACCACACCCCTAGAATGGAGTCCGACAGTTGGGCTGATTATAATTCTGGCTAATATCCTAGCCATTGTCATTGGCAAATCTACCATCAAGTATCCCAACGCAGAACCAAAACTACCATCAGTCAGTTTCTTAGGTAATTTTGGTTTACCAGCCTTTTTAGCAAGTGCCGCCTTTGGTCATATCTTAGGTGTGGGCGCTGTCTTAGGGCTGCATAACCTGGGAAGAATTTAGGTTTTACCCAAGTTAGCCTTTATTTGATGATTCTTTTGTCTCCAACTTTGAGCCAGAAAGTTAGTTCTCTGGCTCTTTTTTATCAGAATGCCCGTTGAAAACCCTTATATCCTGAAAACGCTGCTAACTAATAGACTCAAGCAATTTTGGCGTATTGCTAGCCGATATGAAAAACTTGCTGTAAATTATACAGCTATGCTAGCGATCGCACCAGCAAACGTTGACGCATCCATTGTTTTATGGTCGTAGTTTGAAAACACGCCCTAGTCCTAACCTTTGTCTTTTTTGCAGCTGTATGTAATCTAACTCTTAACGAATGTCCACTCTAATACCTTGATGGGGGCTTCTTGTAGTGCTTGAGTTAATTCGGTGCTGCTTTCAAATTTTACCTGGGAGATATCGCAGGCTTCGACATTGACCGTGAATTTATCGTTCTCGAAAGGCCAGGGTTTAACAACAACCAAGTTATCACTGCGCTGCATGATGTCATAGCGCTGACCTTCAGGACCCTTGCTAATTTCTAAAAACCGCTCATCCTCAGGTAGTTCTTGCTGACAGAGGATCAGAGAAAGGCGATCGCACCATTGCATAAATGCGTAGGCTGCATCAACATCTTCCTTTTTAATGCCCAGTTCTTTGCGCCAATGTTGCTGATTTTCAAGTTGTTCATCCAGAAACTTGTCCATTTCTGGAGCCTGACCCCGTTTTGACTCATTTAAACGGCTGATATGCATGGAAATTAATAGAGCCACCCACCGTCCACGGTAGCGGGCATTGTTTGCTAGTTCAGCTAATTTCTCGACAGTGCTACCTACATCGTTATTTGAACTGAGGGTGAAGTCCTTTGGCACACCAGCTTCAGTCAGAATATCTTCTTCCCACTCTTTTTCTAGGTCATCATGATGGGAAATTGCAGCTAGGGTTGCATATAACCTTACAGGAGCATCTTTACGTCGCCATTGTCCCGCCAGTTCAGCTGCTAATAAAGCATGGGCACGATGATAAATTACTTGCCAACCATTTGGCGTAGCGTTGACAATCACAAAAAAATATCCTGATTTTGAGTTGAATTAATTGCTGAATTCCGAAAAGTCGGGGTAGATATTGAAGTGCGATCGCTCTGAATTCTTCAGTCTAGCCATAGCTATTTTTAATTGAGTCTAATACCCAAATACTTAGCTAAAATTCCCGACTTATTAAAAAAGTCGGGAATGTTTTTGTTCACCAGATGTAGCTTAACAGGCCAACAATTGCTAAAGAAGGTGGGCTATTTGCCCACAGGATAATTGGGAGTTTTTAAGAATCTGCCAAAAATCTCTTTGCTTCAAATCAACCTATGAAATTAGGAGTGAGTTTGTTGCGGATTAGCAATATATTTGAATGTGGGCTCAGAATTCCAAGGGCCACGCTCATCTTTACCATTATCGCTTGTAGATAGGTTGTAGTAGAGAGCAACAGTTTCATCTGGCTTAATATTACCAAAGAATGGATCTGTCAACTTACCTAGTGAATCTAGAGCTTTCATAAACATCTGGGTATGAGAAATTTCTCGTGTTAACAGATGCACTAAAGTCTCTTGGGTTCCTTTGTCAGTTGCCAACTTAATCAATTCTTCGTAAGTCTGACGAGCGCCAGCTTCTGCTGCAAGGTTAGCTCTTAAATCACGCACTACATCTCCACCCTCATTCAAGTAAGCTGCAGTCCAAGCTTGACCTTGACTATCTAGAAAATGAGGCCCAACCCCTCGGAGTGCAAACAGGGTACTCTTATAAGCCTCTGTTTGATCCACATTTTTGGTATGAGCTTCGATCAGTTTACCAACCATTTCTAAATGGCTGAATTCCTCGATCGCAATGTCTTGCAGCATATCTTTAATTCCAGGATTTTCGACATGGAATGATTGAACCCAATATTGAAGTGCTGCACTAAGTTCGCCAGTAGCTCCGCCAAACTGCTCTAAAAGTAACTGAGCAAAACGAGGGTTTGCTTCAGTGACCTTAACTGCATGAATAGGCTCTTTTTTATGAAAAAACATGGATTTACACTTCCAAAAATTATGATGTCACACAAAGGATCGGCTTGTCTTCTAGTATTTTCCAGATAGAGCTAATTTGATGTTTAATAGCTTCTCAAACTGGTGAACTAGAAAACTGAGAAAATACACTAGTCATGTCAGTGTTAATAACTGCCATTCAACGATTAGGCATTGCTGCTTCTTCTGATTAATCCCCATAGATAAATAGCAACAATTGCGCCAAGCACAGCCACTAAAATACCAGCAAGAGTTAAACCAGCGCCAGCCGCAGTAATTTGCAGAGTTCCTGTTCCTACTAAGGTAAACAGACTTCCACCGACGAAAGCACCAATGATACCTAAAATCATTGTGGAGAGAATTCCGCCGCCTTGATAGCCAGGATAAATAGCTTTAGCGAATGCACCTGCCAAAAGTCCTAAAGCTACCCAAGCAATAATACTCATAACTGCCTCAACAATCTCACTTATATCTAAGTTATCAACTCTGATTAAAAATTCTTTCTACCAGATGGGATAAATGCTAAATCCAAAAGTTAGACAAAAAACTTTACATCAAGATTTGGATGAAAATTGGCATTTCTAGCATAAAAATGTTAAACAAAAGTTTTGCCAGATAAATCAGGAATTATTGAATACATAAGTCTGGATATTCTTTGCTATAGAAGTAGACATTAATAAATTAATCAATCTATGTTTTTTTATATCTGTCTTCAGATGGAAAAATATTATCTAACTTTTTGGAGATGCGTTAAAGTAATTCGTAATGACGCTCTCTTTACGTGGACTCCTTCGCGCTACGAAGACAGTAATTAGTTAAATCCCCTCAACGGTTATTTTCAAGGTAGTAATTAGTAGGTTGGGTTAAGCAAAGCGCAACCCAACAAAGCCCCGCAAATGTTGGGTTACCCTGCAGGAGGAAAGCTACGTTCCTCAACCCAACCTACGCAGTCAGTTTTAGGACTTACGCATTGACAAAAAATACCAAATATGAATCAAGGTTAAAAACCATATCTTTCGTAAGGGCACAGAAAAAGCTCATTGGTGTGCCCCTACAGCATGATCTATTTACGTAGTTTACCGTCGTAGGCATCGCAGGATAATTAAGAAAAGCCTGAAAACTTCCTCAAGATATTTATTGCACATCACGAGGCATTTGTACAGTGCGTAAGCCCTAAGTTTAAAGTTTTTGGTACTAACCTCGCTACGCGATCGTAATTAGTTAAATCCCCTCAACGGTTATTTTCAAGGTAGATTGAGGGAATAATATTTAGCAAAGGCAAAAGTGGAATCAAATGGCGCGGGAGAATTTTGTCTCTCGCGTTCTTGTATGAGTATCAAATATGACGGCAATATTTCTGACTAGTAATCTACCGATGTCTGTAATTTGGATTTGATTTTTTGATAAACTGACTAGACCATCGGCTTCTAATGGTTTTAACGCCTCTAGTTCCTCAGAGAAATATTCATCAAAATTGATCTGATATTTGTTTTCAATGTCTTGCTTATGCAACTGAAAGTGAGACATAATACCCATAATCACATCCCGTCTGATGATGTCATTTTGAGTAAGTTTGATACCTTTACTAACAGGTAAAGCACCTGCTGCAAGTGTCTGATAATAGTCCTTTAATTCCTTGTGGTTTTGAGCATAAGCATCTTCTAGCATACTGATGGATGTAGCACCAAAGCCAAAAAGTTCTGTTTCAGCGTGGGTAGTGTAGCCCTGGAAATTGCGTTTGAGAGTGCCATTGCGTTGAGCGATCGCTAGTTCGTCATTAGTTTTAGCAAAATGATCCATCCCAATAAATAGATATTGGTTATTCGTCAATTCTTCAATGGTCATTTTCAAAATCTCTAACTTTTCCTCTGCTGGCGGTAGCGCCTCTTGAGGAATGTTTTTTTGGGTCGGTTTGAGCCACGGTACATAGGCAAAGTTAAACACAACAATTCGGTCAGGATCTAACTCAATAGTCTTTTTCAGAGTTTCTTGAAATGTCTCGCGGGTTTGATAAGGTAAACCATAAATTAGGTCTACATTCACACTTTCAAACTTAGCTTCTTTTACCCAACTCATCACATCAGATAGCATTTCTTCTGGCTGGACACGATTAACAGCTACTTGAACTTGGTGATTAAAATCCTGAATGCCAAAACTAATCCGGTTAAACCCAATCTGTCTCAGAAAAAAAATGTAGTTTTTATCGATATAGCGGGGATTAATCTCAATTGAAATTTCGGCTTGTGGATCGATGTTGAAATAGCGATTGATGTTTTTCCATAAAAATTCTACTTGGTGAAGATCCAAGTAATTAGGAGTACCACCTCCCCAGTGGATTTGCAGCACTTTTCTATCTAAATCGATTAAAGCTGCGGTATTTTTGATCTCTTGAACCAAAGACTCCAGGTAAGGTTTAGCAATATTCTTATTGTTAGAAATTACCGTATTACAGCCGCAGAAGTAGCAAGCACTTTGGCAAAAGGGGATGTGGAAATATAAACTTATAGGAGTTTTGCGTTGATTCGATGCTGCGATCGCGGCCTTAAAATCAGTTTCAGTGAATGTTTCGCTTAACTCTGTAGCGGGCGGATAACTGGTGTATCTGGGTGCGCGAGTGTCGTACTTTTGGATCAGATCCAGATCAAACTTGACACTAGGTAATAGAAAAACCATTGAGTTGCTTTCCAATGAATGTATGAAGGGAGGGGAGTGGGGAGTGGGCTTGCCGTCAGCGTAGCCGAATGGGAGTGAGGGGGATGAGGGGGATGAGGCAGATGAGGGAGGAAATGACAAATGACCAATGACAAATGACATTCTAGGTTTAAAGAGGATCTGCATCATTCTATCCAGCAAGTACCACTGCCGATGCAAATCCCAGCTATTTTTATTTCTCCTAAGATTATTTAACTATTAATATTTGCATAACGATTAAGTTATTAATATTTATTTATTGTTTGACAAGCCAGGAGTCTGAATAGACAATTTTTATCTCTAACCAGCAACAAGGTTGAAAGTTGTAACTTTTCCCGCATCGTTAATCAATGTAACTGAGCCAGGAACTAAAGATTGCAGTAAACCGTTAATGTGAATAATTAATAGTAGTAGGTAATCTGGGCGCGTACTCTTTGCATCCAGCACTACAATCTGTAACGTAAGACACTGCAAATTTTGTTGATATGGCAAGTTCTTATCTGCTGTAATAAAAATATCAAAAGGATGCGCCTGTGGCAATGTTAAAAGCTCTGGGTCTTTCACACCACGCCAGCCCATATCTTCCACATTTTGCACCAAATGGCCTGCATCCACAAATGGCTTATTGAGTTTTTTGCTCAACAGATTCTCATCAAGTAGAATGAGCACCAGCAGTTCGCTCCTGAACCAGCATTGCTTTTGCAATCACTTCCAAAACTAGCAATACCTGAGTTTGCAAATGTGGGAAATCTTCTAAGAATTCGGCTAAACCTGCTTCACCCTCAAGATAGTCGAAAAAGGTTTGCAATGGAACTCTCGTTCCAACAAAGACTGGAGTTCCGCTCATTACCTGTGGATCAGAGTGAATAATTCGTCGGTCACGTAAAATCTTTTGAATATCCATCGTTAAGGTATTTGCATCTAGCAAAAGTAATTATGTGTCATTAATTATGCACAAGTTATGCACAAAGTTTAGCTTAGGCGGTAAGCTTATTTCTCACAATTTACTTTCAATAATTTAACTGATGTCCTCAATAGGCTATTTATGGTTATATAACTTTTAAGGCATAAAAAATGAAAGGATTCTTATGGTTAAGTCTCTGGAAACCCCGAAACCTGAGTTGCTGAAGTCAGGTGTAAAAGCGCCTGTTCAGGAAACATTATTAACACCCCGATTTTATACCACTGACTTTGAAGCTGCGGCGCAATTGGATATTTCGGCGCAGGAAGCGGAGTTAGTGGCAATTGTAGAGGAGTTACGAGCAGACTATAACCGCGATCATTTTGTACGTGATGAAGAATTTAAACAGTGTTGGGATCACATTGACGGGGAAACACGCGTCGCTTTTATTGACTTTTTGGAACGTTCCTGCACTTCCGAGTTTTCGGGATTTCTGCTGTTCAAAGAATTATCGCGTCGTCTGAAAAACCGCAATCCCATTCTGGCGGAAGCCTTTAATTTTATGGCACGGGATGAAGCACGCCATGCGGGATTTTTGAACAAGTCAATGGCAGATTTTAATCTTTCCCTTGACTTAAGTTATTTAACCAAAAATCGCACTTATACCTTCTTTCCGCCAGAGTGGATTATTTACACAGTCTACCTATCGGAGAAAATTGGCTACTGGCGCTACATCTTGGTGTATCGCCACATGGAAAAACATCCAGAACACCAAATTTATCCATTGTTCCGCAAGTTTGAGAGTTGGTGTCAGGATGAAAATCGACATGGAGATTTCTTTAAAGCGCTGCTGCGATCGCAACCTCAATTATGGAACAATTGGAGAGCTAGATTGTGGGTGCGTTTCTTTTTGCTGACTGTTTTTGCGACTCACACCTTGACAGTATTTGAACGCGCAACGTTTTATCAATCGATAGGGATAGACCCGCGCGAATATAATACTAAAGTCATTGCAGAGACGAATAACACCGCCGCCCGCGCATTTCCCCTGATTTTGAATACAAATCATCCAGAGTTTTTCCGGCGGTTGGAGCGGTGTTCTGATCTTAATCTGAAAATAGCAGAGATTAACAAGAGCGATCGCTCACCAATTGTAAAATTCTGCCAAAAATTACCCTTGATAGCCTCCATAGTTGGGCATCTATTGCAGACTTACCTAATCAAACCCGTTGATGCTGAATCATTGAGAGGGACAGTTCATTAGACATAGGGGTGAACAAGAATGTAGAGACGTAGCAGTGCTACGTCTCTACAAGGGTTTTGAATAACGCATATTTAATTTCCAAAGTGCTTTTCGTCCGCACAGGAATGCAACGCCCAACAGATAACTTTTAGCGGCGTTGGGTGCAGCGATTTGCCATGCTGCCGACTGGGTTGTTTAAGTGGCTGTGAAATGATCTGCCGCAGAAGTGTTGAATGTTAAGAAAAATCCGATAAAAATAGCCCAAAATATGGTACT
>NZ_JABXKJ010000111.1 GCF_017115085.1 Nostoc sp. NMS7 | reverse complement strand
GTCGCGTGTCAAGGCTGCGCCCTGCCCGCTATTTGTGCCAGTTGCGTAAGTCCTGTTGTACTCTAGTTCATTTCATGTGCATTTTTATAGTACTAGAGTACTATTTGTTAGCGATCGCATTGTGCCAGTTGCGTAAGTCCTGATGGGTTTGAGGCTTGTTTCTCCCTCTAAAATGTTTAAGTCCCGCTAAAAATTACCTTGAGCCGAAACATGGCAGTTTCAGACAAAGAACGTCGATGATAGCTGCTCTTTTGTTTCCATTGGTTGCGATCGACTTGACGCAATCGACGCAGATTTTCATCTTTTGGATAAGGCAGTGCTTTACAGGACGTATGTTGTTGAATTTTATGCAAACAATAGCCGAAAAGAAAGATTTTCACGTAGGGGCAATTCATCAATTATCCCTACTTCCGGTAAAATTGAAAATCTAAAATTCCGTGATGACAAAATCAAATAATTGATGCGCCATTTCTAATTTAGAACAAGGTGCGATCGCTAGCTGCCCTCCTTGACTATCTAAAAATATCGCTTGATTATTATCACTACCAAAACCACTATTAGGTTGATCGATGGGATTAGCAACAATCGCATCTAGTTTTTTATTCTGTAATTTTTCTAATGCTGGCTTGACAATATCCCCAGTTTGGGCAGCAAATCCAATTAATCTCTGATGCGGCTGTTTAAGTTGTGCTAACTGGGCGACTATATCCGGTACTGGTTCCAGGGGTAAAGCTTGGGGGAGCGATCGCTTGGGCAATTTCTCTGTACTATAATCTCGTGGCTTCACATCTGCCACGGCTGCTGACATCACAATGATATCAGCGTTGGGTAAACATTCCACCATGACGTGCTGCATTTGTTCGGCACTAACAACAGGGATTGCTTGCACTCCCAATGGTACATCCCAATTAGCTAGGCCATGTACTAAGGTGACGTTTGCCCCTCGGTGAAGTGCGGCTTGAGATAGCGCCAATCCCATTTTACCTGTGGAAGGATTACCAATAAACCGCACTGGGTCAAGATACTCTCGCGTTCCCCCAGCACTAATTAACACTCGTTTCCCTGCTAAATCTCGTTTGCCTTGAGTGTGTAACAACGATTGGATGTGAGCCAAAATTTCCGCGGGTTCTGCTAATCTACCAGCACCGATGCGATCGCACGCTAATAAACCTGATCCTGTACTCATCCCATGATATCGGCTATCTGTCAATAGCTGTTGCCAATTTCGTTGCACCGATCGCTGTTCCCACATATCCGTATTCATTGCGGGTGCTAACAGCACAGGAAAAGTAGAAGCCAGCACGGTATTTGTGAGTAAATTATCCGCCATCCCGTAGGCTAACTTTGCTAATGTATTAGCTGTTAAGGGGGCAATTACCATGACATCTGCCCACTCACCCAAATCAATGTGTAAGGGACGAGAGTGAGTTGGTTTCCAGAAATCATCATCTGTGTAGGCGGGATGACGAGATAGGGTGGCCATTGTTAGAGGCGTGATAAATTCTTGCGCCGAACGGGTGAGGATAACTCGGACTTCCACCCCAGTTTTAAACAGCGTCGAAACCAATTCACAAATTTTGTAGGCGGCGATACCGCCACCTACACCAATTAGAACCCTGTTCAATTTTGGATTAGTCATGATAAAAAGTTAGGAGTGAGTACTTACAAAAATTAGTACTAAATAGTTAGAAATCCTAACTCCTGTACAGACGCGATTAATCGCGTCTCTACTCCTAACTCTCAACTACGCTTCATCGTAGGGTTCCAAGTCTAAGAGGTAGATATAGGGTTCAACTAACTCTGGACGCTGAAATGCGATCGCTCGCAATAGATGCCAATCATTTAAACCCTCAAAAGCATTGCTATAATTATCCAGTTCCAGACGTGTCGCTAGTTCTTCTACTTCTGCCGCAGTCATGGCAGCAATTTCTTTTTGGGAAATGCTTAGAGTTGTCATAATGCTTGCCCCTCCCTTATCCAGCACTCGCCTTCAGCATGGGTTAAGTTGCGTTGAACGCACCCACCCAATATATATTACTCATTAGAAGTCATTAATTTCATGAAAATTGTCAGAATTTGTACCAGAATTTATAAAAAATTCGTAATGCTGACTAACCAATTGTATTTACAACGAAATTCCGTAGTACCTCTAACGTTTGCGGATGTATTTCATGCCCCATGTCAAATTCGTGGTATTCTACCGCCACTCCTAGAGACTTAAGAGTTTTTCGTGCCTTCCACGCGGCTTTCAGTGGGACAACTTCATCATATCTCCCGTGGGTGATTAAAGTCGGCCCAATCCCGCTTTTAGCTGCCATTAGTGCATCAGGATGTAAATACCCGCTCATGACAACTAAACCTGCTAGGGGCAATTTTGAGCCGACATCTAAAGTCATTGCTCCGCCTTGAGAAAATCCACTTAAAATGGTGCGTGATAAAGGTACGCCAGTGCTACTTTCTAAAGATTTCAAGAAATCTATTAGCAGTTGCCGACTTTCTGGCAACCCTTCATACATATTCTCCACCCGCAGGTCATACCATGCCCTCCCTACAGGGGAATAGGGATAAGGAAAAGGTGCATTGGGTAATACAAACTGGTAATCGGGTAAGTTGAGCAAGGGTAATAAAGATGCGACATCCTCAGCATTAGCACCCCAACCATGCAAAGTGACAATTAAGCCTGCGGGGGGTTGAGAAGTTGCAGAAGGAACAGTGATAAATTGTAAAGACAGAGGTTTACTCCTAAAATTCTACTCTTCTAATAGATCCTATCTCTTCAAGTAGACTTAGTATTTAACTGGATTTGCTGCTTGGCTAAAGAATGCGATCGTCATAGACATCGCTAAGTAATTCCTAAGCGTAGATTAACTATTTGTTATCTGCTTCATCTTCAAGCAGGATGGTGTTCAGAAGATTTAATTCACTGGATGCCATAAAATAGCGATCGCTAAAAACTGTTTCTAATTGTGTAAAAATCCGTCTACCTGCCACAGCTATCCAAGGAAATGTTCGATAGTGAGGTACTACTGGTACAATTAAGCCTTGAGGAGTTAGAGAACGTCCTAGCGCACTTCTCCAAGCTTGCGGATCTTGTAATACCTGTTGGCGCATATCATCTTCTGATTGTTCATTCCAGAAGTGGGGATAGTCTAGAGGTAAGCCAATAACTATGTTTTTAGTTTTTAATGCTTGACGTGTGGAAGATTCAATCACAAATCCCTCTTGTTCCCGACTCAATAGTTTATACAGTTCGTTGGCAGGACGTTTGAGTTTTGAGGGGAATTTGAACTTCTTACTTTCGGCAATTTCTTTTAGCGAGCCTAAAAGACGACTGCTATTTTGTTTAACATCAGCTTTCCATGCCTCAAAGCTAAATATTTCTTCAGTTTGGCGATCGCTCCAATCTTCTATCCAGAAAGGGCCGATACAAGTTAGATTATCCGGTATCTTTAGCTCGTCATTATCTAAAGATGGTAATAATCGGCTCGAAATCCTAGAAACAGTTTTGGTCAAAGCTTGTAAAGTTTGATAATTTGCATAGGACTTGGCATTTTTTTCTAATGATTGACCTCTCAAGTCAAAATGTTTAAAGATGTTTGCAGTTAACTGCTCCGCTTTTTTCACAATTGCTTTTGCTTCTTGAGGATGACTATCGCTGATAAAAATTTTGGCTTCACGCAAGAAATCTAAGACATCATCAGACATTAAACGCAGCAATTCTTCATCGCCAACAGAGCCAACTGGGACAAATGCAATTCGGTTTTTATTAAGTCCTGCATCACCTTTGATGCGGGTGTGAATTGTAGAGCGCAACATTACCAGCAAAGTCAATAAATCGCTGGATTGACGCAACCATAGTCTTTTGGGGTCAATGTCCTCTCTTTCAATGATGAAATCATTGATGAGCATAACTAACCGTCTATCTTTGTCATCTCCAGAAACTTCCATTCCGGTTTCTGGATTTGTATACATTCCTCTACCCCGATAAATTAATTGCGCGACTTCCATTAAAGCAGCTTCAATATTAAATCGGGGAATTGCAGCTATAATCCACAGTAAGGGTAAATGTTGATATCAGGAAACGTTTGAAAGACTTCTTCTAAGAATTCTGTAGGTATTAAAGAAGAATTGTAATTTGCGGCTCGATTAATGCGGCGATCGCCATAGGCATGAGCTAATAAAATAATGTGCTGACATCCTTGGGCTTTAAGTATTTTCTTGAATAAGAAAATTAATCAATTAGGGTAATCCAGCGAGTTGAAAGATTGCGTGAGGGGTAATTTCCAATTCTAGTAGTAAATCATCAGTAATTACTTGATGAGATCGATAAGTAATCGGCAAGGAAGATGGCGCAAATACAGTTACCGTTCTGGCTTTTGTATCAACCACCCAAACACGAGAAACACCAGCTTTTAGATAATCAGTCGCAATTTCTGCAATTTCACCAAAAGTTTGACCGGGTGAAATGATTTCGATCACTAATTCCGGTGCGACAGGACAAGCTTCGTCTAATAGCCAATCAGCAGGAAGACGGTTATGAGAAATATAGGTCAGATCGGCTACAGGCATCCAATCTTGTTGATTTCGTGTTAGTTTAATTGCCCATTCAATCACAACTCGACCTTTTGCTTCTGCCCATGTAGACAATAGTATAAATAAAGCACCAGTAGTCGAGCCATGAAAAAATTTTGCCCTGATTTCATTATCTTTATATTTGGGTATAGCTTCACCGTTAACAAACTCGTATGTAATATCTCCTTCGGGAAGTGCGAGAAATTCTTCTAGGGTTAGGCGTTGATTAGAAGACTGAACCATAGGTGTTATGTGGATAAAAGATGCTTACTTTTAGTTTAGGCGATCGCAAATATTAGAGACTAAGCCTACTTAGTCCTTATTTCCAGCATTTCTGACAGTGCTGATTCTGAGAGATGTAACCATATAAATTACAGGAGTCAATATTATTCCTCATGGTCTTGAAGTAAACCAAGGCTTATGTAAAACTTGAGATCCTTCGCTTCTAGCCTACTTTTAAGGAATTGATCAATGGCGCGTCTAGCCCTGCTGAGTGTATCTAACAAAACTGGTTTAATTGACCTAGCCCGTAGCTTGGTTGAAGAATTTGACTTTGATTTAATCAGCAGTGGGGGAACAGCCCAAGCACTCAAAGATGCGGGACTCCCTGTTACAAAGGTTGCAGATTATACAGGTTCTCCAGAAATTTTAGGTGGTCGAGTCAAAACGCTACATCCCCGAATTCACGGCGGAATTTTGGCGCGGCGAGATGTTCCCGAAGATATTACAGATTTAGAAAATAACCAAATTCGCCCGATTGATTTAGTGGTGGTGAATCTATATCCCTTTGAGGAAACGATCGCTAAACCAGGAGTAACATTATCCCAAGCTGTTGAACAAATTGATATTGGTGGCCCGGCTATGCTACGGGCATCATCGAAAAACTTCGCCCATCTCGCTGTATTATGCGATCCAGCACAGTATGACGAGTATTTGGAGGAATTACGCCAAAATAACGGCGAAGCATCCCTAGAGTTTCGGCAAAAAGCGGCATTAAAAGGATTTTCGCATACTGCTAGTTACGATCAAGCGATCGCGCAAGCGCTGACTTGTCAGTTCGCATCTTACCTCGCAGGAACAGAAAATTACAACCTTAGCGGTACACAATTGCAATCTCTGCGTTACGGCGAGAACCCCCATCAACCCGCCGCCTGGTATCAAACTGGTATTACGCCAACGGGATGGATAGCCGCAACGAAATTGCAAGGCAAAGAACTTAGTTACAATAACTTAGTTGATTTAGAAGCCGCACGCCGAATTATTGCTGAATTCACTGATACCCCAGCAGCAACGATTATCAAACATACAAATCCCTGTGGTACGGCACTGGGAAGCACTATTTCCGAAGCGTATCAAAAAGCTTTCAACGCTGACTCTACTTCTGCTTTTGGTGGGATTGTCGCACTCAACCGCCCGATTGATGCGGCTACAGCTAGTGAGTTAACTAAAACATTTTTAGAATGTGTGGTTGCACCAAGTTGTGATGCAGAAGCTCAAGAAATCCTTGGCAAAAAATCTAATGTGCGAGTTTTGATTTTACCAGATTTGAGCAGTGGTTCTAAGGATACAGTGAAAGCGATCGCAGGTGGTTTCCTTGTCCAAACTAGTGATGACGTGATTGCTGATACCAGTCAATGGCAAGTTGTCACCGAACGTCAACCCACACCCAACGAATTAGCCGAATTACTGTTTGCTTGGAAAGTTTGCAAACACGTTAAATCTAATGCCACTGTTGTGACAAGCGATCGCACTACACTAGGAGTAGGTGCTGGTCAAATGAACCGCGTCGGCTCAGTTAAAATCGCCCTAGAACAAGCTGGAGAAAAAGCCAATGGTGCAATACTAGCCAGCGATGGATTTTTCCCCTTCGATGATTCAGTCAGAACAGCCGCAGCACCAGGAATTACAGCCATAGTCCAACCCGGGGGGAGTTTGCGCGATCAAGATTCAATTAAAGCTGCGAATGAACTGGGTTTGGTGATGGTCTTAACTGGTGTACGTCATTTTTTACACTAAAATTCTTCTCTGTAAAGTGTACACTTTTTAAAGTGTCACTCAATATACTTGCCCTTTGATAGAAGCAGTGATAAATTATAGTCGTGTGTGAGGAGCAAGTTAAAAATAAAGAGCGCCTGGGGTGGAAACACGGCAACACTCCCAAGCGCTTTTTAATTTGTCAGAATTTGGATTGGTTGTGCAGTTTTGAAAGTATTACTCAATATACTTGCCATTTGATAGAAGTAGTGATAGTGTTTATTTGTGTGTGAGGAGCAAGTTGAGAATAAGAAATGCCTGGGGTGGAAACACGGCAACACTCCCAGGCATTTTTTTAATTTGCATATATAAATGTAAATTGGTGGTGCAGTTCTGAAAGTGTCACTTACTATACTCGCCTTTTGATAGAGGCAGTGATACTATTTATTTGTGTGAGGAGCAAGTTAAAAATAAAAAGCGTTTGGGGTGGAAACACGGCAACACTCCCAGGCGCTTTTTAATTGGTATGCAGAAAAAAGTACTTGCAGATTCGCTGGAATTTTTGAGATAATCACCTACAGTCCAAAATCCAGTTAACCTCACCCAGAATCAAAACTAGAAATTCAGGTGCAAATCAACCGACTGACTCAACAAATTCAGTTCATCATTGAAATTGATCAATTGAAACAGGTGATGCGCCAAACCCTGCTTATTGATGGATCACGCCGCGAAAATAGTGCCGAACACTCTTGGCATTTAGGGGTAATGGCGATCGCTTTAGCAGAATATGCCCCGGAGGGTGTTGATCTATTCCATGCGATAAAAATGCTGCTAATTCACGATTTGGTCGAAATTGATGCCGGTGACACTTTCTGTTATGATGTGCAGGGTAATCACAGCAAGGCAGAACGAGAAGCACAAGCAGCGTTGCGCTTATTTGGACTTTTACCAGCAGATCAAGGTAGCGAGTTGCGTTTACTTTGGGATGAGTTTGAAGCCGGAGAAACACCCACTGCTAAGTTTGCCGCAGCCCTAGACCGTATACAACCCTTGCTGCATAATCAGCAAAATGGGGGTGGAAGTTGGCGCATTCATGGCATTAGGCGCAATCAGGTTATCAAACGGGTAGCGCCAGTAGAAACAGGTGCGCCGGAACTCTGGCCTTTTGTTCTACAATTGATTGATGATTGTGTGACAGCAGGGTATCTAAAAGAGACTTTTACCCTCAATATTCAAGACTAATTAATACCTCTGCCAATTTACGCGGGTTCAACACCTCTAGAAACGGGATGAATACGTCCTAAAGAAGTAAGCTTGGCAAAAATCTGGGTTAATAAAATTGCTGACTGCTCACGGACAAGGGCTGGTGCGGCGGGGAATGATTCGCTTTAAAAAGTTAACAAATCTCGACTCAAAGAATTTATGATGCTTTTGATTGAGAACCGGGTGCAGCAGTGCTAGTGATTTCAGAAGATTTGGATGAATTGTTTGGACTAGTGCGATCGCATTGGTGCAATCTATAGAAAATAAGTTTCTTCCCTAAAAGCCAATTGCACATACTAGCTCCGATGAAATCCTCGCGGTATCTGAATTACAAATTAAGAATTCCGCGCAGAGGTAGTAGTATGTCAAAATAAAAATACCCGATACCTCAAGGTGAGCGATCGCTCCCAAAGCTAGATTAAAGGATTGACCTGAGCAATGGCAGACCAAACCAATCACAATCAAGCGGGAGAAGTAGCTCCCAGCACTGTTGACAAGCAAGCTCCCAGTGTGGCCGAAGAACACGCTCCTAGTACAGACTCACCCGAAGCTACAGACCTTCCTACTGCCAACGCGCCAGATCCGAAAGCCGCAAACCCCGAAGATAACCCCAATGCTGCTAAACCAGCTGCTGCATCACCCAAGCGAGAAAAACCCGCCGCCGCCGCCGCTAAAGCCGCAGTAGGTGAAAAACCCCCAGCCGCCGCAACTGAAGAAAAACCCGCCCCCGCCGCTAAAGCCGCCAAAAAGGAAAAAGCCCCAGCTGTTGAAGATAAGCCATTTGTAGAGTTTATTGAGCAAGATTACTTACCAGCTTTACAAAAAGCGATCGCTCAACAAGGCGTGCAAGATTTACAGGTGTCTTTTGCCAAGCAGAAAATGCCAATCACTGGCTTTGAATCCGCCGAAGAATGCTGGCAAATTATTGGCAGTTGGTCGGAAATAGGTCAACGTCAGTTTAACCTGTATTTCCCCGAAGAAGATATTCAAGGGAAAAAGGGATTTTCTTGTAATGAAGGCAAAAAACCTAGCACTCTTGAGTCATTCTTAATCGATGAGCGCAGAGTTACACTCGATTTGTTGGTATTTGGCTTAGTTCAGCGCTTAGACGGTCAGAAGTGGTTAGGTAGAAATTAGTCATTAGTCATTAGTCATTGGTCATTGGTCATTGGTTTTTAACAAAGGACAAAGGACAAAGGACAAAGGACAAATGACTAATAACAATTAAAGTTCGTGGAAATGATAAATAACGGCTCCAGTATTGGGGTCGTTATCAATTTTCACATAACCTGATTTGTACATTTCCTTGAGAGTAGCTTCTACTTCAGCAAAGCTAGCTCCGGTGAGCATCACGCCTTGAGTGACAGTTAAAATACCACCCTTGCTTTCCGCCGCTTCGATCAGTTTAATCATGAGTTGGTTCCCAGTTGGACGATGGACTTGAGAAGCAACCACTGCTTGATTTAACGGCACACCAAAGGGAGATACACCCGCTTTTAATCTCAGCTTATCTTCGTATTCGTCAACCATATTGGGAATGATGAACAAATCCACGAACTGTCCTATACCGAAAACACCACCGGTCAACAGCCACAACAAACCAGTCCCGATTTTGCCATTATACAAACGGTGCAGTCCTCCTAATCCTAAAAAGAGCGCTGCACACAAGATGTAAGATACAAGAAGTCGGTCTTTATGCTGAGTGTTTTCAAGATTCATCTTGTTTTCAACCCTTTGGATTTACTTTTGTTGTCTAAAATTGTTTTTTCTTACTGTTTTTATACTAAATATGGATAGCTAAATTTACATCTTGCACCAGTTGTTTTCTGGCAATTTTTGTAATTATGTACTGCTGTTAGCTCCAACTCTGATTTTATGCTGTGAGCAATGTCCAACCTCTAGTTATTGATTAAGTGTAACATATCACTAGAGCAGTGAAAAATTTTCAGTAATTCTGCTAATCATGGATTGTTAATTTTCAGATAATCAACCAATCTGCGATTTTAGATTCCGCAAACATTGAATCATTGTTGCAACTCTTAATGTTTTGCTTACTAATTTGTAACCCACACCTTGGTAGACTAAACTTTATACAAATGGATATTGTGGGGTGTTGCGCCTTGCCAGAGCATTAGCCTTGGCTTTTGGGTGTACATCAAGATAATAAAGACGAAAGAGCAATCAAGACATGGTAGATTCCCTCAAAAAACCAGGCTTTGAAGAAATCCGGCCAGGGATTAAAGTCCCGGCAAAAGAAACCCTGTTAACACCTCGGTTTTATACTACCGATTTTGATGAAATGGCGCGGATGGATATCTCCGTCAACGAAGACGAGTTAAGAGCTATTCTCGAAGAGTTCCGCACTGACTACAACCGCCATCACTTTGTTCGGGATGCCGAGTTTGAACAATCCTGGGATCATATTGATGGGGAAACTCGCCGATTGTTCGTTGAGTTTCTAGAACGTTCCTGTACGGCAGAGTTTTCCGGCTTTTTGCTGTATAAAGAACTTGGTCGTCGCTTGAAAGGCAAAAGCCCCGTCTTAGCAGAGTGTTTTAACCTGATGTCACGCGATGAAGCGCGTCACGCTGGGTTTTTGAACAAAGCTATGTCGGACTTTAATCTCTCGCTAGATTTAGGGTTTTTGACTAAGAGCCGCAATTATACCTTCTTTAAGCCAAAATTCATCTTTTACGCCACTTATCTTTCTGAGAAAATTGGTTATTGGCGTTATATCACTATTTATCGCCATTTAGAAGCACATCCCGAAGATCGGATTTATCCAATCTTCCGATTCTTTGAAAACTGGTGTCAAGATGAAAACCGTCACGGCGATTTTTTTGATGCGATCATGAAATCCCAGCCGCAAATATTGAATGATTGGAAGGCACGGCTGTGGAGTCGGTTCTTCCTGTTATCTGTGTTTGCGACAATGTATCTTAATGACATCCAACGGAAAGACTTTTATGCCACCCTTGGACTGGATGCGCGAGAATACGACATCCATGTTATTCAGAAGACTAATGAAAACGCCGGTAGGGTATTCCCTCTGATGTTGGATGTTGAGAATCCAGAGTTTTATCAGCGCTTGGATACTTGTATAAGCAATAATGAGAAACTGAGTGCGATCGCTAACTCCAACACTCCCAAATTCCTGCAATTCTTCCAAAAACTGCCGCTTTACATCTCTAATGGCTGGCAGTTATTGCGGCTGTACCTGATGAAACCAATTGATACTGTTTCTACTCAAGGGGCTGCTCGTTAAGTTATAACAGGTTTGCGAAAGCTTTAGTGGTTCTGCTGATTGCAGAGCCACTTTTTTTGTCAAAGTTGGGTAGGCGTAGTTTTGCAGTAGATACCTTGAGTTAAGCTGATTTTTCCATTCTGATTATATCTGGTATGAATACTTGGTGCTTGGCTGCTTCTGCTTCGTAACATCTGAGAATCAGTGATGTCAGCTTATCGAAGTCACTGACAGAAGAAATAATTACTTTTGATGCGGTATCCCCCAGAGAAGCTGTTATTTCCTGCACTTCAAAATTTAAAGCTAGAGACTTTACTTCATCTACATTTAGCCGAGTAATAAAACTTTTTTTCTGCGAAGATAGATACAGCCGCAGAAACCACCAAGTACTTTTGCCAAGATTGATACCAAAGTATGAAGCAGTATCCTTATATTGGAGTTCAAAATTGTAACTTATTGAAGTTTGGGTAATTGCTTTAATTTTTTCAAAAGCTTCGATTTCTTCAGCAGTTGTTACTACTTTTGATTCTTGAGATTCTTGTTGTTTTTCCTCTTCTTCAATCTCTTGTTCTACTTCCAGTTCAACAGGCTGAGTTATTTCTTGGCTAAGTGAGCGAGTCATTAACTCTACTAAACTTCCCTGAATCGACTTTTTAACAATTGGTTTAAATTTATCAATAATTTTACCAGTAATTCGACCTTTAATTTCATAACTAGGGGCAACTGTAGCGAGTTCAGCCACTAAGAAGCGAACAAATTCTTCAGAAGGAGAACGTAAAAGATTTCCTAGAAGCTGAGTCATGCCTTTTACATAAACCATTTCCTCCGCATGGTTGGTAATAGCTGTAACCTCAAAATTATCACGGTGAAAAAATTTGAGATTATCAATATCTTTAGTATCATATTCCAGGATATTAAAAGTAAAAAATGGCTCCTTGTCCATGACATTTTTATCACGCAAGTCTGTAAAGAAACGGTACTCAACCCCATTAGTGACGATAGCTACTTTTGTTGTCAAAAGTCCATTAAAATAGCGGCTCAATTGCCCATCATGTGCTTCAGCTTTTTGACCACGGGCTTTTGCCTCTACGAGCATAACTTTAGTACCGTTAATAGCTAAAGCGTAATCTACCTTTTCAAACTGCCCTGCTCTTCTAGTCGCAAAATCTGCCACGTATTCTGGCATTACTTCGCTAGGATCATAGACATCGTAGCCAAGAGCGCTTAAAAAAGGAACAATCAGTGCCATCTTAGTAGCTTCTTCGCCAACAACTTGGTCAAATCGCTTACGCACTTGTTCAGACAGCTTGATAATATCTTCAGTAAATCCCATCTTGCTTACTCCTGGTAGATTAGCGATTTTTGATACACGTTTTTTATAAAATAGGAGTGATTGCAGGGTGATATAGTAGATTGAATTTGAAAGTTTTAGCGCGATCGCCTTCTGGATCACTCTTATAAAAGTATTCCCAAATAAGTACCAAGCTGTAACACTGATGATCGGTTAATATTTTTTACTTTAAAAAACTTCCGTATTGATCAGGTTGAAAGAATTCCGGCAATTCTCCAATGGTTTTTGTTACATAGCTAGGACTTACGCAAAACTACACGCTGTAGGGGCAATACCCTGCGGTCAGCTAAAGCTACATGAATTGCTCCTACCAGAAAATTACTCTTTTCGGCTATTGTTTACGTAAGTCCTGATAGCGATCGTTGTGGGAACGAGGAACTGCAAAATTATCTCAGCTTATGATTGCAGACGCACAGATATACTACCTGCATGGGCAGGTAAACCTTCTGCTTCTGCTAACGTTACGGCGGCTTGGCCTATTGTCTCTAATGCTTGTTGATTGCATTCCAAATAAGTAATCCGCTTGAGAAAGTCGTAGACACTCAAGCCAGAGGCAAATCGGGCAGAACGGGCAGTAGGGAGTACATGGTTGGGGCCTCCTACGTAATCGCCAACTGCTTCTGGAGTATAACGTCCGAGAAACACGCTACCAGCGCACTTAATTTGATTGGCAAACAATTGGGGGTTGTCTACGCACAATTCCACATGTTCTGGAGCTAGTTGATTTAGCAGTGGTATACTTTCTGTCAAATCGCTGACAATAATCACGGCTGCATAATTTTGCCAACTGGCATTGGCGACTTCTTTGGTGGGCAGGTTAGCGAGAATTTGCTCAACCGCCGCTATCACTTGATGAGCAAAAATTTCCGAATCAGTAATCAAAATTGACTGGGCGCTAGGATCGTGTTCTGCTTGCGATAGCAAATCCCAGGCAATCCAGTCTGGGTTATTATGTTGGTCAGCTACCACCAGAATTTCTGAAGGCCCGGCGATGCTGTCAATGCCAACAGTGCCAAATACTTGACGTTTAGCTTCAGCAACATAAGCATTACCAGGGCCGACAATTTTATCTACGGGGGCAATGCTTTCTGTACCATAAGCTAATGCTGCGATCGCTTGCGCCCCACCAATGCCGTAAATTTCCGTGACACCAGCAATTTGGGCAGCTGCGAATACGGCGGAATTAATCTCACCGCGAGGCATCGGTACTGTCATAACGATTCGTTCCACGCCGACAATTTTCGCAGGTAAGGCGTTCATCAGTAAAGAACTAGGATAGCTGGCACGTCCTCCAGGTACATAAATTCCCACTTGAGACAGCGATATCCAATTTAATCCCAGTTTTACCCCGGCTGTATCGGTGTAGCTAATATCTTGCGGTAATTGTTTTTCATGGAAAGCCACAATCCTCTGGGCAGCAAGTTCCAGCGCCGCCTTGACATCAGCAGGACATTGTGCAGCGTGTTCGGCAATAAAGGTTTCGCTCAGATGCAAAGACTGGGGATTGTAGTGATCAAAGCGGCTAGTATAGTCCTTGAGAGCGGCATCACCACGCACTTTGACATCAGCTAGAATCTCGCGTACTGTCCCACTAACATCAACTGTAACTTCGCGGCGATCGCTGACAAGGGTTTTGAATCTACTAGAAAAATCTTTGTCGGTAGTTTGAAGCAGCTGCATAAACAGTATCTTGTAAGCAGTGATTTCTCTAATTACTTTACAGCTATTTTCAGGTAAATAGACTACGCAGTAAAGGCACAGCAATGGTCATTGATGTCAACTGTCAACTTAAATAATTCCTAATTCGTAATAGTTTTTGAGAAAGCAATATGTCTTTTTGCTTGCTGAATCTACTGAAATGAGAAAGCAATCTAGCATTTTAAGAAAGCAATATGCCTTTTTACTTGCTGAATCTACTGAAATGAGTGCGCGATATACCGAAATGAGAAAGCAATTAAGCATTTTGAGTAAGCATTATGCCTTTTTGCTT
>NZ_JABXKJ010000240.1 GCF_017115085.1 Nostoc sp. NMS7 | reverse complement strand
ATTGACGCTCGCACCCAGCAAATATGGGCTTTATCCTCTTAAGTTGACACCAATGGGCAATGCCTTGCCCCTACGCGAAATTTATATGTATCAGGGTTTTAGGGAAATGGTATTGTCTTTCGTAGGCTTTTCCAGATGATCTGAATTGTCAGTTGCATTATCTGAGACAGAAAGCACTTGGTTAGTCCAATCTTTGCCCAACAAAGAGTAACTTTTAATTTATTACCCCTGAAAGCGGGTGCAGTATTGTTAAATGAAAACTATGCTTGGTTTCAACTTTCAGATACCGTTCTTGTAAGGGTTGCCACTGCTTCCACGACTGGTAACGATTTTCAGTTAATAATTTAGCAAGGGTGGGTAACTGAGTCTGAATTTCTGACTTTAAGACATCTGAAAGCCAGTCAGTTAAGACAGCACTATCTTGCATCGTACCCAAAATTTCTTGGATATTTTTCACTTCTGTAAGATAAGCTGCGTAAGACTCACCATATAAGTCACTAAATAACTCCATTTGGTAGCGTACACGTTTAGCTTCTTTTCGCAAACTGTGAAGAATTCCACCTTCTATTGTTAATTGTTTTTCTATCTTTTCTGGTTCCCAGTTTTTCTGAATTTTCACTTCTGAATCCACAAATTCAGTGCCAACTAGCCAACCCGGATGCAGTAACAAGTTACTCACTTCTGGTAAAAGTAAGTCTGGTAGCACTTGCTGAATGCTAAAAGATGCCAAAGGTTGATAACTGGGTTTCTCTAACCACTTATCCAATGCATCTTTTAAAGACTTGTAAGATTCATCCTTTAACGTTTTCTGCACACTCGATAGTACATCTTCACGTTGTTTAGCCAAAGCTGTGAAAGCGGTTTGCAAAGATTCCTGTTCTTTGCGGGGTAAGTTTGGTTTATAATTGTTTTCCAAACTTTCTTTGAGTACGTCTAAATCTCGGAGATTACCAAGACGACGGGCTATTTTACCGATATTTTTATCGCTGACTGGTTTCGAGACATCCACTGCTAGCCCAAACCTAGTTACAGCCGTCCGTAGGCGACGCATTCCCACTCGCATTTGGTGCAGCGCTTCTGGATCTTCATCTTTCTTCACTGATTTTTCCCACTTCAAGGTTTTCTTAAAGTGTTTTTCAATCGCTTGGTAGGCGTAGTCTCCTAGAGTTTTTACCGTGGTTTGTGTAGCTAATTTCATAATTGATCTTAATGACAATACCTTATGAGGTTATTGCATAATAACATTAGTTAAAAAGCTACATCTAGTTTTGATATGTTTTTATGTAATCAGGATTGTAAAGTATGCTTATGTCTATTGATAGTTGCATACTCTTCTATAGTAATAGCGGATGTGTTGAAGTTGGGCTAAAATCAATTTTGAATTTTAGATTTGTGAGAAAGTTGGATGGGGAATCATCCCTGGTGTATGCGGTAATCTTAAAGATTAGTAGAGATTGCCTGTACGGGACAGGTGGGAATACACTGTTCGCAGACGATACAGCGCGATCGCGTGAATGTCAATTTAGATGTCTCTGGGTGGAGGGTGAGGGCTTCGGTAGGACAAACCCCAGTACACAAGCCACAGTGGACACAGACATCCTCGTCGATGGCAATTTCCCCTAATGTATGAGAAACGTTAACATGGCGCGATCGCATCCACTCGATCGCCGCATCTAATTGATCGATATCTCCCGCTAGTTCTACTACCAGTTTGCCAATTTGATTTGGGGCAACTTGGGCGCGGATAATATTGGCGGCGACGTTGAACTCTTTGGCCAGTACGTAAGTGACTGGCATTTGCACGGCACGTTTCGGGAAGGTGAGTGTTACTCGTTTTTTCATCGGATTAGCAGAGGTTTTTTCTGTTGTAGCGTGATTTAAAACACGTATAAATATTAGATTAACGCAAACCTAAAATTTCGGAAATCGCCTTGACAATATCCAGATAGAAGTTGCCTTTCACTGCCCGAAACAATTCAAATTTAGAGTCAGGGGCGCCAAAAAACGGTCTGAGAAACCATCCTAACTGCATACCAACAAAGGCATAAAGCAATAACCACGATCTTAAAATAGTCGTGCGGGTTTTTTTGCCAACTTCATCTTGTTGAGAAAGTAATTGCATTTCTTCATACAGAAATTTAACGCCAAAGATGCCTGTAATGCCAAAAATTAACACATTCAACAGTTTAAAAAATTGATAAGAATCGGGTGTAGTGCTCAGAAAAAATAGTGTAACTGGTGCCAAGCTGAATAAAAGTACACTAATCACTGATACAGATGTGAGCAAGACAACGAAATGCTGTTGAATACTACTGCGGGAACCAAACAAAACATTAAAAAAAAACAAAGTTGGAAAACAGATAATCAGTGTTAATAAATAAAATGCCGGAAGTTTAATAGCACCGGATAATGCCTGTGCCCAACTGTGAGATGCACCGATAATTCCGCCATAGATGGCAAAGAAAATAGAACTTGTTACGAATAGAGAACTGATTTTATTTTGTAATCTGACTCCGTGACGAATTTCTTCTAAGAAAGCTTGGCGATGTCTGACGACAAGCCGCTTTGCGTCTACGCGGAGTAAATTAACCAAAACACCAAATTGTTGAATTCCGCCATTTTGTTTTTTCAGCATAAATTTATATCTGGTATATTTTGTTTAATTACTAATTACTAATTAACGAATTCCCAAGAGATAGCTAATAGCTTGAATAACGTTCAGATAAAAATTTCCTTCTCTTTCGCGGAACAGTTGAAAGACAAAATCAGGTGTGCCAAAAAACGGTCTGAGAGTCCATCCTAACTGACTGCCTACGAAAGCGTAAAGAAATAGCCAAAATTGTAAAATCTTTTGGCGTGTCTTGCTACCTTCATTATCTTGTTCTAAAACTAAACTGGTGGCGTGATATAAAGACGAGACACCAATCAATCCAGTCAATGCAAAAATAAAGACATTTAACAGAATTAAAAATTGGTAATTATTGGTGGTAATTATGAAAAACAGTGTGATTGGTGCAAAGCTAAATAAAAGTACGCTTGTGACTGAAACCGCAGTCAATACTAATGCTAAATGCTGTGCAAAACTCCGCTTGGAACCAAAAATAATATTAGCCAAGAACAACGTCGGGATACAAATCAGCAGCGTGATTAAATAAAGGGCTGGCAGTTTAATGGCGGAAGATAAAGCTTGCATCCAACTATGGTATGCACCAATGATTCCGCCATAAGCGGCGAGAAATAAAGAACTGCAAACCAGTAGAGAAATGATTTTATTTGGTAATCTTGTACCTTGGCGAACTTCCTCTAGAAAACCTGGGCGATCGCGCAGAAATCCAATCAGCACTGCAAAGTATTTTATTCCTAAAGATTTCCGCTCAATCATCTTATCCTCATCCAGATATTATTCAAGTTTCATCTGAGTAATCACCACCGGAACCATACTTCCAGGCATCAATCAAACGATGCCAATAATATTGTTGTTCATTTGGTTGATTCTTAATCCATATTTCTAGCATTGGACTCAACGAAAAAAAGGCAGTATATACACCTAAATTCCCGTAATGCACCAGCCAATCTAACAAACTTCCTAAACCTACTTGTGGAATTATCTTGGCAACTAATCCCGGATGAGACAAGCCAGTTTTTAACAGTGTTTGCGTTAGTCCCAAAAACTGCACTATATCCTGTAAAAATGGTTTTAGCACTGGTGTACCCAACTGTTGCATTTCCTGAAATACCGCCGAGAGTAGTTGGTTAATTTGATCTGGCGCAATTTTCTGATTAACACCAACACTCATCGCCCTTTGAAACAACCAGGTGACAGTCAAACTTGGCTGATAGGGTTGCAGCAGTGCAATCGCTTGTGCTGATAATTGTTCCGTTTCCAGCGCTTCGTAAATGCCATAAGTTAAACGCTTCAGGTGACGCACCATTGCCCCAAAACCACCAAAACTCAAGGGAGATTGACTACCACTGCTATCTCCGGCTGGAAGAATGCGATTCCAAGGGGTTTTTAGGGGACTTTGGCGATAGGTGGGAAAGAAACCAAATAGCGATCGCTGAAATTTCAGCTTGTTCAATTCCACTCCCTGATATTCTGGTAATAGACGCAGATATTCTTCAAACAGAGCTTCTAAACTCAAGCGTTGGGGATGTGCATCCATGTAGGTAAACAAGTAAGTTGTTCTGCCATCTCTGGCTGGAAAGGCTTCCCAAAAGTACTGACATTGATTCTGCAAAGGTGTGAATGATAATATTAAATCGCCTGAGTTATTTTCGGGAAAACCTTGGGCGCAACTTCCAACAACCAAGCACAAAGCGTCTGGTTTTTTACCTTGGCGTGCTTGTTGGGTGATGGGTGAAAAATGTCCCATCGCGTCGATTAATAACCGAGTTTTGAATTGGTTATTTACCATCACCCCATCTGGATGAACTACCGCTTCAGTAAAGGGTGTGTTTTCTAACAACTTTCCCCCAGTGGCGAGAAATTGGGTTTTCAAAGTAGCTAGTAGATAAACTGGATCTACGCCGATATTCAAAACATTCTCTACCCAAACTTCTGTACCGCCATCAAAACTAACTCGTGCTGGGTTATATTGAGTAGCGATCGCACTTGCTAATTCCTCCTCTGTTAGCAAGTTCAATTCCACAAATACATCTAATTCTTTGCGAGAAATATTCCACTCTTGTTCCCTCCCCCGCAAAATTAAGAGTTCCAACAACGCCACTCGCAGTCCCTTCACCGCCAAGGCGCAACCAATTAAAATGCCCAAAGTGCCACCGCAGATAATTACATCGAAGTCTGCGATGCCTAAAGGCTGTTGACTTTCTTTAACTAACGTTGGGATAGGTGCGGTATTTTCTCTCAAGGATGTGAGAATGCGATCGCTTTGGCGCAATCTTGCTAAAACATCGCCCGGTAATTGGGAAAGAATTTCTTCAGTTAAAGACATTTGGGAAAAATTTAACTCTACATTCTAAAACTACCTGAGAATGAAGAAAGTAGATATGATTGAGTTAAATTGAGCCAGGGCGAATGGAATTCGCGGCTATACAAACAAAGTCCGCCTGCGCGGACTAAGGAAAAATTGAGGGTTTCAAACCCACGGAGGTGGGGTTTTACCTGTGTAGACGGGGTTTCTAACCGCCGATTTAACTGTTTTGATAGATTATCCTAAACCGAATAATTTAGAAATCGCAGGCAATAATTTATTAGTTGCTTCAACCAGGGAAGCGATCGCAGATAAACCAGAAAATAGCCCTTTTAACATGGTGATTGCATTTTTTGCAGTCTTTTGCTTGGTGGATTCTTGAGGATTTTTAGCTGCTTCTGCTAAAGCTTCTACCCTCCCGTCTTAAGTTGCTACCCATCAAGTCAATGATGATTGAGCATATCTTTGGACAGCCGATACCCCGGCTAGAACTACACTAATAAAAAAGATCGGGAGATTTGCATAAAAATACTTCATTCCCATGAAGTAAATAAGGAGCTTTTCCGTCTACTGAAATTCTTTATAGAGAGAATTATTCTTGAAAGAGCAGGACTTTCAGAGGTGAAAACTCCATCACACACAATTGCGGAGAATTATATTATGTCCAGACTAATTGTTTCTTTGCCCCCATTCATAGGCACTTCGGGTTCCGATCTAGTGGTGGGCAAAGAGGATAATACATTATTAGGAATTCCAGCAATTGGAATTGAGGTTCTAAAAAACGGAGTCATTGATACTCAAGCAGGTAATGATACTATCTCTGGCACTGGCACTGGCGACGACGGCATTACTATCTCTGGCACTGGCATTGCTAACAGTGGCATTATCAATGGAGGGAGGGGAGACGATACAATCTTAGGCACTGGCACTGGTGGTAACGACTATTTCACCTCGGGTATAGGTATCTCTAACACTCAGGGTGGCTACATTAATGGAGGAGACGGAAATGATTTGATCAAGGGAAGCGGAACGGGAGGCGACTCTTTTGGAACAGGCATCATCACTATAGGCATCAATAATACTCAGCATAGCCGCATTGATGGAGGATTTGGGGACGACTCTATCGAGGGAGCTGTAATTGGACGTGTAATTGGACTTGTTCAAGTCAATGTTATAGGAATCTCTAACACTGAGGGCAGCAATATTAATGGAGGAAAAGGGAACAATTTCATCTCCGGCACTGCTGAATCTTTTCTAGCTGAAGTAGATGCTACAGGCATCTTCAACAGTGGTGGTAGCAACATTAATGGAGGAGAAGGGAACAATTCTATTACTGGTATCGGCAAGGGCGGTATAGGGGTAGTAGATCCTAATCGTGGGACTAGCCCTGGGGGTAATGGTACAGGTATCTCCAACAGCAAGGGTAGCATAATTAGTACAGGGCAGGCAAACGACTTCCTTTCTGGCACGGGCACAGGCGGTGCAGGGGTCGAGATCCCTTCTAATCCTGACTATGGGACAGCTGCACCTGGTGTAGGTATAGGCATTGTTAACAGTGGCATGATCAATTTAGGCGGTGGCAACGATACCATCATCGGTACTGGCATTAGTCAAGGCATGATCAATTTAGGCAATGGCAACGATACTATCATCGGTACTGGCATTAGTCAAGGCACAGGTATTGTTAATACTAATGGCATTATTTATGAAGGGGCAGGATCTGACATCCTGACTGGCTATGGCACCAGCGTTGGCATTCAAGGCGGCACGATTGATGGCGGAAGCGGTAACGATTACTTCAAAGCTCGTCGAATTGATGCTAATGGTAATCCCGTTTCAGACCAAGGGGGCGCTATTGCCAATGTCTTGATTAAAGGCGGAGGTGGAAACGACACATTTGATGTTGGTTACGGTAATGCCACCATCGATGGTGGTTCGGGATGGGATAAGCTAATTCTGCCTGATTTCAAAAGTGATTACATTATTGCAGGCACCTCCAACAATTACACCGTTAAGCATGATCAGTTCACCTTGAATGTCTTGAATGTTGAGCAAATTGTCTTTCTTGGCGTTACTCCACAGCAGACTGTGCTTGGAATTCCTCATTAGCGATTTGAGCAATAAACCGATCCAACGCTCTAGATGCGGCTTGATATTGGGGTGAGGTACTGGCGAAGCTGCCCCTACCTATGGTCAAAGATTTTAAAATGCGCTGCGGCGCTTCGCCGCAGGGCTTCGCTATCGCCTATTGACTGATAGTCCAGTCTAATTTCGACTCGTTCACGGAGTTCAAAGACTCATTCACAGTTATTTTAGCGATCGCATCCTCTTCTTGAGAGTACCGTTTATCTCGTTCCCAGTCTCCGACTGGGAATGCCTAATAAGAGGCTCTGCCTCTTGACTTACGGCAGAGCCAAATAGAGACCTAACGGCAAAAATCAGGTGATCCCATCCTGCTGAGACCTAAGTTGTGTCTCTGGCTGAGTTGAGCCAGGAGGCAAAGCCCGATGTCCAGATCCCGTAGTTCCATTAGGAGAATCTGGAGGCTTTGAACCACCCGATTGCTTCCGAGAAAATATAGCCTGAGCCAGAGTCTTAACCAAAATATACAGAATTGGCACTAAGAACAAACTCAAGAACGTCGCCAGCAGCAGCCCCCCAAAGAGCGCTGTTCCTAAAGACCAACGGCTGCTGGCTCCAGCCCCTTGAGAGATCACCAAGGGCAAAAATCCTAACAACGCTGCAAAAGAAGTCATTAAGATCGGTCGCAGACGTTCTTGCCCCGCTTTCACCGCCGCCCGCGTGTAGCTCATGCCGTGCTCATGCTGCTGATTGGCAAATTCCACGACTAAAATCGCGTTCTTGGCGGCTAGACCAATCAAAGTTACCAAACCTACCTGGCAATAGATATCATCCACCACTTTCGGGAAGAGGCTACCTGCCATGAAAATATTGGAACGTAGCCAAATCGCCGTCATCGCTCCCAAAACTGCCAGGGGAACTGTCAGCAAAATAATGATCGGGTCAACGTAGCTTTCATACTGAGCCGCCAGCACCAAAAAGACAATAACGAAGGCGAAGACAAAAATCAAGCCCGTAGATCCCCCAGATGTCTTCTCCTGGAGATAAGTCCCTGTCCATTCATAACCAAACCCTTTAGGTAAGACTTCTGCTGCTAGTTTCTCCATCGCTTGAATCGCCTGTCCAGAACTAGCACCGGGAGCCGGAGCGCCCTGGACTTTGATTGACCTGTACAAGTTATAATGCGAAATGGTTTTCGGACCCACAAAGGGAGTAACTTTCACCAAATTGCTCAACGGAATCATCGCCCCAGTTGCAGAGCGAACATACAGCTTGCCAATATCATCGGGATTAGAGCGAAAAACCCCATCTGCTTGGACATATACTCGATACTGTCGCTGTCCCTGCACAAAATCATTCACATATTGCGACCCCAAGTAACTTTGCAACGCCCCAAAAATGTCATTGAGTTCGACATTGAGAGATTTGGCTTGGTTGCGATCTACCTGGATGTCATATTGGGGAGTGTCTGCGGTGAACTGAGTGAAGACTCCGTGTAGAGCAGGGTTTTTATTCGCCGCCCCAATCAACTTTTGAGCAGCATCAACCAGGGTTTGAATCGGCGCATTTCCGGTTCGGTCTTGAATGATAAACTCAAAACCACCCGTAGAGCTTAAGCCTCTAACTGGAGGAGCATTTACAGCGATCGCTCTCGCATCTGTAATTGCAGAGAGCTTTTTGTTCATCCTCTGAAGTATTCCATACACAGACTGAGATTCTAGAGTTCTCTCTTTCCAGGGTTTCAGGTTAGCAAAGGCAATGCCTAAATTAGAAGCATTGCCATCGAAACCAAAGCCACTAATCATAAAACTAGCTTGAACTTCGGGAAGCGATGTTACTTCCTTGACAACCCGATTCATCACAGATTCGGTGTATTTCAAAGAAACCCCATCAGGTCCTTGGACAACTACAAAGAAATAACCCTGGTCTTCCTCTGGAATAAATCCAGTAGGCACTGCTTTGTACATCAAAAACGTTGCGATTAAACCAGTGATGAAAACCCCAATTACAATCGGCTTGACATGGGTAAGGTAGCTAACAAATCCGACATAGCGGCGCGTAAACCAGCTGAATCCCCGATTAAACAGCCCAAAAAACCACCCCAAAGGACCCCGTGGAGTCTGAGCAGGGCGCATGAGGATGGCTGCCATACTCGGAGAGAAAGTTAAAGCATTGAAGGTCGAAATGGCAATAGAGCAAGCAACGGTTAACCCAAATTGTTTGTAGACAATCCCAGTAGTACCCGGAATGAATGTAACTGGAAGGAATACCGCCATGAGTACAAGTGAAGTGGCAATGACTGCCCCAGTCAACTCTTTCATGGCTTCCATCGCCGCATCAAGGGGCTTCAAGCCCTGCTCCAGTTTGACTGCAACTGCCTCCACCACAATAATCGCATCATCGACAACAAGACCGATCGCCAGGACGAAACCAAATAAGGTCAGTGTATTAATCTGAAATCCTAAAACCAACAGAGCCGCACACGTCCCAACCAAGGAAACGGGGATCGCCACAGTGGGAATGATCGTGGTACGCCAGTCTTGCAAAAAGACAAAAATTACCAAGACCACCAAGATAACCGCTTCAACCAGAGTTTGTAGAACTTCTTCTAGGGAAATTTCTACAAATGGAGTGGTATCAAATGCCACCTGTCCTTTTAGTCCAGGTGGAAAACTCTTCGCTAATATTGCGATCTGGTCTTCAACAGCATGGGCAACTTGTAGGGCATTACTACCCGGAAGTTGATATATCCCCAAACCCACGGCTGGCTTGGGATCACTTCCTGGTAAGGTAAATTTGGCATCAGCAAGATAGCTCTCTGCTCCCAGTTCAACTCGACCGACATCTTTAACCTTAACTAGGGTGCTATTAATGCTGCTATTAGTAGTGCTATTAGTAGTGCTATTACTGCTGCTATTAGTGCTGCTATTAGTGCTACCTTGACTCACCTTCAGCACCATGTCTTCAAATTCAGCCGCATTTTTAAATCGACTAGTTGCCCGTAAAGCAAATTCAAAACTTTGATTATCTGGTGCTGGTTCCTTACCAATCGCCCCTGCGCCCACCTGAATATTTTGTTCTTGCAGGGCAGTTGTCACATCTTGAGGAGTTAGTTGATGTTGGGCAAGCTTGTTGGGATCAAGCCAAAGACGCATGGCATATTTGCGTTCCCCAAAAATGGTGGCTTGTCCCACACCAGGAAGCCGTTTGATCTCATCGAGAATAAACAGATCGACATAGTTACTGATAAAAAGGTTGTCATACTCATTATTATCTGAGTAAAACCCATAGACGAGAAGGAGACTGCTTGATGCCGTTTGAACGGTAACACCTGTTCGTTGAACAGTATCTGGCAGTTGAGGTGAAGCAAGTCCTTCTTTATTTTGAACGTTTACTTGAGCAATATCGCTATTAACTTGAGTTGGGAAGGAGACAGTTATATTGCTGGAACCATCATTACCCGTATTAGAAGATATATAAGATACATCTTTAACACCATTAATTTGTCGCTCAATAATGTTGGTGACAGTGCTTTCTGTTGTTTGAGCATCTGCACCAGTATTAGTGGAGCTAACAGTGATTTGCACCGGGGCGAGGTCAGGTAGCTGAGAAATGGGAAGGATCGGAATACAGATGCTTCCCAGCAGCAAAATAATGAACGTACAGACCGTCGTCAGGACTGGCCGTCTGATGAAGGTATTGACAAACATAAAATCAGGGAAAAGTCCAAGACTGGTTATTGAGGTAGTAGCTTTTTATTAATATAAGTATTTATTCAGGCTTAGTGTTGGCGATCGCCGCAAATTAGGGATTGGGGAATTCTACAGCAGGTTTCATTTATTTCAACCATATCTAGCTCATGCGTGTCAACTTCAGATGAAAGCTTCTGACTGTATAAGTTTTGCCCTCACCCCCAGCCCCTCTCCCAAAAATGGGAGAGGGGAGTTCAAAAGTTCATTCGCATTTCTAATTAGCTTTGCCATTCCCGTGAAAATTTACCAACTGATCCTCATTGACCCAAATTGCTTGTTGAGGCACAGAGATGGAAATTCCAGCTTCGTCTAGGGCAAGTTTCAGGCGGCGGCGAAGCTCGCGTGCTACATCCCATTGTTTGAGGGGCTGTGTTTTAATCCAGACGCGAATCATCAAACCGCGATCGCCAAATTGATCTATTCCCAAAACTTGCGGCGGTTCCAAAATATGACGCTGCCATTGCATTTCTTGATTCATCTTGTCAGCAACAGTTTCAATCAATTTTAAAGCGTCTTCTGTATCGGCTTGGTAAGCGATCGGGATTGTTAAATCGGCTCGTGACCAACGACTAGAAAGATTGGCAACAACTTTAATTTCACCATTGGGAATCGTGATCAAACGCCCTTCCGAATCCCGGACTTGGGTCATCCGCAGATTCAGATTTTCTACTAATCCTCCCACGTCTCCCACCGTAATCACATCGCCTAAAGCGTACTGGTCTTCTAAAATGATCAAAAAACCATTAATCGCATCTTTAATTAAGTTTTGCGAGGCCAGAGACACTGCAACACCAACTAAACTGGCACCCGCTAGCAAGGGAACGATATCTATCCCCAATGATACCAGCGCTAGTAAGATCCCAACTACCACGCAGATAAGAGTAGCAATACTTTTAGTCACACCAGAAAATGTGGAAACTCGCAGTTGCAGACGTTCAGAACTTTCTGGGGTTAGGAAAGCCCCACTGATGATCAGAGTGCTGGTGAAGCGTTCAATTAGGGCGTAGGTCAAACGAATCGCTACATAGGTTCCCAATAATACGACACCTAATCGCAAGGGAAATTGGGCGGCGGTGAGAATTCCTACCTGAAACCCTCGTGTATAGGGAAATAGACCCAAAATAAAGAAGCTTCCACTTCCCCAAATTCCGGCTTGAGTTAGCTGAAACAATCGTTTTTTGACTTCTTGGAGATGTTGCTTTTGCTGTTTATTCAGTTGGGTTGTAATTGGTTGATCTGCTGGGGAAATTGGGGAGTTTAGGAATCCTTTGGGGGGTTGGGAGACAATAGGGTATACTAAATCCTTTTTGGAACGTCGCTGCCAGCTATATACGCCCCAACTTATGACAATCATTGCCAGTCCGATGCCCGCAGCAATTTTACCTTGGTCGATTAAAAATTGAGTTTGTCTTTCTTGCTTTGCTTCTTGCAAATCTTCTTCTAACTTTTGGGTGATTTGATCTGCCGATGTTGACATATCTATCTGTCGCAGTCTGGCATCTTCGGAAGTGATGGTCATCAAATATTGACCATTTACATAAATTACTGGTAATTCGTTTACTTTGCGAACTTCTACCTTGACTGCTGTTTTCGGTGGTGATTGAAAGTAATTTTGGCTAATTTTCTGCAACTTCTTTTGAATGTCTTCTGAACGCTCAGGAAAGTTGGTTTTTGATGCCGCTATCTGAAATAATGCCCGACCATCTAAATAAATCCAGCCCGAAACAACTCGATCATTTGAATCAGTACTCACACTGTTGGGAGCTTGCAGCTGCTGTAAAAAAGGAATCTGGGCTGTGGCTTTTGGCACAGATACAACGGCTATGGCCATTGAACTAGCGATCGCCAAAAATTGAAATTGCACTCAAACACCTCCTTGAGTAAAATTTACTAGTGACTACTTCTATAACCATCCTCCACAATTAATTTTAGTAAATGTACTTATCTGAAGTTGCGGTTTTCCCTTGAGATGAGATTTTTTGTAATTTATCTATCTCTAGACAGATGACAATGTACTTGTAATCAGGACTCTAGACTGATAAAAGTCTTACTCTTACCAAAGATAAAACAAAAAGGAAGAACCTGGGACTGAAGTTGACATTATGCCGATCAACCGTCAAGCTAGTTTTGGGGACTCTTGACTAGTAATTTGCTTTCTTTCAAGCAAAAATTGCCAGTAGTAGAATAACCTAGTAGAGTGCGTAAATTTTACGTAGCTTTTTTAATTTTTTGAGGAAACTTTTGATGACCGCAACTTCTCCCCGATTAAAGCACGAGGTTAAAGACCTCGGCCTAGCTGCCTTGGGAAGACAGCGTATTGAATGGGCTGGACGGGAAATGCCAGTTTTGCGGCAAATCCGCGATCGCTTTGCCCAAGAAAAGCCCTTTGCTGGCTTACGCCTTGTCGCTTGCGCCCACATTACAACAGAAACAGCACATTTGGCGATCGCTCTGAAAGCCGGTGGTGCAGACGCGCTTTTAATTGCTAGCAATCCCTTATCAACTCAAGATGACGTAGCCGCTAGCCTCGTCCTCGATCATGAAATTCCCGTCTTTGCTCAAAAAGGCGAAGATAACGCAACTTACAGCCGCCACGTCCAAATCGCCCTAGATCACCGCCCCAACATCATCATTGATGACGGTAGCGATGTGGTTGCGACATTAATCCAAGAGCGCCAACACCAAATCGCTGATTTGATTGGCACCACTGAAGAAACCACAACCGGAATTGTGCGCCTCCGCGCCATGTTCAAAGATGGCGTTCTCACCTTCCCCGCAGTCAACGTCAACGATGCTGATACCAAGCACTTCTTTGATAACCGCTATGGTACTGGGCAATCGACCTTAGACGGGATTATCCGCGCCACAAATATCCTGCTGGCTGGTAAAAACATTGTCGTAGTTGGTTACGGCTGGTGTGGTAAAGGTACAGCCCTCCGCGCCCGTGGTATGGGTGCTAATGTGATTGTTACCGAAATTGATCCCATCAAGGCAATTGAAGCGGTAATGGATGGTTTCCGCGTTCTACCAATGGCTGAAGCTGCTAAAGTTGGTGATTTGTTTATCACAGTTACCGGTAACAAGCACGTAATTCGCGCCGAGCATTTTGATGCCATGAAAGACGGTGCGATCGTTTGTAATTCTGGTCACTTTGATATCGAACTTGACTTGAAATACTTGGCTTCTCAAGCTAAGGAAATCAAAGAAGTGCGTCCTTTCACTGAAGAGTATAAGTTGACAACTGGTAAATCAGTTGTCGTTCTCGGACAAGGACGTTTGATTAACCTGGCTGCGGCTGAAGGACATCCCAGCGCGGTTATGGATATGAGTTTTGCTAACCAAGCTTTAGCTGTTGAATACCTAGTGAAGAATAAAGGTAAGTTAGCACCTGGTTTGCACTCAATTCCCATTGATGTGGATCAAGAAATTGCTCGTTTGAAATTGGAAGCTATTGGAATTAAGATTGATAGCCTAACACCAGATCAAATTGAGTACATCAATTCTTGGACTACTGGAACTTGATACATTGATTAATTGATTTTTTTGGGGATAGGCGTTTTGCTTATCCCTTTTTTTGTGTTTCTCTCGCAGAGATGCAGAGGCAAGGCAGCGCGGTCTTGGGGGTTTCCCCCATGAGCGACTGCCGCACAGAGAGAGGATATAATAGGATGGAGGGTGTTCTTGTAAGTTTGTATGTCAGCAAAAGATTTTTTTCATAATGCTGTTAAGTTAGCTTTAGAGAAAGATGGTTGGTTAATTACTGATGATCCTTTAATAGTATCCGCTCAATAAGTTGCGGTAAGCAAAAATTATTAGCGATTGTTGAATCAAT
>NZ_JABXKJ010000198.1 GCF_017115085.1 Nostoc sp. NMS7 | reverse complement strand
TACGGTTGATTTTCAGTTTCCTGTGATCAAGCTGCTAGACTATCAACAAAGGTTGCCGGAGCTTGAAGAGAGCCATAATCCGTTTGCTACGGTGGTCATGGCTCATTTGGCAGCAATACAAACCCGTGGTGACAGGTTACAACGTAAGCAGCAGAAATTAGCTTTAGCGCGTAGGTTGTACGAGCAGGGGTTTGAGCGCGAAGCTATTCTGAATTTGTTAGGTTTTATTGATTGGATGTTGACATTACCATTAGATTTAGAACGAGAATTTAAAAGGGAAGTAGAACAACTGGAGGCACAACAGTCTATGCAGTACATGACATCATTTGAGCGAATTGCCAGAATGGAATCTTTATTAGAAGGGATTGCAGTTGGTTTAAAACTAAAATTTGGTACTGAGGGTTTAAGCCTACTACCAGAAATTTCCAGAATTGAAGATGTCGAGCAATTAAGAGCAGTTCTTACGGGACTAGAGACGGCCAGTAACTTAGAACAATTGCGCTCCTTGTATCAGCCAACAACCGACACTCCCACAGAAAATTAGTATTTAAGAGCTTGGTATTGGATTTTCCAGGTGAGCATAGACTTTTAGTGCCTAAATTATTCCTTAGTTAGGCAGTTAAGGAAATATCTTGCTGACTCTGCTCAACAGGCTGATCAAACTTCAGAGCCTCATCACCCCAACAATCCCAGCCAACTCTAGACGAACGTGCGAACATCTCCAGCTTAGTCATATCAGGACACAGCTTTTCTACAAGTTCAAAAAACTGTTCGGGCTTACGTGAATGCTCACGGCGGGGTGAGTGTAAAATGCTTGACTCGTTTGTGAGTGTTCGTCCAGAGAAAGCTTTGACATTCCCACGAACAGCCAAAGCGCAATGTTCGGTCGAGTTTCGCAGCCAATGTCCCACCCCAAGATGTGTTTTAGTGCCATCTTTGGTAACTTTTTCCCAAGTCAGGATGGTTTTGAGTTCAAATCCCCATACCTGTAAACATTGAGCCGCTTCGACCATGTGATTGTTCGTAAACCAGAGCCAGAGGATACAGCCATTGCTCCCGCATAATTCGGGAATGGGCAGAGCCAGAATTTCCTCAGTCCGCATTGGTTGATAGGGGATGCGGTTGCGGTGAGTTTTGTCTTTAGAACGAAGTCTGTAGAACCAGGGAGGATCTATAACAATGCACTGGTAATGGCCTTGTAGAGTTGTGAGTCTCATGCTATCTCCTGCGGTTGTTGAACAATCGTTGCGCTGATGGATTCAAAATCAACCTGAAATATGTTTAAATTAGGAGTTATTTCGCCACTGTTATAAAGTCCAACGATGTGCTGTCTGATTGCATCTTCCGTGAGTTCATCAGGAATGTGAATGTGGGCTTCGCTAATGATTTTTTCTACTACTTGAACAATAAGTTTCATGAGAATTTAAACTCCGAATTCAAAAACTTTAATTCCATCAACATCAACGGGATTAATTTGAATTAATCCGCCGCCAGCGTAATTACAAGGAATCTTGCGCTTATCCTTATCATCGAAAGCATCTTTACAAACTGGCATCCATCGTCCTACACAAGAAAATCCTGCGGCAGAAGATGGAGCGCCAGCTTTTTTGTAATCTTGGACAGAAGCAATGTGACCGCAATATGGACACTTAAACTTCCATTGCATCTTGTCTTGTCCAAATAGTGTTTTTCCAAGAGTTAGCCACTGTTCTTTATTCATATTTAATCCTCCTCATTTTCTAATTCTTCGTCTTCCTCCACCTCCTCATCTGAACATTCATCTTCGATGGATTCAAATTCTTGAATAGCAAACAAAGCCATAGCCACACACGCCCTTTCTGCTGGATGCGTAGCTGATTGCATCCGGTAGCTTTCGCGGACTACATAGCCTTGAATTGCGTAGAATTTCTTAGCTAGTTTTTCAATGAGTGCGTCTTTTTGAAAAATTCCAAGTTCCATATCCTTTCCCCTCAAGGTAGAATTTACCTTTGTTGTAAAAGTTTTAATTCTTGATGACTCGGCGATCGCTCTGCTTAACCAATATCTAATGACCAATGACCAATATCTAATGACCAATGACCGATGACCATCAAGCAGTAACTACAGCTTTCTTTGAGAAAGCACCTGCCTGCCTTAGCGCTGCACCAGGGCTAGGGTGAGCAAAGAACTCTTCTATAGCTTTGGTCAACCCAGCCGCAACAGCCGGATCGTGACAAGCGTAAACATAGATCGGCTGTTGCACACTGTTAACCAATCGCGTTTCTTGGAGTGAGCCTTCTATTGGAGACGCTCTGCGAACATCGGGCTGTTCGGTGTCGCCCAACTGTGGGTAATGTACTGCTAATTATGAAAGCGTTTTGGGAAAAGCAATTTGCTTTCCTTTGACCTTACAAATATTCTGCAACTTTTAGTTACATTTCGTCAACCCCTAGTTGCACGATTTTGGTTGATTTCAAACATAATAATTCAGCCAAGCTACAGCCAAATACTTTACATAACCCAACGATCATCTCAGGGGTTGCCCCTTTGACTTCTAACTCGGTTTCCATCTTGTTTAAATACTGGCGAGAGATATCAACACCATGCTCTTTTAGCTTTTTGGACAAACTTACCAATGGCATATTGCCACGCAATGAACGCAGTTTTTGACTGCGTTGCTCTGTCCATCTAATAGAACCCACTTCACTTAGTGGTATCATTACGACCTCTTCTATCTCTTCCCGACTGCCCATATTCTGCAATATTTGGTTGACAATTACAATAGTTCTCTGCCACTATTAGTAGCAGAAATTGAGCCAGTACGATGGTGTACCCACCTGTCGTAGGCAATTCTTTGCTATGTCATCCATATTTTGTTCTTTAGAAAGATGAGAGATGTAGGGATAACTAGGCGTATCGGCGTTCGTAGAACAGCAACCCTATTGAATCTCTTGGAGCTAACTACAATGCAAAATGCTTATGGGGTGCAACTAACCAGAATGAAGAATTATGTTCGCCTGTAGTAATCAGCACAAGCTCCACTGGCTCAACGTTGAGATGGGTGGCGATCAGAGCGAGGATTTTTTCGAGAATTAGGGCAGGGTAAAATTATGTTTAATATCAATACTATTTACTTTGAGTAGTCTGTATTCAGCATCGTCTAGTCTCCAAAGTTCATATTTAATATTGTTTAATTCAAGTTCAACTTTAATACGTTCCCGAATTTGTCTAACTACTTGTTTCATCTATTTTGCTCTAATTCATTAAAAGCGTAGTATTGTCGTAATGTAATGAGTCAATTGTCGATTATTTCGCTAGTTATGGTTTGCAAAATATTATTGATATTCTGTGAACTTATGGAACTAATACCAATTGACTCTAAACTTTCAATAGCTGCAAGATATGCTGATTGAGATTGGTATTTTTCCTCAAAATAATGCTCATCTTTATAGCCATAAAGGATATACTCAGAACCAATCTTCTTGAAAAACTGCTCAGATAGTATCAAGAGTCTTCTACTTTCAAAACAGCCCTCAAGATAACCATAAAAATAGCTGATGAAATAGTTGATTTCTTGGCGAGAAAATTCTATTTCAAAAGGTTCACGAAGTATTTGAGTATCATAACCTTCTACCTCAGCGTCCAGAACCCTGTAAAAGCTAATATACAGTGTACCCCTATTATCATAAATATTAATTAAATAGAAGAATCTGCCTTGTGCTTTTTCTAAAACCAATAATACTGGAAAAGAAAAAGTACCTTGACAATCGTCAATCCAATCACTGCTATCACCAAATAAGTGCGTTAAACAGACATATAATTCAGCCAAATTGAGTTTATTTTTGTTCTCACGTTCGGAAAGATAAAAGTGCATATAAAACATATAGTCATCTTTAATGGGAAGGCTTTTTTGCCGAAGTTTTCTAAATTCACCATCATCCAAACGCCAAAGCTCGTATTTAATATCTTTCCGTTTGAGCTTAACTTTACTGCGTTCTTTAATTTGTCTGACTACTTGCAACATGATAATTAATTTGCTCAAGTTCTCTAGTAATAATGTACTATATTAATATTTTAGTTTCAGCTTGACAACATGATTGATGAAAATCCGCAGACAGAATTTGATAGCCCGTGGAAACAGATACTACAACTGTATTTTGAAGACTTCATGCTGTTCTTCTTTCCCCAAGCACATGAGCAAATAGATTGGACAAAACAACCAGAGTTCTTGGATAAAGAATTGGAGCAGGTGGTTCGTGATGCCGAACTGGGGAAACATCTGGCAGATAAGCTCGTAAAAATTTATCTCAAAGATGGTTCAGAAACCTGGGTATTGATTCATGTGGAAATCCAATCCCAGGAAGAGTCGAACTTTGGGAGAAGAATGTACACCTACAACTATCGAATCTATGATAGATATAAACGTCCAGTGGTATCTTTGGCAGTGTTAGGTGATGAACGTGCCAACTGGCGACCGAATCAGTTTGGTTATGAGTTGTTCGGTTGTAGTGTGAATTTTCAATTTCCAGTGATCAAACTGATAGACTATCAACAAAGACAGTCTGAATTAGAAGCTAGTCGTAACCCGTTTGCTACAGTAGTAATGGCACACTTAGCGGCATTAGAAACCCGTAATGATAGGTTACAGCGCAAGCAATCCAAGCTGGCTTTAGTGCGACGACTGTATAACCAAGGATTTGAGCGTCAGGATATTCTAAATTTATTGGCTTTTATAGACTGGATGCTAACGCTACCATTAGATTTAGAACGAGAGTTTCTTTTTGAAGTAGAGCAATTGGAGTCAGAGCAACGTATGCAGTATGTTACTTCTTTTGAGCGCAGTGGTATTCGTCAGGGATTGTTAGAAGGGATTAAATTGGGTTTAAAACTGAAATTTGGTACGGATGGGTCAAGCCTATTACCAGAAATTTCAACAATTGAGGGTGTGGAGCAATTGAGAGCAGTTCTTACAGGACTGGAAGCAGCCAGCACAATTGAAGAATTGCGCCAAATTTACCAGTCACCCACAACAGACACCCAACCAGATTAGCCAACCACCACCAACCAATCACAGACCACAGACCTACACTCGTCTGCAAACTTAACCCAAACTTGCCACTGCCCAAGATATGCATTCCAGTAAGGCTCCCCATCAGCCACCCCAACAGCCTCACCAAGCTGGGAAACCAGCTGTTGGTAGAAGTGTCCAACACTGCCGAGTCCTTGGCGCAGCTTTAGGTGTAACCCCTTCCATCCTTGGACTTCAGGATCTTCCTGGGTAAATGTTTGGGAATTGTCAAGAGATTCCGTGTCAATACCTGGTGTTTGTAATTCTATATTGTTCGTGACTGACACAGACTCACTAAGAAATACTTCATCCCGATTGAGCCACTGTCCAAAAATCGAATCACGCTGATCATCAGGCGGGACAAACCGATAGACGCACTCCCGATTTTCACGCTTACCCAACCGACCAACATAATTCAACTTCAAATCAATCTTGGCAAGTAATTTCTGTGCGATCGCTATTGGGGTCAGTTTTTCCGAGATACTGACATTCAGGTAATTCTTGATAACATACCGATGCTTTAGTGCCAGTGCTTTAAATTCCTGCATTGCCTCGTCAGAAGAGCGTAACCGTTCCCCAGGCGTAAGCAACTGCAACAGATTCAGTTCTTCTAACAACAGCACCGATGACAACATCTGCCCCTTGTTAAAATCTGGTTTCCAAATCGAATTCTGCCCCAATTCTAACTGCGCCTTAGCCCGTTTAATATCACGGTTCGTCAGAAATTCCCGTCCCAGTGTCAAATAATAGTGCATCCGCAGTTGAGGATACCACCCATCGTCATCTTTCTCGACCAAATCAGGCGTAACTTCAACTTCATAGCGACGGGACAATTCAGCCTTGCGCTGCTGGTGTCGTTCAGTTTTGGTTTTCGCCCTTGTGTCTTGCAGCTTCTTGAGTTCGGCATCAGAGATGGTTGGAGAATCCGCGATCGCTTCACACTCCGCAGTATACAATTGCTCACTTGCCGCTTTAACCGACTCGATTACAGCCCCACTCTCATCATCCGATGCATCGTCGGCATCAATAATGGTGTAACCATCCTCGACCAAACCTGCAAGCACCGATTCTCGATAGCGCCGCATTTCAACGTTAATCACAGAACCACGCTTACCCCAAGTCTGCAATGACTCTGGCTGGAAGTTCTGGTCAATAAAGCTGTAGTCATCATTATCCGCCGCCGACAACAGCGCAATGTTAGCCTGTGTTGCGACATGTTGACTTCTGAGCAATCCTCCGATGGATGTAGAGCCATTGCCCACAACCGACATCCCCCACTCTCTCACCCAAATGTGACGGTCAACAGTTTCCCTCAGCCGTGCCAACATCTGCCGCACAGAGTTAACCGGCTGCACTCCCTGAAAAATCCCCCAAACACCATCAAAATGTCCTTGAATGTCGATAGATACCCCAGTTTCAAGACTTGGAGAGGCGATAACCAAATCGTACTGGGTCAGAATTTCGTTCAAGTGAGCGATACAGCCGAAAGCCGCATGAGAGGGGTCAGCAACAGATTCGCTGTCAATTCGCAGAATCCGTAAATGTGGGAATTTGCGGCGGAATCGTTCTTCCAAAGCTTGCGTTCCCCATTTGGATTTGGCTTTTTGAGCAGAACAGCAGAGTAAATGATGCCCACCTTTGGCAATGGCTTTGTCGAGTGCGGCTATGAGATTTTTCGGGTTACTCCCAGAATAGTTGTAGCAGTTTCCGGCTATGTGCCGATAGTTGTTGACGATGACGAATGGATTAACCCGACATTCTCCAGCCATTGAAAGAACGTATTTCACATCAGTATCGGAAACATCAGCAGAAGAAAGATAAATCTTACCGTGTTCGCTACCCAAAACATTCTGAATCAGTTGCTTGAGGTTTTTGAGAACTGACACCCGACGCTTTTGCACTTCCGTTCCAGAGTTAAGCAGATGCCAGAAAACTTGGTCACATTCATCAATAATTATGACATCATTTGCCCAGTCATTAGGGTTGAATCGCGCCTGACTCTGCTGATGTAACGAATCAACACATACCCCGTATCCTAACAAATCGCCTGTTTCGGAGCCGTGAACTTCTGTGACATAATTCACTCCAAAGCGATCGCATAATGCCTCTCCAAGTTGAATCCGATGGGTGATAATTAATACCCGTCTCCCCTGGTCATGCGCCTTCGCTACCTCAGTAGACAGCCATTGGGTTTTACCAGAGCCTTTAGGAGCTTTGAGGATAATCAGCTTTTCACCTTCCGGGACGAGAAGCTGTCCGAGGAATCGTTGATTAAGAGCGATCGCTGGCGGGTAAGTCAGCAGAGTAAACAGCTTAATCTCCCACAATTGGAGTTCAACAGCCGTATTGTACAGTGCGTCAAATGCTTCTTTTCCCTTGGCGACGATAAAATCATCAACCCCTTTCTCTTGTCCAAAAGGTAAATCAATAACTCGCAGCGAACAACCCTCATTTACCAGCAGCCGTCCCATACGACTGATAGCGGTTCTGACTCGCTGTACAGTTTCGGGCTTGTTGTCCTGGTCAAAGCAAATGTTGACCTGTCTGCCCTGTGTTGCGAAATGTTTCAAGTCGGGAATCAGGAATGGTTTACCGATGGCAGTACCGTACTCATCTTGGGGAGTGCGGTATCCTGCGTTTACTCCCGGAGTTGCGATCGCAGCATAACCAGCAGTCAGTAATGCCCCCGCTTTTTTGACACCTTCCACGATTGTCACTGGTACGTTGTGCAGCCAAACCCAGTGCCAGAAACCGCCAGGGTGCTGTAAATCTTCTTCGGTGATGGGGATACCGCAACGTAGGGAAACTTTTACCCAGATGCGATTTGGCACTAACAGGAAGAAAACGCGTGTTTCTTCTCTATATGGATGTTCGTACTTGATGAACTTGTGGATTTTCTGGCGATCGCGTCGAGGGAAGTCTGGTTTGAAGCAGCCCCACATCATTAGGACGTAGTTGTTGAGGGGGTCAACGCCATTGCACCACCAGCCGCCTAGTTCAATGTGCTGGTATTTCTTCAAGTCTCTGTCTCGTAAGCGCCCATCATTGCGACGGGAGATTTTGGGACTGTAGAGAAGATATTCGTAAGGTGTTGTGCCGTAGAGCGATCGCGCATTCAGCTGAAAGATTTCTTCGTCAACCCCACTGCCCCGCCATTCAGTTAAATGTTTTGCTTGAGAATCAGTTTGGAAATTCATGTCCCCTCCAATATTTTTAAGCAATGCAAAGCTTGGGGTATTGAGCTATACCGCCTTTGCTGTTAGTTACGCAGCTACAGGTTAAAAAACCGTCGTTTTCAGTTCAGCAATCAACAGGACTTGTATTGGTAGTTGTTTTTTTCGTCCTATTGACTGCTTTTTAACCGGATTAATTAGTACACATGAACTAAGAGACTGTCATTTTACATGATCACTGGACTTGTCAGAATCATCTCCCGCCCCCGGTGTGTGGTCGAAATGTGAGATTAATACGTGTGCTAACGACTTTGTTGGTCTTGGGAACCTGATGCAGATGTGTAGACTGACAGCTTGGGTGCATCACAAGCAAACTCCCATGTTCGAGCCAGAAGTCTGTTGGTCTGCCGCCGATGGGTTTGATTTGGAATTTGCGACATGACCCCAAGCTGACTGATGCAATTGCAGGGTTAAATCCCATCGATGGTTCGTTGTCAGCGTGCCAACCAATCGAATCCTGGCCAGTGCAGTATTGATTACCAATGACGATGCGGAACTTATAGCCAGTTAGCGCAGTGATTCTGTCCCGCAAGTTAGCCAGATTGTTTGTCCAAGTAAGGGGTTTCAAAAATACGCTGTTCGAGTATAGGTAATCACAGCCTTTGTCACCGTACAGGCATTCCAAGCGGGGGACGGGCATTGTTTTACCCGCGATCCTGATTTGATTCTGCTGCCACTCCAGTTTTAAGCAGTGTTGATAAAGTTCATTTGCTTGTTCAAGATTTAAGAAATCGGGGTAATAACTGACGGGTAAAACTGGTGAAGATTCAGGAAACAAATTGAGTTGTTGCATGGTGTTTTTCTCCTACTATTGAATGTGTGCTGAAGGAGTTGCTGTTAGTTTTGACCAGTAGAGAAAACCTCAATCAACACACTTTCTGGATACAAACCAACTTTTCCAAAACGTGGATCATGAATGCGCTCTATTTCTATTCCCTGTTTTCGGCACAATGCGCTTGCCTTTCGACCTTTAGTACCCGCTTCTTTTACCGAGATTTCTAAACCTTGAAGATTGGCAAATCCAACAACACTATATTTATGCCCGCATGGGGTATTTACCCTATCTTGCTCAACTTCAACAGCTTTTAGTCGGTGCAAAATTTCGGTCTGTTGCTGTTGTTGTTGGAGTAAATGCTGTTCTTGCTCTGCCAATTGTTGTGCTAGAGCGGCGAGTAACTGTATTTGAGTCATGGCTTTTAACTGGGTTTGGGTTTCAGCCTCTCGCGTTTTCACAACAAAATAACTTTGCGCTGCTGCTATCTCTGGTTTTCGTGGATCACCATTCATCGCGGTTAAATAGCAACCATAGCGACTGAGTTTGAAATCGTCTCTAGGTCTACCTCCGGTACTTTTTGCGGTCAGACGCAAAAAGTGTTTTTCGCTCTCTTGCTCTATATTTTCGCAAGCTGCGATCGCTCTAGATACTGCATCGTCAAATTGTCGCCATTGCTGATATCCCAATATGGGCATTAATTCACGAGCTAACCAATACTCATTGCCATCTGTATCAACCTGCTTGATTTGGTCAAATGGGCTTGGCTGATTTTCACGCTTTATAATTGCATCCATACTTCACTTCCTCTGAGTTTTTGATATGTGAACCGGCTGTGCTACTTGCCCCAAGAGTGTGGGTGGATCTGAATCTCTAGAGATATCTGTTCGATGATTTCGGCAATTTTGAGAAGCAACATAGTTTTTCGTTGTGTGATTAGAAAGAATCAAACATTTACCCGCATCAAACTTTTTTCACCGACTAATGAGAAACGATTGGATATAGTCATTGATTGAGTTAACGTTGGCGACATCAATTCAACAACGTAAAACCAAGAATTATTCACCAGCGCAATCCCTAAAATGAGACGCTGTTTTGTTCCTTTATCATGAGAACAGAGGATCACTCTTTGCCCCAGAACGAAAGCAGGTTTTTGCACAGTGATCGGTTCTAATTCTCCAGTTCCGATGATTTGGTTTTGTGTGGCGTGGAGTATTTCATTACGGCAATCAATTGAATAAATCCAACATTCGTGTTTCCATTGCATACCGCAGCAGTAGCCAAAAGTTCTCGTGGTTCGCAGGAAAACTCTCTCCAGTAAATTAACTGCAATAGGTGGAATTGTTTTGCCCCAAGGAGGGGAAAGATACCAACTTGTTTGAAGTGCGTTAATGTGGTCAATCATTAGTTTTTCTGTTGTTGAGATAAAATTCTTTTCAGACGTTCAAAAATTAGTGCAGCGCATTGGGGGACAATGGCATTACCTAAAGCCATCAACTGTTGTTTGTGTTGTCTTCTGAGGCTTTGGTATTCTGCATAGAGTTGGCGATATTCTTTTTGGCTATCTGCCGGAAGTGCTGTAATCTCGCCACGACTGAGCCGATTGAAAGTGGGGATTGTGGCTGCGGTGAGCCAATCGTCAATTTCTCTGTGGGTGACGATACATCTGTCCAGAAGAGCGGTACACCGATCATTGCCTCCACGAAATGAGGGTTGAGGGCGCGAGAAGTGGCTGTATCCAATCCGGCGGCTACATCCTTGAGATTGGGCGGACGCTGTTTGTTCAATTGGTAGGGGCTGCCGCTTTTCCAGTCGCCAGCAATTGGTGTGGGTAGCATCACCGCCGCCGACAGGTGCAGCGTCTGTCCCGGCTTGTGGGTAGCAATTCCGGGGTGATTGCCATCCTGCGCTTTGGGAGTTGGTAGCAATGATCCAGACACGCTCCCGTTTGTGGACGGCTCCCACTGCGTAAGCTGAAAGCACTCCCCATTCGACATCGAACCCCATCTGGGCAAACTGCCACAGTAGGGCACGGAAAAATTCACCGCCTTCAGCAGTAAGCAGTCCGGGTACGTTTTCCACAATCGCCCACTGTGGTCGAACCTCGCAAATGATTCTAAAGAACTCTCCGAACAGGTTGCGCGAGTCAAGGGATGCAAGGCGTTTTCCGGCGAGGCTAAAGGGAGGGCAGGGGAGTCCGGCGATGATACCGTCAACTTCTCTAACTCCGACTCTTGCAAGAGACTCAGTTGTAATATCATGAATGTCTGGAATAATTGGAATTTGTGGGAAGCGTAGACTTAACACCTGCTGGCAATATTCGTTGATTTCGCAAAATGCCACAGTTTCAAAACCACCGCTAATCAAATGACCGAGGGTGAAGCCGCCAATACCAGAACAAAGGTCAAGGACTTTTTGAGTTTTAAAGGGAGTGATTGGGTCAATCATGCGCGTCTCCCTAATAAGTAATTAATGGCTTCTGGATCAAGAGAGGTAATACGTTTTTTAATTGATTGGGGCGGATGGTCAAGAAATTGTTTGAGATGCCATTTCCGAATTTGATAATGTCTAGCAGAACGTTTTGTAGCTTGAAGCCATCCTCGTTTTACCCATCTTGTAACAGTTGAGAAATTCAATTGAAGAACTTGAGCAATTTCCTGACAGCTATAATTATCAAGCGTGGGGCGTGCGGAATAACCTAAGCTATTTAACTTCAGATAAATTGCAATTGGTGTGCGTTGATATCCTCGTCTTTTGAAGATTGAAGCTATTTGTTTTACTGTGTAGACTTCAGCTTTCGCCTCAATAATTGCGAGTTCTTCATCAGTCCATTTGATACTCATAATCTCACCTCCCCTATTGATGCAGATTTAGTATCAGAATGTTCTTTGACAATCCGAGCGCTGATAGATTCAAAATCTACTTGGAAGATGTTCATCTCAGTCTGCATTCCCCCAGTGTTGTAGCGGTCTACGATGTGCTGCTTGATTACAGATTGATCCAGCCAATCAGGGATATCAATATGGGCTTCACTAATGATTTTTTCGACTACTGTAACGATGACTCTCATGGGTAATTCCTGTTTGGTAATTTGAATAAATGAGAAGCCAGAATTATTCTGACTTCCGACTTCTAAATTCCGGTTCAGCCTGCCCCAGTCTTTGCCGTTTGCAACTGTTGTATCCATGCGTTGATTGCTGTTAACTCATCAGCACCGCTAGCAACGGCATCAACAACTTGATTTTGATACGAAGATTCAGCATGATTGGGATACTCGCACTTGTCTGCTGCCCAAGCCAAACACATTGTTTTTACCAGTTCATTAATCTTGGTAATATAAAGTAGACTTGGGCGGTCAACATCCTGAAATTGCAACCACTCTCTGACCAAATCAAGAGGATAATCAAGCAAGGTGCGGATATTTTTAACTCGTAAATCCTGGGGGTGTACTGGTTGAGGAACTACGCTAAGTTTTGGCGTGGATGGAGTAGTTGAGGAATTCCCAACTAATAAAATTTGAATGTCACGAATGATTGTTGCCCAATCCAAATCTCTACTCCATTCCCTGTAAATTTTGGTTTTGCTTGCAGCATCATAAAGATTGCAAAAAACCGTGTTTTCGTCACCAGCATTTGCAACGATAATCAGTGGCTTAGAAAAATCTTGGACTAATGAGGCAGCTAAAAGGAAGCTTTTGGCGAAATTGGTTTCAATACCAGTTCTGACGACGTAAAGTTCATCAGCACTGACAACAATATCAAGTTTGAGATTGTCCTTTCCTTTGAATTCTTTAGTCGTTAGGCGGAGTTCAGCTAGATACCCAGTTAACGCTCTTTGAGTCACGGGTATTTTCTTATCCTGACTGATATCGAACTTGTACCAAACGTAAGATTCCCCATCTACTTCCCCTTGATTGACATATAAATAGATGGGTTCGGGAGGGTTGCATAAACCTAATTTGATTTCAGCAGTCATGTTTCACCTCGATTAAAGTTTCATTGATTGGTGTTCTGTGTGTAATAATGGGAATTCTGTAGCGGGAGAGAAACTTCCGTGCGTTCACTTGAATAAGCGGCACTTATTCAAGTGAACGCTTTTGTACTAATCAGAAGTTTCTCGATTCCGGTCTAGCTCCCATTGGAGATAAGTTAGGGCAGTGCTTGCATCAGCAATGTTTAAGTCAGGGCTATATCCCTCGTTCAGTAGTTGTTTGTAGTCTGGGTGCGTAGCAATAAGGGATATCAGGGTTTGGGCTTGTTCAAGTAATTGGCAGAGATTGGGGTTAGACATTTCTATGCCAAGCCTGGAACATAAATCCTCTGCCTTTACACCAAAAGTTCCTGGTTCAATCTCCGTGGCTAACTCTTCAAGTAAAGATTGAAAATTCGGGTGTTCATCGTTAATTTCAACCTCAAATAAATCTGCACCCTTTGTAACGGTGGTTGCCCAATCGGGTAAAGTCTGTGGAATGGTCTTCGCGTAAAGTTTCATGATTGTGTCCTCTTCAATTAAGAGTTAAAAATCCTCGGCAATCTCCAAGAAAAAGCCGCGTCCAGTGTTCTGTACTTGCACCAGTTCTTTATCCAGCAGAGTTTGAATCACTGAATCCGAGAATTGCAATTGCAAACGATGTAACGGAATACAACCGCCACAAAGCCGAATCAAACGCAGCAGATGATTAGCTCTACGTTCAAGGTAGTTATCAACTGTCTTAGGCATTTGTGAAACCTCCAGTCATTGCGACTAACTGTTGTTGCAGAGTTGCTATCTGTTGTTGATAAAACTCAATCTCTGCGCGTATCTGCAAGAATAATTCCTGTGGAGAAAGGGGTTTGATTTGATTCTCTTCAAAGTGGAATAATTCATCAGAATTTTTCTTAGGCATCAGCGCATAACGCCAACCTTCACCACATTGCTCGGCTAATTCAGTACCGTTTGGGTAGTAATAAAATCCCAAAATGATACCGTTTTGTGTACGCTGTTCCAAAGCAAAGCGAGGGTAGCCCCAGTGTTGGGGGATTGAGATCGTAGGTTGCATATTGATTGGTGAATGAAGGGAAAATGAGAGAAGAATTCAGGAGTCAGAATTCAGAAGTCAGAATTTCGGGAAGAGGTGGGAAAAAGAGGAGAAAGGAAGGCAGATTTTATTAACTTCTGCACCCTGCTCTTTGTTTCTTTACTGACTCCTGACTCCTGGATTCTGACTTCTTAATTACGCTGTGACTAACTCCGCTCTCTCCAGCAGCCGTTGCAATTTATTGCCAGTTAGCTGTTCTAAGGGTTGCTCTAAAAAATATTCATCAAAAATGGATTTACCATCAGTAAACACGTCCACCATCGACAATGAGCGCACAGCATCATAGACCGAGTTAGAATACTGCTGTTGGTCTGAACAACCCTCCTTCACCCACCAGTTACCATCAGTGCATCCGACTTGCCCCAGTTTCACGCCGTTGTTGTTGTAAATGCCATCATCGAGAATTTCAAACCCATAATTCTGGCACTCGTTGAAGATATGCGCCATGATTCGGTTTTCGGTCGTGGGGGGTGTTGCTTCTTTCTCCTGCACAGGTAATGAGCCGTCTTTGTAGTGAATGCAGATGAAGCGATCGCAACGCATTAGAGTGTTAGCACGAAATACTTCTTTACCGTTGACCATGACTACCCAGCGTTGCGTTAAGTGGT